>NZ_CP042913.1:2290306-2629500 GCF_008065115.1 Bythopirellula goksoeyrii | reverse complement strand
CACTGAGGCTGACCTGGGCCACGGTGTTTCGGCCGATGGTGCGGGCAACGTTTTCTTGGCGGGATCTACGCAGGGCGATTTGGCTAGAACGAACGCTGGCTCATTCGGCGATGGGTTCGTTAGCAAGTTCGACATCAACGGTACCGAGCTGTGGACCGAGCAGTTTGGCACGAGTGCAAGCGAGGCGGTCTTTAGTGCCTCTGCCGATGCCTTGGGAAATGTCTATGTAGGCGGAAATACCGCAGGCAGCTTAGCGGCACCCAATGCCGGAAGTATCGATACTTTCGTCTCCAAGTTCGATTCCACTGGCACCCACATCTGGAGTGGACAAGTGGGTTCTAGTAGCTACGATTCGTTTTATGCGCTTTCTGCCGATGGACTTGGCAACGTCTACCTATCAGGTCAGACTCCCGGTATACTTGGTAATGCGAGTTATGGCAGCCAAGATATCTACTTGCTCAAGTTTAAATACGTCCCGGAACCAAGCAGCTTACTCTTGACCGTGCTGACCTGTGGGGGCATGCTCGCCAGGGTAAGAAGCACCACTTAACTTCGCGACCACACTTCCATCACTCGCTTCCAGTTCCTAACTGCTCGGCCCTAGTCTACGAAAGACGACTCAGTTCGTTTCTCAAAATGCTAGTGTCTTCCTTTTCCCTCCCCAAAATCGCGTATCGACATGAGGAGCGAACCTCCGAGGGTGGAAACTGTGAATTCCTAACCTTCGTCGGAGAGCATAGCCAATGCACTTTCGGTTTTAGGCTTCCTGCGTTCAGCGTGAAACTCCGAGGCAGGTTGCGCAGCTTAGCCGTATCTAGCGGCGGTCGATTAAGCGAATGGGACTTAGATCTTCCGCAAGTCGTTACTTAGAAAGGACCTAGGCAAAAAAGGCCTCTCTTGCGTAGATGGTGTTTATCAACAACCCCATCACCCACAAGGAGGCCCAGGATGGCCTATTCTAACCAAGGACGGTTACAGCAACAGATTGGTTGTGCCAAGCGGCGACACGGGGCAAGTAGAACGTATTACCGCAACGCGGTTGCATATCGTAGCCCAGGGTTCGCCAGAGCGAGCCTGCGATAGTGCATTACCAGTAGTATCTTGGCCGACGAACGCTGCTGGCTAGGGAGCCCCCCAGCAACAGCAGCACACCACTGCCAGGTTCGGGGACGACCGTCACAAACACTCCGCTGCTCCCGTCTGTGAAGTGGGCCCAGAACGCGACGTGCCCGTTGCTCAGATCGAAAGCGTTCAACGCCGACACGATGCGCAAGTCCGGCAAGAGTGGGTTGTCGCTCACATCGAATAGCTCGCCGACAGCGGTCAGCAGCCTCAACTCGCCCTGCGGGTCGGTCACGAACAGGCCGTTGAATAAGGCGCTGCCATTCGTCAGAACGGCCGGGAACGCGACTTGTCCCGCGTCGTTGATATGGTGACCTCCCGTAAATTGTGAATACACGATTCCATCAGCCAGACCGGGGGCCTGGTCTCCTGTGCGGGCGACAACCATCGGGGGCCCGCCGCTGGCAGTGCGGAAGATCGCCTGGTGATTGTCGGCATTGACGTTCATCCCTCGCAAAAAAGTGTTGAACGCCACATCGCCAGAATGGTTCATTTGCACGATCCCAAGACTGTCGTAGAACACCCCCGAGAGGAGGCCGCCGACCTCGCTGCGTTCGCGGACGATGAGTTCGATGGCACCGCCGGTCGCGCGGAAGATGGCCTCGTCGTTTGCGGGGAGGACACCGGTTCCCTCTAGTCGGCTGGAAAACGACAGTTGGTTGGAATCGTTCAGGTGTATCGAAATGAGGCTGGGGGTTGCTCTCCCGTAGACCACGCCTGTCGGCAGGTCTGCCGCCTGGTCGCCGGCACGTGCTATGAGCGACAGGTCCGGGCCGCTTGCGGAGTAGATGGCCCAGTCAGTCGACGGCGTGACGCCACTGCCAGTCAGATTGGCCAGAAAAGCCAGATCGCCGACGTTGTTCAAGCTAATGACGGAGCCGAAGCCAGCGAAGTGAGCGTCGGGAGCTCCCGGCGCCGGAACGCCAGACTGAACCACCGGCTCGAGCCCGCTGCCGCCGCTTTCACTCTGGATGATTTGGTTGTTTGACCCATTGATGCCAGTGCCATTGATCGACGCCCAGAAGGCGGTGCGGCCGGCATCATTGAATTGCAGTCGGCCAATGTCGACATACCTTGGCAAATCACTTGACGGAATGGTCTCGCTTCCATCGATCGTGCCCCTCGATCGTGCGAGCTTAAATAGACCTCCCCCGGCTGCGTCGCTAAAGACGGCCCTGTTTATGGTTGCAGCCCCACCCTCGATGTCGAGTCGACCGGCCGTCTGTCCTGCGTTGTTGAGCAGCACTTCCACAGTTCCCGTCGGTTCCGAAATCTGATCGCCAAACACCAAACCAGTCGGGAGGCCCGCTGTTTGCTCGCCCCGGCGCGCCAGTGGAACCGCCCCCGAGCCTCCCCCCTCGCTGAAGAGGGCTTGATCGTTCGTAGCGTCGACACCGATACCACTGAGAGCACCGACATACGCCACCTCCCCCGCATCGTTGACGCTAAGTTTGAAGAGACTGGGGCTGAAACTGTCATAGTCCACCCCGCTGGCAATTCCCGGTGCCGGAGTGTCGCTAAGCGCGACGGTACGAAACTGGCCCACCTGACCAACAGCGGAATTGGCAATCATTACGCCTACGATAGCTGCCACAATTGCGAATAGTACTCGATGCATTAGTCCCCCCCTTGCAATTCAGTGGTGCGGTTAAATAGTCATGAAACCATGTGACTGCAATCGTGCAATCCGAAATTGCACGAACTGGTCTAATCTATAAGGAATTCTCCAGATAGTTCAGCCGGGAACTGTTTCCGGCAGAATTGGCTTTCATTGTAACTGCTGCGGCCCCTCCCCCTGTATCTAGCGCAAGGCGATTTTTTCAGATTTTTCTCGTCTCTGGCAGCTAAGAAGTTCAAAAACACCCAATTGGGTTGCAAATTCCTATCAGCGCGCACCCTATCCTGAAATTGCGACTTACAACGAGCGAGATGGGTTAAACACACGACATGGTAACTCTTTCTCATTCTTTCTGTTCGTGGTTGAATGATCGATACAGTGTTCAGACGCAGCCCCGAATCAACATCAAGAGAGCCCTGTTCTGCCTACTTATGCGCTGAAAATGGACCACCCAACGTGAATTTCGGAGAGCAGAAACTGAAAGACGTAGTGCTCTCTTAAGAACCCATGCAGCCATATCGACGACACATAAGTGACACTCTCAAATGCTTCATCTTTCGTTCAGTTGTGGCCCGCCACAGGTTCATTCTGGCAGGGAAATTCATACTATAATCCTGCCACAGCCGTAAACTTCTGTGCAGACAAGCGACTTCACGAATGCTTGCTAAATAAGCTGCAAAACCTGATCAGTTTTCTACCGCTTGACCAAAGTCAACCCCGTGCAAAAGGGAAGACCAAACAATTTGAATGGTAGCAAAGGGAGACAACAGGGAAGAGAAAGTCAAACCTAAAATCATCGCGAGAGCGATCTAATCCTACTCCTACTCAAGAGAAGTTTGCCCCTTCCGCCGTCCCCCGTATCCCGTCCCCGCTACTTTTGTGGAGCAAAAGGCGACTCAGAGGCAGAGCCTCGCAGAAGGTGCGTCCCCACGCGGAACATGGGAACGAGGGTGAGAATTGGTGGGCGATGCCCACCCTACGATCTCTCCCACCTACCGCCGCCCACTATCCCCATCCCGTTGTAGCACGACTCTCCGAGTCGTAACTAAGAACCTATCCCATCCCAGAACCAATTTTGCTCAAAAGTAGCTTGGGTCCCCGACCCGAGAATTACAGCGTAACTCCAAACGGGACAGGGTACCGTTCTACAGTATTGGGATAGGCACGTAGTCAAATCCCTTCATGTCGTCTCAAAGCCTCCGTTTCTTGTATCTTGGAGTAGAAACGTCTAGGCCAATGCCAACGAGCAAGAGCGTGCTGTAAGAGAAGAGCACCGGCAAACCCAGTGGCACACCCCCGAAGGGATAAATCGGCTTGCCGATCTTTAGCAATGAGGATGCGCCGGTGGGAGGAAGACCGACGCATCGCTCATTACTCAGGAGGGATGCGATGAGGTGCTTTCCATCGGTATTGGCTCGGGGCCATCGAGAAAGCCTGAGAGGGAGCGGCAACGATACGGCGATTGAAGTTTGCGGACCGCTTTGGACTCGATTTGGCGAACTCGTTCGCGAGTGACCGAGAAAATCTTGCCCACCTCTTCGAGCGTGTAGGTGTAGCCGTCGGCCAGGCCATAGCGGAGGCGGAGGATTTCCCTTTCACGGTGCGACAGGTCGGTCATCACCTCTTCGAGTTTGAGCTTGAGGGCTTCCAAGTTCGTGTCGTATAGCGGATCGTCGTCGCGTTGCTCTTCCAGGAATTCACCAAAGTAGTTGTCCTCGTGGTCACCCACCGGTTGATCGAGTGACAGGGGATGCCGCGTCATCTTGTAAACGCAACGAGCATCGTCGATGGAGATCTTGGCCCGTTCGGCGATCTCTTCGGGGTTGGGTTCCCGACCAAATTCCTGCACGAACTCAGCCGTCACCGTGCGAATCTTGCTCATCGTATCGATCATGTGCACGGGAAGCCGAATCGTACGACTTTGATCCGCGATGGCCCGCGTGATTGCCTGACGAATCCACCAAGTGGCGTACGTGGAGAACTTGTAGCCACGAGCATGTTCGAATTTATCGACGGCTCGCATCAGTCCTGTGTTGCCTTCCTGAATCAGATCCAAAAAGCTCATGCCGCGATTACGATACCGCTTGGCAATCGAGACGACCAGTCGCAAATTGGCCGCTGAGAGTTCCCGCTTGGCAGCATCATAGGCATTCTTACGGGCGGAGGTCTTGCGTACCAATCGATGGAGCGTCTGTGGTGTTTCGAGTGATATCTTCATCAAGTATTTCAGCTCTTCGCTGAACTCACGCTGCAGCACAGAGTGCAATAGTTCCTCGGGTCGACGGAGTTGATCCTTGATCGACGACATCCGCTCAGAGATTTCTTGCAGCTGTTCCCACAAGGGGAGCAACTTTTGCAGGCGGATATTCAGTTCCTCAACCAGGCGAACGGCTTTGTTGCGTCGGTTGACCAGTCGCCGCCAGGCAGCGTGTTTTACCTGATCGGTTGCTCGTCGATTGACGGCGATTCGAAAGTCTTTTTGGTTCTGCGACAACAAGTGGCGAATCGTGACCAGGTTGGGGCCGATCCGTTTGAGAATTCTTTTCTTCTCTGCCGTGTTGGTGACGGAGATTTCAATCGTGCGGTCGAGACGCAGGTTGCCGTCGTAAACTTTTTGCAAGAGATCGACTGCCCCGTGCAGCATGAAGTCGTTGCCCATCAGTGAGCGACGAAAGCGAGTCCGAGTTGCTTCAATCTTTCTGGCGGAGTAAACCTCGTTGTCACGCGAAAGCATGGGGATTTCGCCCATCTGCATTAGATACATGCGCACGGGGTCGTCGATTGCCGAGGTATCGTCGCTTTCGGTTTCCTCCTCAGAGTCGGAGGAATCATCGATATCGTCTTCTTGGAGGTCTTGCTCGTCTTCTTCCTTGAAGGATCGATTCTTGGCTGGACTTGTCGGTTTGCCGTTCTGCCGGGCCGCTGCTTTTGAGGGGGATTTGACTTTTGCTGTCGTACTCTTGCGGTTTCTAGTTGCCACGGCTCGTTCCTCTTGAGTTGCCTGCGTTGGGAGTGATTCGCTGGCAAGTTGTGATTGCAGAGGACGTGCCGGGAACCGCCAAAAGGCACAGGCAAGAGTCGTAACATCATTGCAGATAATAGTTTGCGCCGATTGCTGCGAAGCTGTAGCTCTTCGACGAAGCTACGCATGCTGCGAAAATCCATCGCTGCAAGAGAAATGATGTTGCTTAGAGTCAACGTAGCCGGCGAGTACTCGACAGAGTATTCGTGAGATTTCCTACAACCGTTGTGAGAGTTATCGTGGCTCGCTAGGTCGAAGAGCTGAGTTGTCGAAGAATGGCGGGGGGGAGTCGGAGCGCGGAAGACGCGCTCTGCTGCGCTGGGGCTCCGCATTGCGGCTAACAAGTCGGAATTAACGGGCGCGGAGCTGTTGGTCGGCGAAATCCAGATAGCGCTGCCAGTCGTAGAGTGTGATATCGTGTTTGCCGCTGCGGATGTGATAGGCGACGTCGGTGGAGATCGGCTCGTTGACTGCGGGCATGTCTCGATTGCTCAGGCCGTTTTTGCCGAGAAGTTCGTAGACTGGCGATGCGTATTGGAGTGACAAAAATTCTCCCCTTGGATCGGCCCAAAGGTCTCCTTCCGCGCTAGCGATGTACAACGGTCGCGGGGCGATGAGTGCACAGAGCATGTGCTGGTCGACGGGGAGTTCGTCCTCATTATCGTTGTACTTGTGGAAGTTCTTGCAGAACCAGTGAGGAAAGCGTGTGTTGATTCGTTCGACCGTCTCGCCAAATCGGCGGCGACTCAGGGCCGCTCCGCCGCAACCCGATTCGTTTGAGATCACCAAGGCAAAACGTTCATCGCGGGCGCCCGCCCAGAGTGCTGCCTTGCCCAGGCGTGAATGGCCTAGGACGGCGGTCCGGCTATGGTCGATGTCTGAGTCTTCTTCGAAGTAGTCCAAGGCCCGACTGAGTCCCCAGGCCCAGGCTGCGATGGTCCCCCATTGGTCGTCGTTGTCGAACAAGGCGTGGACGCCGTTCTGGAAACCATCATCAAAGTCGGGATCGATGTCTCCGCAATAGATGGTCGCTACGGCGTAACCGCGAGAGAGGGTTTCTTGAATGGGCCAACGTGAGCTTTGTGACCCGCGACCTTTGTCAGTCGCATGGTTGTCTTCGACCGTGCCATTGTCTCGGTCAGGCACCCAAGAAGTCGGCAGCCAAATATCGGGGTCGTCCGCTACAGCGTGATTGCCAGCGAAGTTCAACCCGAGAAAGATCGGCACAGGGCCTTCGGCGTGCTTGGGCAGATAGATCAGCAAGTCGGCAACTAGTTCCTGGTCATTGCCGTCAAACCATAGCTTCACCTGTTTACGAACCGCCGTGCCACCGAGCGCGTTGTCGTCAATTTCTACTTCACCAAAGTGAAGACCACTTTCACCGGTAGGTGCGCGGCCGTAAACGTGTTTCTCCAAGAGTTCAACGATTTCAGCTCGACGCTTGTTCTTCCAAGTTTCTGCGTCAGAGACTCGGTCGCCATTTTCAAGCGTCAAAAGATCGGGCAGAGTGAAGGAAGGGACCTTTGTTTCGTCGTAATTGAAATCCTCAGGCTCGGCGAAAGCCGGCTTGATCGAGATCATGACCAGTAAAGCGAAGATAATGGATTTCGTACTCATAGAAGTTTAAAGCAAAAAAGTATCAATGCGAGTTTGGGTGTGACCTTAGTGTTTTGAATACCCCAAGTTCAGTGCGCTATCTCACGGATGATTTGCATCGTGGTTGCAGAATACTTATGCCATTCAATCAACATGAATAATTAAGACGGGGTTGGGTGAATTACGAATGTAGCTGCTAACATGACCCTGGGAAGCACTGTCAGTGCGTTCGTGGGCAAGAACTAAGAGTGGGGGAGTGCTGGCAGGATCGTCCACGCGCAAGGGTTTACGCTCCCCCGGAGGTTGCACGTTGAGTGAATAGTCGAATCCTAGCTTTGCGGCGGAGCGTTGCAATGCAACATGCAAACGGGCATGAGTTTGCACCAAAGCATTTTCTAGCGACTCGATACTGATTTTTACATCGGGCTTGATCGAGTTCATTGCTTCACGCACATTCTCATAGAATTCTTCTTCAACTATGAGGACCAGTTCAAGACTTCCTTCAGGATGGACTAGCCCTACGGACCAACGCGCTGCCATGGCTGCCGCTTCATTTTCACCGAACAACATGATCCTCATCCGACTGAAGACGTCGCCCTTAGGGTGAAATGGAGCCCTTGTCGTCAGCACCGGCACTGGCGATCGAGCCAGTAAGACATCGATCACTGTTCCAGTGCTATCCGATCCGATGGATTCGAAGTCTCTCCCAAAGGGGCAGGGAACCAAGGCAAGCTCGGCCTGCCAATCGGAGACCGCTGCGAGAATCTTTTCGTAAGGCTCCGGCTGGTCGGGTGAAATGCTATCGGGATCCAATTGCTCTGACCAATCGGGAATCGAAATGTGCTTGCTCGTGGATTTAGCGGTTCCCAGGTCTAAGATGGCTACTTGGCATCCCAGTCGTTGACGCAGTCGGTCTACAATGCCGATCCCCAGTTCGTCTTGCGCGAAACCATCCAAGACGAGTAAAATACGTCCAGGCTTTCGAGGTTCTAGTGCGGGCACTTCTCCAACTTCTGCTCGTTGGAACATAGCCATCGACTGTTCGAGTGTGTTATCGACTTCGCGTTGTGTTGGTTCAAACATAAGTAGAATTGGAAAGTGATGCCGGTACATCGACATCAAGTTAAGGCAATGCGGGAATCCAGTTCATGTAGTGCAAAAGGAGCAAATAGACGATAGCTCCAGCGACTTGTATAGTCATGATACTTCCCCCGAGTTTGATAAACTCTCCCCAGCCGACGTTTTGATGCACTTCCTTCTTGAGAGTGTAGAGAGCGATCACACACGAGATCGAACCAATCGGTGTGCCGTTGCCCCCCAAGTTGCAGCCGAGGACTACCGTCCACCATAGAGGTTCGGCGGGTAGCGAGCCAGCACCAATTTGGCTTACTACGGGAATGAGGGTCGCTGCCACGGGGATATTGTCAACAAATGCCGAGGCAATGGCTGAGAACGCGGCCAGCAGAGGTACCAATGCCGCAATCTGGCCCTGGGACAAGTGGACGACCTGTTCGGCAAGCCAAGCCAGTGCCCCGGTTGCTTTGACGCAGCCGATAATCACGAACAAGCCGAGGAAGAATAGGATGACCGTCCAATTCACCTTGGAGATGGAGTCCTCCACGCTGCGACCGGCAAATAGCAGGGCGGCCGTCCCGCCGGCCATGGCAATGAAATCCATTCCCACCCCCAATTGCTGGGCAAGTGCAAAGCCAATTACCGTCGCCACTAAGATCACAGCGCTGCGATAAAGGACCCAGCGATTCTCGACCAATGCCCATGGATCGAATTGATTGATACGCTCTCGGAGGGCCAATTGTTCCTCCGCTGTTTGTTGCCATGGCAAGCTATGGCGAAATGCAATTCGCAACACGACCAAGGCCATCAGAAAACTAATGAAGGCGTATGGCGCTGAGACCATCAAGAATTGCTCGTAAGGAATTCCAACCTGGGTGCCAATCATGATATTTGGCAACCCACTTGCAAAAGTAACGATTGCACCGCTGTTGGCACAGATTGCCACGGAGAGCAGAAAAGGCTTGGGATCGTAATCCAATGCCCGGCAGATCACGAGTACCAGCGAACTGAGTATGAGCATTGCTGGCACGATTGTAAGCACGGCAACGAATAGGAATGTCAATCCGCACATCGCGAAGTATAAAGCTGCAGCGCGCCCCCCTGTCGCTTTGACTAGGAGCATGCTCAGAAAATGAAATAACCCGCTCCGGCTCGTGACATCCACCAAGATTCCCGTTCCGATGATCACGCCAAAGATATTTAGGTCGTGAGATAGTATGTCGTAGATCGTGTCATACTCGTCAATCACTCCCAGTAAGAGGGCGAGCACAAGCAAGACTACAGCGCCGGTGAGAGCAGCTACTGTCTTGTGGAACCTCTCTACTGCCACGCCGATGTAGGTGATGAGCATCCCCAATCCAAACAAGGCCATAATCCAGCCAGCAGAAGGTTCAGGTGTGGCATCGGCGATCATTACGGCATGAATCATGCTTTTGCTAATTCTGGGTTAACTTCTTGTGCGAGGCACCCAGACACTGAGCGGGCACTTCGTTCGTTATTCCTTTAACGGCATGGACTAGGTATTCGATACTCTGCAGAGCCTACCATGTTCTGTGAGGAGCCTTAAGGGTGTGTATTGTTAAGTGACTTGATCTGCATTTTTTCTCGAAACCGAGCAGCATCAACTGGTTTCCAAGCGACCAAGTTGGTGCAAGATGACGCAGTTAACGCCTTAAACAACCAATTTCTCCCTGAAGCATGTTTGTTCATAGAAAGAAATCGCATTTTTCAAGAGATTGGAACAATAGACTTCGCTTCGGTTGGACCCTCTTGAAAGAGACTTCTTGGGATTGGTGGGAAGACAATACCTTTCGCATGGCTGCAGCGATTGCTTTTTATACGATTTTTTCGCTTGCGCCAGTTCTCATCGTTACCGAGTGGATCGGTAGCTTGCTCTTGGACGAAATTGACTTTACCGTTCGGCGAGACTTAGCCAATGAGTTGGGTATTCTAATAGGTGCGGAAGGAGCGAAGGCCATCGAAGTGGTGCTTGAGCAAGCGAGTGCCTCTGCTCGAACTCCGTTCGGTCTTCTCGTTAGTTTGTTCACAATCCTTATTGGGTCCACGATGGTGTTTCTGGAACTCCAATCGGGACTAAACGAAATCTGGGGAGTGAAGCCTAAGTTGCAGGCCAGCATAGTGAAGCAATTTCTCATGGCTCGAGTCCGTTCGTTTGGAATTGCAATGATGGTCGGGCTCTTACTGGTGATCTCACTTGTGCTCAGTACGATCCTGCAGATTTTTCAAAGGCGGTTAGATGAATGGATTCCCTCGGGAGCTTGGCTGTGGAGCAGTTTGAACTTCGCAACCTGGATTCTTCTGGTTGCAATGCTTTTTGCGATGATCTACAAGTTCCTGCCAGATGTGAGGCTTCCCTGGCGCAATGTGATTCTGGGAGCAGTGGTCACTTCGCTCCTTTTTAGCTTTGGGAAGTTCATCATTGCGATCTACTTAGGGCACGCAACGTTCGCCAGTGCGTATGGAGCCGCGGGGTCGTTTGTCGTGTTCCTGGTATGGGTTTACTACTCTGCACTAATCTGTTTGTACGGAGCAGAATTTACCCACGTTTATACGCGGCTGCGGGGAGATCATCCCCCTGCAGAAGAATTCGCAGAGCCTGAGGAAAGTGGAAAAGCAGAGGATCTCTTGGATGCTAAGAAAGTTCCGTCAGAGTCTGTGCACTAGTAGCATTTCCTGTATTCTCGCGAGTCTGCTATTTGCTGGCTGAATCGGCCACAGTCAATGCTCCTGTTGATATTTTCGACTGATTGTCGTTCTCGGCTTGCGATTCGGCGGCAGCAGGTTTCGCGACGACGTCGGCAGAAACCGTGAGTGTCGGGTTGCGATTAGGACGATCGGTGGTGATCGTCACTGGCACCTTGACTGGGCCCGGTTGATCGCCAGGAAGATAGGTGATTTCTACCAAGTGAAGTTCCTTGGAGTCCTCGTCGGTGTTGAACGAGAAACAGTTGTCGCCGCAATTGACGTCGAGGATCTTAAAGGGCTTCTTGCCACGCACGACGACTTTCTTCGTGACGGGCTCGCCAGCATTGACGGACCCCAGAACCAATGTTTCAGGAGTTACGGAAATCTCGGGGACCACGTGTCCGCTGACAAACAACGGAATGCGTTGACTTTCTGCCCGCGAGTCGTTGGTTACGACAGTCAGTTGATCCTTCACGAATCCTGAGGAAACATTGTCCTTCATTCGCACCACGAGATTGTAGGTGACCTTTCCAGCAGTGCGGGTCCCTCCATCCATTTCCACTTCGAAATTGTCGTTGTCGTTCGTGATGTCGGTGATTTTCCAGTCGTCGCGGCCGGCGTAGCTAACCGTAAGCCGCTGCTCCTTGGTATCTCCCTCATCGACCTTGCCAAATTCGACCGCACCAGGAGAGAAGACAACGTCGCCACGGATATTGCCATGGACACGCACCTGAACTTCAGCCGAGTAGGGTGCGCCGAAAGAGACGGTTAGAGTTGCACCATGTCGACCTACGAAAGTGTGCGTGTTGAACTTCGCAACGAGATAGGACTTTTCGTAGGTGTTGATGACCTTGTTCTCGATCGAAGGAGACGTGCAGCCACAACTCGAGCGAACTCCCAAGATCTTCATGGGTTGCTTGTAGAGATTGGTGATCTCGAACTTGTAAACGGTCTCGGCACCCCGGGCGACTGTGCCAAAATCGTGTTCAAGTGTGTTGAACATCTTTTCGGCCCACTCTTGAGCAGAGGCCTGGCCGAGAGCGAAACTCCCCAACACCAACAGATTCAGAAACCCAACGCGCAACATGGCAAATGTCCCCAATAAAAGTGAACGGCCTGATTGCACAAATCCCTTCGCACTTAGCATTTTCCGACAAACTTTCCCTGCTAGCAAGCAGTCCTAACTGTGTTCTTAACCGTAGGGTATTTTACCGCGATAGGGGGGACTCGTGAGAGATATCCTCTAGCGAAAGTCAGAATTTTTCTCTTTTTTTGGTCCTTTTGCATACGCCCCTTCCGAACGCGAAAATTGGTCATATTGTGCCGAGTCTAACGCCCAAGGACTCAAAATGGCCAATGAGCAAATCCCAATGACCAGTTCAGAGGAGCAATCGAAGCTCGCTGGTCATTGGAAATTGGGCATTCCGTGAAGTGCAACATGGAGACCACTGATTTTCCCGCCTGATTTCTAAAGTGACGAACTGTCGCACTAAGAATTGCTGACTATCCCCCCTGCAAAGTGGACGTACTTTGCTAGAATGCCCACTTCGATATCTTTCTGCCACGTTGCCAGGCGTGGGACCTAGTGAAGTCTCACCCCAACCGAGCCAAATAATCCAGTTAGCCCACCTTCGCATGTCAGTAGCCACGAATGTAACTATTGTCGGGGTTGGTCTAATCGGAGGATCGATTGGCTTGGCACTGCGGGAGCGAAAGTTGGCTACAAGGGTCGTCGGCTGCGGACGTCGCCAGGAATCACTCGACAAAGCATTGGCTGTGGGAGCGATCGACAAAGGATCGACCGACCTTGCCGCGTCGGTGGCGGATGCCCAGATTGTGATTGTAGCCACCCCGGTGGCGTCTGTGGTGGAACACGTCTGTCAAATAGTTGCTGCTACCAAGGCAGAACTGATAACCGACGTCGGTAGCACCAAAACCCTGATTTGCCGACAGATCGAGGAGAAACTCTCAAGTTCGAAGGCGCAATTTGTCGGAAGCCATCCGCTAGCGGGCGATCATCGCACGGGGCCGGAGAACGCACGGGCTGATTTATTCGCCGACCGCACTGTGGTCGTTACACCTACCGATGCAACGCCGGCTGAGCTGACTCGGCTGGCAAGAGAGTTTTGGAAGTCGTTGGGCGCCCATGTTCTGGAAATGGATCCCGAGCAGCACGATCGTGCGGTGGGAGCGACCAGCCACTTGCCACATTTGGTTGCGTCGGCCTTGGCAGCCAATACCCCTGCAGAATATTTGCCACTGGCGGCAACCGGATGGGCTGACACGACACGTATCGCGGCGGGGGACCCCGAATTGTGGACCCAGATATTCGCCCAAAACGCCCCGGCAGTGCTGGAAGAGCTTGATCGCTTGATTGAGCAGCTTGCCAAACTACGCACTGAACTGGCAAACTCTGAGTGGCGACCACTTCAAGAAACTTTGGAAAGAGCAAAACAGGTTCGAGATGCTTTGGGAAATTGATATTCACCCGCTTTCTGACCAGCCAGACCAGGAAGCTGAGCGAATCGCATTACTGGCGGCTGAATCTGGCATCAACCCGAGCTTGTCGGTTCGTGCTGCCCGCGGGTTTCTGGTCGAGAGTGAATCGCTCGACGAATCTCAGGCCAATCGCCTTGCGGAAGAACTCTTTGCCGACAATACCGTGGAAAGCTCGGTTGTCGCTAAGGTTGGAGATTCCCGTTTGGCCACAGCACCGACCGGGCAGGGGAATGGCGAAAGTCCCTCGCTCCTGCAAGTGTTGCTCAAGCCGGGCGTCATGGATCCGGTCGCCCAGAGTGCAGAGGGGGCCATCCGAGATTTTGGCTACAGCGTTTCAGCAGTTCGCACGTTGCGAAAATACTGGATCAGTGGGGCCAGCCAGGATCAGCTTGCCTCGATATCCGAGAGAATTCTGGCTAACGACGCGATCGAGCAAACCGTCGAAGGGCCATTGCCGTTCAATCAGCTTCAACACGGTAGCGACTACGAGTTCGAGCTTCGCACGGTCACCTTGAGTGGGCTCGATGATGTGGGGCTGATGCAATTGAGTCGCGAAGGACAGCTCTATTTGCAATTGGCTGAAATGCAAACGATTCAACAGTATTTTGCTGAGTTGGGCCGGGAACCGACCGACATCGAGCTGGAAACCCTTGCGCAAACCTGGAGCGAGCACTGTAGTCACAAGACGCTGGCCGGCCGCATTGCCGCTAGCGACGATTCAGGCGTACGGCAATTCGAGAATATGCTCAAAGAGACCATCTTTGCTGCCACGACCGAATTGCGTTCGCTGTGGGGTAAGGATGACTGGTGCGTGAGCGTATTCAAGGACAATGCGGGCATCGTGAAGTTTGACGGCGATTTTAACGTAGCCTTCAAAGTAGAGACCCACAATCACCCCTCCGCCTTGGAGCCTTACGGCGGTGCGAACACGGGCATTGGCGGGGTGATTCGCGATACGATTGGCACCGGGATGGGGGCCAAACCGGTTTGCAATACGGATGTTTTTTGCTTTGCTCCGCCGGATACACCCGCGGACGAGTTGCCCAGCGGAGTGCTGAATCCCAAACGGGTGATGCGAGGCGTAGTGAGCGGGGTCCGCGATTACGGCAACCGCATGGGGATTCCCACGGTAAATGGGGCTGTCTGTTTTGACGAGCGTTACTTGGGCAATCCGCTGGTCTACTGCGGCAACGTGGGCATCATTCCCGTCGACAAATCGTTCAAGGAACCCCAGCCAGATGACTTGATTGTCAGCGTCGGTGGGCGCACGGGACGTGATGGAATCCATGGCGCGACCTTTTCTAGTGCCGAGCTAACGCACGAGAGCGAATCGCTTTCCGGCGGAGCGGTGCAGATTGGCAACGCCGTCGAAGAGAAGAAAGTGCTTGACGTATTGTTGGATATTCGCGACCGGGACCTTTTTACTGCAATTACGGACTGTGGTGCCGGCGGGTTTAGCAGTGCGGTTGGCGAAATGGGTGAGGAGATCGGGGCCGAAGTGTGGCTTGATCGGGCTCCAGTGAAATATGCCGGCCTGACCTACACAGAGATTTGGATTTCCGAGGCCCAGGAGCGGATGGTGCTTAGTGTGCCACCGGCCAATTGGGACGAACTTCACTCTCTTTGTGCCGCCGAGGGAGTCGAGGCCACGGTCATAGGAAAATTTGCCCCCACCGGTCGGCTGGTGCTGAAATATGGCGACAATGTGGTCGGCGACTTAGCGATGGACTTATTGCACAATGGCCGGCCTCCCGTGATTCGCTCCGCTAGCTATTCTTCTACTCCAACGAAACCGCTAAAGATCCCCACAGCGAGTGGCGATCTGACTGCCGACCTTCTCCAGATCCTCGGCTCCTACAATGTGGCAAGCAAGGAGTGGATCATTCGGCAATATGACCACGAAGTACAAGGGGGGAGCGTCGTAAAACCTCTGGTGGGGGTTGAGCAAGACGGTCCCAGCGATGCCGCTATAGTCCGGCCTGTGCTAACTTCCCGGCGGGGCCTGGTGATCTCGTGTGGCATTAATCCACGCTACGGCGACCTGGATTCTTATCACATGGCCGCCAGCGCGATTGATGAAGCGATTCGCAATTGCGTCGCGGTTGGTGCCGATCCGGTACGCATTGCATTGCTCGACAATTTCTGTTGGGGAGATTGTGAGAAGAGCGAAACCCTCGGTTCGCTGGTCCGAGCGGCACAGGCTTGTCACGACCTTTCGCTGGCCCTGGAAGCCCCCTTCATTAGTGGCAAAGATAGTCTCAATAACGAATTCAGTTTCGTGGGAGACGACGGCAAAAAACAAACCATCGCGATTCCAGCGACGCTGCTCATTAGTGCCCTGGGGCAAATCGCCGATGTCGCAACGGCCGTGACGATGGACCTCAAGCACTGCGATAGTTTTCTATACCTGGTAGGCGAAACGAAGGACGAACTTGGCGGTTCGCATTTTGCCTTGATTCACGATCTTGAGGGAGGCGATGTTCCCACGGTGGACACGGCCATTGCCAAGCGGACTTTTGCAGCGATGCATCAAGCGATATCACAGGGACTTGTGGCCTCTTGCCACGACTTGAGCGAGGGTGGCCTTGCAGTCGCCGCAGCAGAGATGTGCTTTGCCGGGGGGATTGGTGCGGAGATTGAAATCGCGAAGCTTCCCGTGAAAGAGATCAAGATGCCATCGGCAACCCGCTTGTTCAGCGAATCGAACACCCGATTTCTATGTGAAGTGCGCAGTGAAGATGCCGAAGTCTTCGAGCAGCAATTAAGTGGGGTGCCACACGCCTGCGTGGGTCGGACGATGCCAGACACTGAACTGCGTATTACTGAAAGAACGGATTCCGCGCCTGTGATATCAGCCAGCCTGGCTGATTTGAAAGCAGCTTGGAAAAAACCACTCGCTTGGTAGGCACCTTAGATAATAGTAGCCCTCGCCGGAAGGCGAGGGTTTCACCGAACAACAACCCCCGCCTTCCGGCGAGGGCTAGAAAAGCAAGAAAACAAACCTAGACGCCATGGCTCAACCTCGAATTCTCATCCTGCGGGCGCCCGGCACGAATTGCGACGTCGAGACCGCGCATGCCTTCCAACTGGCGGGGGGACAGCCCGACGTACTGCACCTGAATCGGCTGCTCGAAGCACCCCAATTGGTCGCCGAGTATCAAGTGCTGTGCATCCCTGGCGGGTTTAGCTACGGCGACGACATTGCCGCCGGCCGGATCTTTGCCAACGAGATCCGCCACCATCTAAGCGAGGTTCTCCAAGAGTTCCGCACTGCGGGGAAGCTGTTGCTAGGTATTTGCAATGGATTTCAGGTCCTCATCAAATCAGGCCTGTTAGATACCGACGACGAAACCGGCCCGGCGGCATCGCTCACCTGGAACGACTCTGGCTGCTTCATGGATCGTTGGGTGGGTCTAAAAGCGGCAGGTGACAAATGCGTGTTTCTCTCAGGCATGAACGAGTTGTACCTTCCCATCGCCCACGCCGAAGGCAAATTCGTCACCCGCGATGCTGCAGCCCTTGAACGATTAGACCAGGCTGGTCAGCTAGTACTTCGCTATGCCGACGTGGAGGGATCGATCCCGCCGTTCAATCCCAACGGAGCCATGCACGACGTCGCCGGCATGTGTGACACAACGGGTCGCGTCTTCGGCCTAATGCCCCACCCGGAGCGCTTTGTCGACTTCACGCAGCACCCCAGCTGGACCCGTCGCGAAGTTCGCGGCGAGGGGGCTGGGCTAGCGCTTTTCCGCAATGCGGTGCGGTATTTTAACTGAGGGCCGATCACTTTATGTCGTCTTTCGCTCCGCGAAAGGCGACATTCAGCAAGTGTGCATCGTGCAAAGCAACTGCTATCGTCCGGTGACCGAAAGTCCCACCGGGACGGCGCTATGACAGCCCTGGGCAAGGCCTTGCGAGCCTCAGCGAGTAAGGCCGTCGCCCAGGGTGTAAAAGTGTTAATATTCTTCGGTCGAGCAAGAAAACGAAGTGTAACGGAGAACCGCTGACGAGACCGAAACCTCGCTCGCTATGAAAAAGTGCTCAAACTGAAAAGCAAGACTACAGTAACCACGGATAGCCCAGCGCGGCCACTAGCCACAACCAATAATTGGAACAGGAGGAAACCAAGAAAACAGAGAAGAAGGGACATTGTTGAGTGGAGTGCGATTTTCTCGCCCTCCGTTTCCGCTGTGTTCTTTTGTTCAAAACAAACCGTTGAAACGCAGAGGACGCCAAGACGCAGAGATTCGCAGAGAATTCCCATTGTTTTCTTCCTCTGCGCCTCCGCGTACTCTGCGTTTTCAAAATATTTGTTTGCAAGCTGCGAAAACTTTAATTGTTAGTAGCACGGATTTCTCGGATAGAGCAAGTCCCACGAAAACGGGACGAAACTCATTCGATTGTTCAAAATCACACCCACCATCTGCTCAAACCTACCCGATGAATAAATGTACGGTTTCGTCTCAACTTATCCGTGAAATTCGTGCAATCCGTGGTTCTCCTATTCAGTTTGAGTAAAGTGATTTCAGCGGTGGTGTCAACTACTGGACTCTTAGCCGCGCCAGCGGAGCGATGTGCGTCTTCTTCTCATACTACCAATCGCGGATTCGCCGTGGCGAACCACCAACCAGCCCAACTATTTCGCGAATATCTTTCTATACGCCTAAGATGTTGGACTGCACAGCCCAGGATCAGTCCAAGTGAGTTCCACGAACTCGGCCGCCACCCTGGGTTTGCTTTCGTCAGAAAAGGGCGAAAATACTTGGTCAGGTTCCTTCTCACACCGCCCATACTTGCAGCGGTGTGGGCGGGCATCAGCAGCGTCGAGCGCGATATTAGGAGACATGCTCCGGGCAGCTAACGATCCCGTTCACCGGGCCGCGGCAAATGACACGATTTCAGGATCCGCGCGTCCCGCGGCTCCGGTACAACGAAATGTTATGCCTGCTTTCTGCCGATGAACTGGACGACAGATGCTATGCCTGTGTGGTGCTTTCCTTCGTAGACTTCACGTTCAATTTCATGCAAGAGGATGGGCTGTAGATTCGGCAACTCGTGCTCAATCTTCGACACTGTCATCAGCATGTCGAGGTCTTTGGGGCCACCAGTGTTTCGATTGAGTTGGGCTTCTGAGTACGCTTCGAGCAGGAAAATCCCATTTGGCATAAGGCATCGTTCGATTAATGGGTAGAGTCTATTCCGTACGGCACTCGGAAGATGTGCTGAGATGGAGATCACAGACATGTAGCTGATTGGTTCCGGTTGAAATGTCGCCAGGTCCGCAACTTGAGTTTGGATTTCAACCCCCTTGGTGAGTGCAAATCTACGTGCTTTTGCGAGCCCCACCGAAGATGCGTCTACGCCAATAACTTGTATGCCGCGCGTGGCCAAATATACCGCATTCCTTCCTTCGCCTTCGGCTAGTGACAGTACCGGCCCCAAAAGTATTGACGAATTCTCGACGAGAAACGTGTTTGGCTCCGTACCGTAGATGAAGTCGTCGTCAGAATAACGATCGTCCCAATTGATTTGGTCCACACTTGTCCTCAGGCAAAACGTCAGGCATAACCGGGCCGCCGCAGTTCATGCTCCACTTGAAAACGCGATGTCGGCGGCTCCGCGTTCATGCCATTGCTATGCAGTTTATTCGAGTAACAGTTCAACGCCATCTTCGGATTCTTCGCCGTCGGCACAGTGTACACGGATGATTTCCAGCAACCAATCATACACGGTTGGGCCATTGCCAGATTCTGCGGCAACAAGCTGCTCGTGGACATGCGGGACATTGGAAGGATGGCAGCGATTCAAACGAAAGTTGAGTTGCCGTACCGTTTCCGGATAGCCAAGGCATTCTTGTGATTTGCGGGAGTTCAGCCAGCGAATGACGAACCCGCCATCAGGTGTGCCGAACCCGCCACGGAGAATGTCATTGAAGGCGTCGAGGTTCTTGCCCCATTCAACATTCGGGATCAGGACGCGGCTGACGACATCGTAGAACCCTTCGAGCGTCGTAAAATCGTCGCCATCGACCAAGTAAATCGGTTTGGAGTTATTCCAGTAGGCGGTTGCCGGATCGTAGATTGCCTTGTTCATCCAGTATTTGGTTTGCTTTTCTGTGTTTGCCTTTTCGAGTTCGCTGGCGTTGAGAGGACGCCATTGCTTGTCGCGTACAATTTCGTCTGCGACGGTGATGTTGAGCGGGTGTTCGGCCAATGCTGCGAGTTGAGCGTCGATTAACGAGTCCCCGTTGGCGCCACCACCACAGGCTGGGTTGGCAAGTTGAACGGCGTCGTCTTCCCAACCGCAGATTGGGCAGATGTTGTAAGTGCCGTAGCAGTCCTCATCGACGGTGAGGAATCCACATGATGGACATGGAAGCGGCATCTTTACTGCATAACTTGTTATTCGACACAAAAAATGTGGGATAAGACGCTGCAGGGACTGCTTATCCACACAAAGTGTAAAAAAGTCCCTTAATAGCCTGATCGTAGAGTGTATGCATATGTTCACTTTCCCAGGCGGAAACCAAGGAGACTTCTGCGATGCCCCAAGTTTACCCGCCCGTACAGCACGGTGCAACAAACGGATCGTGCCCACCACGCAAACTCTTGGATCAAGTCCGCGAGGTTCTGCGCGCCAAACACTACTCGTAACGGACCGAACAAGCCTACGTGGGCATGGCGTACATCGCGTGATGGCAGGAATTATGTACGGGTTCGGAATGCGATTGATGGAGTGTTGTCGACTACGAGCGAAAGACATCGACATTGACCGAGGTCAGTTCCTCCTACGCGAAGCGAAGGGCGACAAAGATCGTGCGGTTCCACTCCCAGAGAAGCTTCGTCCGGCGCTTCTACAATTCCGGCTCTCGTCTCTTGACTCTCAGCCCTCGACTTTTCCAAAGTGGCACAAAATTTCTTGTAGAAATTGGCCACTCTAGTAGGGAGAATGGTCGTTGCTCACCAGAGCAGACGTTCCTTGGCAATTGATTTATTTTCTAACTGGCATCAGCAGCTTCCTGGCGCGAGACAGCACAGGCCCTCGCGCGCTCGATAGCTCGCGACCCTCCCGCAAGCGGGAGGGTGGTTGGCCGGAGGCGGCGAGGGGCTCGAAGCGGTTGGAGTTTTGTCACGGGGAGTCGAGGTTTTGTTTTAAAAACTATTTGGAAATCTTTCTGAAACCCCTAGAAAACTTCATTTCGCCACCGAGTTTTGTATTTTGTTTTTCAGCTCTCATAAAAGTGGGTACTGATCCCCTAGACCCACACACTAATTCGCAACCTGTAAAACAAGGTCTTTGACGCTCCACTTTTTTTCTGCCAATCCGCTGGCCATAGCAGGGGTCTGCTTGATGGTTTCGTGCTTTCTAGCGTAGTTATACCACATAACGAAGATGGCTTGCATGGCAGCGTGGTGTTTACGACTCTTGCTATGGGCGTTGGTTAGGCGAGTGAATCGGCGGTTCTGCATACGCATGGTGAGGTTGAATCGCTCTACGATTGAAGTACCGATTCGGTCACGGTCAGGTCTTCCAAATTCAGATCGTTTCTTGATGCCTATTATAGCCGCTGGAGAGTATCGCCCTGACTTCTGAGTCGATTGGTACTGCTTGATGATGATACCAAAATCAACGCGGTCCCGGAGCATGTAAGGAACATTCAACTTGTAGCTTGCCAGACCGTCGCTCGACAACTGAAACCGGCCTACCGTGTTGTCGGCCAACTTTTGCAATAGGATGCAGATTGTCGTATTGTCACGTTCGCCGACTTGGTGAGCGATGACCAGCTTAGTGTTTCTCTCGATAGCAACTGCGGTCCAAGAGTCGCCGCTGTCCTCGTTGTAGCCCTTGTCGGCTGCGGTGCGATTCTTGCAACCGACAAACGACCAGATTTCATCGACTTCGACATCTTCGACTTTGACGCCCTGAATCTTAGTGTCCAGGTAACGCTGGCAGTTCTCGCCAACGTGGAGAATCAAGTCGCAGATTGTGCCGATCTTCATGCCGGTCATGCGGGAAGTGGCCCGAACTGACATTCCCTCTAGCAACAGGTTCAGGGCAACTACCGCCTTGTCCAGGTCGATTCGCATATCTCCCAAAGGGCGGGTTTCGTCGCTGACGAACGTGGTTCGGCAGCTCTTGCACTTGTAACGCTGATTTCCAAGGCGGTCTTTTCCGTGTTTGGTTCGTTCGCTGTGATTGCAGGCTGCGATCATTCTAGTAGCTCCCGGTTGGGCTTCCTGCTAGAATGAAGGTGTTCAGGCTACTCTAGCGAAAGCTGGTTTAGTTGCCCGGTGAGGCCCTGCAAGGCTTTACCGGGTTTTTCTTTGCCTGTATTTATTGTAATACAATTAATCTACCATGCAATAGGGTTGACGAAAGTTTTTTGTAATACGATAATCCAGAAATGAAAGCAAAACGTGGAGCGCCACAGAAACCCCCAGAAGAGCGCAGAACGGTCCTGTTGCCCATCAGGCTAACCGAAGCAGAAAGAGCCGAGATTGAGGCTGCTGCTGACGGAAAGGCTTCTACGTGGGCCAGGGATGTGCTTCTGAGGGCTGCCAAGCGGCGCAGCCGCAAGTAAGCGGAGAAAGGGGGTTACGATCCCATCCGTGATTTACGGACCCCTCCGGCAGGATATAAGTCTGCTGCGCCACCAAGGCGCGGGCCGCTCTCCAGTTATCGCAAGATGGAAATAGCGGCACAATGCAGACTCAACTAAGGGTAATAGGTTCACCTCATGAAAATCGAAGTGTATTGTGATGAGAGCAGGCCAGATCTGTTCGCATCCCAGAGTACGAAATATCAATATATGGTGCTGGGTAGCCTATGGATTCCTAGTGCTGCACGAGAGGCGTTCAAGCAAGAATTGAAAGAAATAAAGCAAACACACGATATTGGTGGTGAAGCAAAGTGGCAGAAAGTTTCTCACCCAAAGATGGCATTTTACCGGGACATTATCGATTGGTTTTTTTCAAAAGACACCGCTGTTCGTTTCAGGTCTATTGTAATAGATCGAGAAAAAGTAGATCGCGTGAAGTTCCACGACAGCGACTGCGAGCTGGCCTTCTATAAGTTCTACTACCAGCTCCTTCATCACTGGATATATGATTTTAATACTTACTCTGTGTTTTGTGATTTCAAGAGCAATAGATCGAGAACTAGGCTATCGGATCTACAAAAATGTTTAGATCACTCCAACTTGTTTTCTGACATTGCTCGCGTTCAGCCGGTAAGGTCTATCGAATCTGTGCTTATACAGCTATCAGATATTTTAACCGGTCTTGTCTCATCGAAAGTGAACCGCTCTGCAAAGCAGGCAGGTGCAAAATCGGAACTAATTGACTACTTTGAATCACGTCTCGGCAACCAAATATCCCACACGCCAGCCAGTGAGGAAAAGTTCAATGTCTTTGTAATAAACCTTCAGGGGGGATGGTGATATGGCAGTGCCATGCTTCTTGAATCTGACTGATGAAACTTGTTATCGCACTCACTTTGAAAATAACTATTGCAAGGCTCCGATCATGACCTATGACGGAATTGCAGTCCGGTTCAGGAAAAAGGATTTTGACCACTGCTGTTTTCAAAGCTCCCTTAGAAATTCGGATAAAGACACATTTTCCATCCCCCGAGCAATTCGCTTGGACTGGATACGTTTTGTACTTCAAAATCGAGATGCCCCCAAGTACCAGGGATGGAACAAGAAGAAAAGGTGCCACGACCCAGATCGGAGAGTGGCCTTAGAGGGAAACTACATAGTCGTAATTGCAATGATTTCTGACACCAAAGCCAATTTCATCACGGCATATCCAGCAGAGCAATATGCCATAAATCTTGTCAAAAAAGGCCCGAAATGGGCATAAAAAAACCGCTGATTTGCCAGGCTGGCTCAGCGGTAAAAGCCTTTGTAGATTCTACTGCACTAGGCAGAGAACGCAATTAAGTATCGGTTAGGCCGGAGCCAAAGTCAAGGGAATTCTGACAAGATTTGTAGTCATCATGACAACCAGAAAAGTCGAAAAATACTTTTTTAGTATTCTCTACGGAGTAGAGAATACTAAAAAAGTGCCAAACCCGTCAATAGTGATAATTCCGTAAATACAGGGGAAATCGCAAGTGGTGTGTCGTAATCGCTACACTATTGCGGCCTAACTGGCTATCCTCCCCCTATCGCCCTTCTCCCCGCGAACCGCCAGCGGTCTATTGGATCGACCACCGCCCCTCCCCATCCCTAGAAAACCGCCCCCGCTCCTCGTGATACCGAAGAGCGCAGAATATAGCATTTGCTACGACCCGTGGATTCTCGCCAGACCGGCACCCCCGTCGCATCACTTCGACGGTAATCTCCACCAGAGTTAGCGGCCCTAGTTCCCGCAGCACCGACTCAGCAGCTTCGCGGGTATTCAGCTTTGAGAAGTCGCCGCCCTGGTCTGGGTTTGGCCGATAGTGTCGCTTGCGTCGTGTTGAAGTCTTGCGAGCTGCTTTCTGGAGAGCGCGAACCGTTTGGGCGTAGTGTTCGCGGGCTTGCTGAATGGTGGCGTTGCGGCGTGATCTAGCCGCTTTGATGAGTTGCTTGAGGTCTCCCATGCCACGATAATAAATGGATGGAATGGGTGGTCAACGGGTTCGATTGCTGTGTGGTTTTAGGGGATCAGTACCTAAAAGTGGCCATGACAAAACTCACGCCACGGTGCGCAAGATCGAGCTTCGATGGCTGGCTTGCTCGCAACCGCGCGCTTGTCCGGCAGACGCTTTTGCCGGCAGATCCCAAACACAACGCTCAATCTTCCTCCGGCAGCGACTCCGCCAGCCACCAGGCAAAACGGCCCAATACTCGGAAGTAGACTAAAGCACCGGCCAGGGCGATGGGTACTGTAGCCAACGGCCAATTGGGGGCCTGACGCAGCATCAGCACGACCGTGACCCCCACCAAGGCCCAAAGAAACGTCGATTCACCCCAGAAGAGCAACCAGTGGAGTGGGCGTTTGAATACGCTGCCCCAAATCCTTGGTGATATCACTCCCATGGGCGTTCCTTCCTGGAATGTGGAGAGCAGGAGCACGGGGTACACCACTAGCAAGGAGCCGGCTGCTGCCACGGCTCCGATTTGCCAGGGGAGTAACGCCAACATTGCCATGGCGGGGGTGAGGCTGACCGCCAAGGGGACAATGATGTGGAACAACTCCGGGAAGCAGTTGATGAAGAAAAAGCTGGGCTGAGCATGTAGCTTTTTATGGCCATCGGAACTCTCTGCGACAATCGCACAGCAGATTGCCGAGAGGGGACCGGAAACGAGCAATAGTCCTATGCAGGCAAAGATTCGGCACATCAATGCAAATATCTGTGTGACTCCAACACCTGATGTAAACGAAGCAAGCAAGAGGCCTAGTGTTGCCATGGAACCTGCGGAGAGACCTACCCACCAGGTTGGCACCGGGTCTCTTACGAGCATCGGCGAGACCCCCTGAAAGGTTGGCCATTGGGGCATCTTGGGACGTTCTTCTTCCCGTTTGCGAGCGGCAGTCTCGGCGTCGAGGCGCGCTTTCTCCTGTATCCTTACAAGATCGTCGCGGATCGGCCGTTCTCTAACCACTTCTTCTGGGATGAGTTGGTACTCTTCGCCATCGGGGACCAACACCGATTTCTTCACTTCCGGTGGGGGTGGCGCTTTCACAACAGTCAGTCCGCCGCAATCAGGGCATTTGAGTGAAGCGCCCGCGTGCTTCGGCTGGGCGTACATCAGAGTGTCGCAAACCCGGCAATAGACGGGAAATAGCTGTGGCTGTTTGGCTCGCAAATCTTCCGAAAGGGGCGCTTTGTTAACTTCCCAGACGCCGTACTGCTGGCCGTGCATCGCCGGAGGTTCCTCTCGAGCCTTCGGCACGACTGGCTGGGGGACTTGGTTCTTGGCTCCACAGTCGGGGCACTTGGCCCGTTTCCCTGCATCGATGGATCGGGCCACCAGTCGGGTGTCGCAAACTCGGCACCAGAATTCAATATGCCGAGGGACATTGGGAGTGGCCTTCTCCGGAGGAGATTCGAAATCGGCCAGATTGGGGATAAGCAAAATCCTGCCGCAGCCACCACAGCGCACCTTTTTGCCTGCCTTAGCTGGATCGTAAGGCAATGTGGCCCGGCAGCCATCACATTGGAATAATCGTGTCGGTGAAAGTGGCGTGGACATCGTAATCCCAGAGTAGGTCGGACTGCGATAGGCAGTCGATTGAGACTATTCTAGTCGGAGGCAGTTCCCAAGGTGAGTACCTGAAGCGAAGAAATTCGCAGCTTGCCACGGGGCTCAGCCTATTGGTAGGATCGGAGGAGGCTAAATTCTAACCGAGCAGGTTGATCCATGTGGCAAGGAATCTACGGACACGACGACGTTGTTGATCGTTTTCGCCGCAGCCTTGCCTGCGGGCGCTTGGCTTCGAGTTTTCTCTTTCTGGGTCCCGAGGGGATTGGCAAACGCACTTTTGGCCTCCAGCTGGCAAAAGCCCTCCTTTGCACGGGAACAGCTGAAAACGAACTCGCAGCTTGTGGTCAGTGCGAGAGTTGTCGGCTGGCGGATGCCGGCAACCACCCTGATATTGACTTGGTTCAAGCTCCTGAGGGTAAGCGCATACTTCCGATAGAACTTTTTGTGGGTCGAAAGGAAAATCGGCACAAGGAAGGGTTGTGCCACGACCTTTCCTTGAGGCCGATGATTGGGCGGCGGCGGGCTGCGATTATTGACGACGCCGACTTTTTCAATCAATACAGTGCCAATTGCCTACTTAAGACACTCGAAGAGCCTCCTGCCGGGACCCTCTTGATCCTGGTAGGTACAAACCGCAGTCGGCAGCTACCAACGATTCTCTCACGTGCTCAAATTGTTCGCTTTCAGCCCTTAGGGGTCGATAACTTGAGTCGCCTGCTCCTGGAACAAGGGCATGTCGAGAATTCTCAAGATGCCCAAAGGCTGGCCGTCGAGAGTGGAGGTAGCTTGACGTTGGCGACTGCTCAGGCCGAAATGGGGCTAGAGGAGTTTCAAGAGCGTTTTCATCGACAATTTTCGATTGAGTCGTTGGATGGGTCACGTTTGGCCTCGATGATCACTGAGTTTGTCACCGACGCAGGTTCGGAGGCTGAGTCTCGCCGCCAGAGGTTAAGGGCAGTCTTTGGCACGGCAATTCAAGCGCTGGGTGATCATATGCGAGCCAACGTGGCAGATGCGGCGAACGATCCCGACCAGGTAGCTAGGGTGCTTGCGGCGCTGGACCGCTGTCAGCAGGCCGAAGTGCAACTCGACCGTAACGCCAATCAATCAACCCTCATCGAATGCTGGATCGATGATCTGGATCAGATTCTGACACCGGCAGGCACTAAAATCTAAAATTGGTCATTTCCGCTGTTTTCAAAATGGCATTGGTGACTTAAACTTGGCCCGTCTGGTTCGAGAAAATCAGAGATTGATTTAGCAAAAACCAGTATCTTTCGGACTTCGGATATTAACTCAGTACACAATATAGAACCTTGAGGAATGAAAAAACCACTGGTTTTTCAGGCCAAATCGGCTGTTCAAGCGTGTGCTAAGGTTTCTTTGAGTCCCAGCAATGGCGGTCTGGTCGAGAACACCTAAGGATTGATGTCGTGTCTACAAATGCAATTGTCTATATGGTTCCCGGCGTGGCCATTTGTGCGTTGATCTATGGATTGATCCGCATCCGTTGGGTCCTATCGCAGGATCCAGGCACCGAACGTATGCAGGTGATCGGGAAATGGATTTCTGATGGAGCGATGGCGTTCCTGTCTCGTGAATATAAGAGTCTTGCTATCTTTGTAATCCTGGTGGCGATTCTATTGGGTTTTTCCAATGCTCAGGTGGGGGAGTCCCAGAATACCAACGGGCTCATTTCCTTGTCATTTGTCCTAGGAGCATTCTGTTCGGCTCTGGCTGGCTACATTGGGATGAAGTCGGCCACAGCCGCCAATATGCGCACGGCTGCTGCTGCCCGAACTGGCTTGAACGAAGCGTTGCAAGTAGCGTTCGCCGGTGGTTCGGTGATGGGACTGTCCGTAGTAGGGCTGGCACTGTTGGGGCTCGGCTCTCTGTTGATCCTCTTTCTCCGCATGTACCCCGAGGCGGTTCATGGCGGTGATCCTACGATGCTGGTGTTGAATTTGCTCTCCGGTTTTTCGCTGGGTGCTTCTTCAATTGCCTTATTTGCTCGAGTAGGTGGTGGCATCTTTACCAAGGCTGCAGATGTCGGTGCAGACCTTGTAGGCAAAGTTGAAGAGGGCATCCCTGAGGATCATCCCCTCAATCCAGCAACCATTGCCGACAATGTGGGCGACAACGTCGGAGACGTGGCCGGGATGGGGGCCGACCTTTTTGAATCTTATATTGGTGCCATTGTCTCCTCGATGATCTTGGGTTCGGCTTGGTTTGTGGGTTTAGAAGCTGCAAAGGAAGGGGCAGGACTCAACGCAATTTTGCTACCTCTCTTGGTGGCTGTCATTGGAGTTATTGCTTCGATCTTGGGTTTCTTCTTTGTCACGACGAAAGAAGGTGGGGATCCCCAAAAAGGGCTCAATCGGGGAACTTTTGCAGCAGGGATTCTCATGGTGATCGGCATGATTGGGGCCATCAAAATGATGGTGCCGGCCGCCGGCGTCACCGTGATCGACATCATCTCTGGCGAGAGAACTTACCAATGGTGGGGTATCGCCGCGGCGGTTATTTCTGGCTTGATTTCGGGTATTGTGATTGGGATGATAACCGAATGGTACACCGCCACAGAGCGCTCGCCCGTCGAGACGATCGTCAATTCCTCGCGAACTGGCCATGCAACGACCATTATTCAAGGGATCGCCGTTGGCATGAACTCGACGACGCTTCCCGTGCTGGTTATCAGCGGTGCAATTCTGATCGCTTTCCATTTTGCAGGTCTCTATGGAATCGCGATGGCCGCCCTGGGGATGCTTTCCACGATCGCGATTCAATTGGCGACCGACGCTTATGGCCCGATTGCTGATAACGCTGGCGGCGTCGCCGAGATGTCTCGACTGGGACGTGACGTGCGTGCCCGCACCGACAAGCTCGATGCGGTAGGCAATACTACCGCTGCCATCGGCAAGGGTTTTGCCATCGGCTCGGCTGCGTTGACGGCATTGAGTCTCACCGCCGCGTTTCTCACGAAGATGCAAGGCGAGGTCAACATCGATGCCGCGAACCCCTACGTGTTGGTGGGGTTGTTGATCGGTTGCATGCTGCCGTTTCGGTTTTCCGCGATGGCAATGCTCGCCGTTGGAAACGCTGCTCAGGACATGATTCAGGAAGTTCGCCGCCAATTCAACGAGATTCCCGAACTTCGCCCGGCACTCGCTGCAGCTAATCGTGCAGAAAGCGAAGAGCGCGATCCAACTCCCGAAGAGGCCAAGATTATTCGCGCTGCCGATGGCAAAGCAGACTATTCCCATTGTGTCGAGATTGCCACCGGGGCCGCCATCAAGAAAATGATGGCCCCCGGCATTATGGCTGTGCTGGCTCCGATCGTTATCGGTTTTATCTCGCCGGACATGCTCGGTGGACTGCTCGTGGGAGTCACGATTTCAGGCGTATGTCTCGCCATTTTCTTGTCGAATTCAGGCGGAGCCTGGGACAATGCCAAGAAACAGGTCAAAGATGAGGGCCACGAAAAATGGGGTCATGAACATGATGAGATGCACAAGGCAACGGTCACTGGCGATACTGTGGGCGATCCGTTCAAAGACACCGCTGGTCCCTCGCTGAACATTCTCATCAAACTGATCAGCGTGGTGGCAATGATTATTGCCCCTGTGCTCTATGCATTTCATTTTGGTTGATCTGTTTTTGCAGCTAATCCTCTCAAATTCGACTCGGCAAACCCAGCCTGCCGGCCTTGCAGTATTGGGCCAAACTCATAGAATAAATAGAGACTTTCCGCTTTGCGGATAGGCCATCGGGAGAGGTGGCAGAGTGGTCGAATGCGCCGGTTTGCTAAATCGGTGACCGGTTTACGCTGGTCCGCAGGTTCAAATCCTGTCCTCTCCGCTTTCTGCCAAAGGGTGGGCACTGCCCACCCTACGCTAGCATTTGTCTACCTGCTAGCAAGGCTGTAATTCTGCCTTTCTTTGAAGTCGCTCCGCCACGCGTTCCGAACTCTCTTATAGCGATACGCCATCGTCTGACTGCCGCTCTGCGCAGTTTGCGAAGTCTCTCGCTCACGCTTTTCCCAAGTCGATTGGGTGCAGTTCCAATCGCCCACTTTTCGCTCTTTACTAGCCATGCATTTCAGATCCGCTGAGATAATCCAGCGAGAACGTCGCCGATCGCAGATCGGCCCCGTTTCGTGGTGCGCGCTCACGGTCGGACTTCTGATATCAGTAATCGTGTTTCCAGGATGCAAGCCTTCGAAGTATCGGCAGATGGCAGATCGGGATGCCTACTGTTTAGAAGATGAAAAATCGGCCATGGCTGGTCTCTTGCCCCCCCACTACGGCGTTTATGCCGATCCTCGTTCTCGGATGTTCGATCCGAATAATCCTGATAATGAACCCATGCCCCCGGATGACCCTACGGCCAATCTGCTCATGCAGTGTATTGATGGCAAAAAAGGATCACCGAAATGGAAGCGGCTGCCGAAAACGCTATTCGTGGAAAATCCCGGCTGGCTCGAATCGGTACCAACCAATGAAGAAGGACAAGTTGTCTTGGATCTGAAGGGAGCGGTGGAAATGGCGCTCATCGATTCACCCCGCTACCAATCGGAAATAGAGGAACTCTATCTCTCGGCTCTGGACGTGAGTTTCGAACGGTTTCGGTTTGATTGCCAATTCTTTCAAGGGTCGAGCGTGTTTATCACAGCTGACGGTGAAAGGCGATCTGGGACAGGCAGTCCATCAACAATCTTTGAGGTGTCTCCACTTAGGCCAGGAAACAGCTTGCATGTCGAACGACTTACAGCCACCGGAGGCCAGTTGGTGGCGGGGCTTGCCAATTCTCTCGTCTGGCAGTTTGCAGGCAACGATGACTATTCCGGGAATACCCTGCTAGACTTCACTTTTGTGCAGCCACTGCTCCGCGCCGGGGGACGAACCAGGGTGTTGGAGCGTCTCACGATTTCCGAGCGGAACTTGCTGGGAAATGTCCGGGAGATGGCTCGATTTCGCAAAGCTTTCTATGTAAGCGTCGTCACGGGCGGTGATCCAGGGCAAGGTCCGTCACGTCGTGGTGGGTTTTTTGGTGGGAGTGGACTTCAAGGATTTACGGGTGTTGGTGGTGGCGGATTCGGTCGCGTCGGCGGTGGATTTGGCGGCGGAGGCGGAGGAGGTGGATTTACTGGGGGTGCGGGTGCACAAGGATCTGGTGGCTACTTGGGGTTGTTGCAGAACGAACAGGTCCTGAGCAATCAATACGCCAATGCCGTATCACTCAACGACAGTGTGCGCCAGTTGGAAGCCACCTACGAAGCGGGTCGGATTGATCGATTTCAAGTGGACCTTGCTCGCCAGGCTCTCTTCAATGCCCAAAGCCAATTGCTAACTGGACAAACACAATACCAGTCATTCTTGGAGAGTTTCCTTACGGGACTCGGATTACCCCCAGAGCTCAGGGTAAAGATTGATGATCCCATGATCGATCACCTTAGGTTGTTAGATCCCGAATTAGAAACGCTACGAGGTCGTGTGAGCGAAGTGCTCGACGAATTGCGACTCTTGCGGGACGCCCCTGAATTGATCGCCGCTGATCCCGACGAAGAACTCGTGGTTCCCAATCTTTTCGATGATCCGGCCAACGATACCGCAGCCAAACTTGAGGCACGATTGGTGCCTATCATGGAAGAGATTCGCCACATCGAAAAAACTACCACCGAGCGTCTGGCAGTTGTTCGAGAGGACTTTGCCAAGCTCTCCGAGATCCTTCCCGAACGTCGTCAGGCTCTAGAACGGCTAGCGACTCGACCGGAATTGGTGGAAGCCAGTGTCGAGATCGATATGTTCAGTGTCAAGAAACTCGACGAACGCGTAACGAAGCAGGTCGAAGATTTGGACGATCTGGAAGCACGACTCCTAAAGGTCAGCGATGATTTGGCCAAGTTTGTCGAAGAAGATCGCCCCGTGGATCGAGAAATGCTGGTGCAGTTTTCGAATGTTCTTACGGAGTTGTCGAGCCAACTCTTAGAACTCTCTCTAGCCCAAGCGGGTGCCCGACTGGAAACGATCAGCTTCGAACCAGTTGAACTCACGATGGAGCAGGCACTTGCGATCGCAGCTGAATATCGACTTGACTGGAAGAATGCGCGGGCCAATCTGGTGGATTCTTGGCGACTCATCTATTTCAATGCCAACGATTTGAGAAGCGATCTGAATGTGTTTTTTAGCGGTGACCTTTCCAATGTCGGAGACAACCCATTTCGTTTGCGCGGTACGAATGGGAGGCTACGTGCTGGATTTCAATTCGACAGCCCGCTCACGAGACTCGCAGAACGCAATATCTATCGTCAGTCGCTGATCGAGTACCAGCAGGCACGGCGAAGTTATTACCAGTATCGCGATGGTGTCTATCTGAATCTGAGAAATATCCTACGTCAGATCCATTTGAACGAACTCAATTTTGAGCTTCGCCGGGCGGCGGTCCATGTTGCCATCTCGCAGGTAGAGTTGACCCAATTGCGACTCTCTGAACCTCCCAAGCCGGGCGAAACCGCTGAGTTTGCGAATACAACTGCGCGAGACTTGGTTCAGGCCTTGGGAGACCTCTTGAACGTGCAGAACGATTTCTTAAGTGTCTGGATCAATTACGAAGTTCAGCGACTCAACCTCGAACTCGATCTGGGGGTGATGGAAGTCGATTCTTCCGGCTTGCGGATAGAGAATCCAGTGCCGCTGGAGACCTATTTAATCGGCTTGCCGTGCAATACCACGGATATGGGATTAGCTGCTGAGGGGAATGAGTGGTTTGGGACTTTTGAGTCGATGGATGGGGAAAGTCTGCCACCCGTCGAGCCACTTTCCGAAGAAATCAGCGAGGAAAGTGGATATCCCCACGTGGAGCCGTTACCCATTCCCAACGTCCAAGAATCAATTCCACGATAGTGCCCTGTTTTCAGGCCCGGCCACCTCTATAATGAAAGCTCCAGTGCGCAGGCCCTTCGCCTTTCCCCCGCCAGAGATTCCCTTCCGATAACTTCTGCAATAGGTTTGGTGACACATGAGATACATGTTCTCGCATGTCAAATTACCGACTACTCGACAAACGACGGGACGACTATCAGCGGAACCACTTTCCAATCCCATTCGTCAAGGTGGCATTCCTTTCCTGTTCTTATTTGTTTTGTTGCTGGGAGCGGCTGGAGCTGGAGGAACTTGGTGGTGGAAGGTACACGGTGTTCAAGAGGCAACGACGGATGCGATTCTCCACAATGTCGATCGACGCAACTTTACTCTGGATATCACCGAACGGGGTGAGATCAAAGCAGGGGGAGTCACAGAGGTCAAATCAGAAGTCAAAGCCAAGAATGCAGCCGGTATTGCAATTTTGAAAATTGTTCCCGAGGGTACCCAAGTCAAGGAAGGCGATTTTCTGGTGGAACTCGATTCTTCGATTCTCCAGGAAGAGCTAACCGTCCAGAAAATCAACTACAACACAGCCAAAGCAGCATTGGTCGAGGCCAAGAACCTCTACGAGACTTCCGTGATTGCCTTGCGTGAATACCTGGAAGGGACTTATGTCCAGGAACGTCAGGTCATCGAAAGCGAAGTATTCGTCGCGGAAGAGAATCTTAATCGTGCGCGAGAGTACTTTGCTTACAGCAAGAAACTGGCTACCAAGGGGTATGTCAACGATCTGCAACTTGAGGCGGATCGGTTTGCAGTCGAAAAATCGCAAAAGGAACTAGACGCTGCCAAAACCAAGCTAAACGTAATCGACGAGTTCACCAAGGCCAAGATGGTCAAACAACTCGAGAGTGACATCGCCACGAATGAAGCCAAATGGGACTCTGCCCAAAATAGCTTCGATCTGGAGGTGACCAAGTTAGCAGATGTCCAGGACCAGATTGCTAAGTGCACGATCATTTCGCCACGCGAAGGGACAGTGGTTTATGCTCACGAGCGGGATCGCGGTGGCGATAGCTCGTTTATTGTCCAAGAAGGTGCCATCATTCGTGAACGACAAACGATTATCAATCTGCCGATTCCCGACTCGATGGAGGTTGAGCTGACAATTAACGAATCGCTCATTCAATTCATGGAAGTTGGAATGCCTGCCCGGATCACTCCTGTCGGATTTGGAGACCGTGTCCTGAAGGGGGAAGTGAAAAAGATCAACCAGTTTGCGGAACCCACAGGCTGGCGTAAGGCAAACGTCAAAGACTACAAAGCCACGGTCGAAATATTGTCGCCACAAACTGGATTGAGGTCTGGAATGACGGCATCTGTCACGATTAAATGTAAGGAAATCGACGATGCCTTACAGGTCCCAGTGCAATCGGTTTATGCCCACGGCGACAAGAATTACTGCTTTACTTTTGATGGGGGCAAATGGCAAGTGCGTCCTGTGGTCTGTGGTCCCACCAACGATAAGTTTTACGTGATCGAACAGGGATTAGATGAAGGGGAGCAAGTCGCCATGAATCCTCGCAGATATCTGGAGCAGGTGGCATTGCCGAAGATCGCGCCTGAGCGCGAACAACGGGCTGTTGCCCAAGGTCCGCCGGTTGAATCCGACGAAACCTTGGCGACGGACTCCAGCGAATCCCAGCCTGAGACCAAAACCACACCCTCCGCGGGAAGTTGATTCAACCCTCGCCTTCGTAATTCACCCCTCCCAGGTTTGCCCACCGTGTTCGCGGGAAATTCACTCGCTGCCAGTATCTCCTCGCTCCGCAAAGACTATGTGCTCAGCGGCGAAACGGTCCACGCCTTGCGGGGCGTATCGTTCGACGTTCCCGAGGGGGACTTCGTCTCGATCATGGGGCCATCAGGATCAGGGAAGAGTACGCTCCTGAATTTACTAGGTTGTCTCGACCGTCCTACTTCAGGCAACTTCTTGCTCGGCGGTGACGATGTTGCGAAAATGAATGACGATCAACTGGCCGAGACTCGCGCCCGCCGGATCGGTTTTGTGTTTCAATCCTATAATTTGCTCCCGGCCCTCTCCGTAGTCGAGAATATCGAGGTGCCACTCTATTACGGTGGGCAACTCAATGCCGAGACACGGGCCAGGTCATTGGAACTAGCCCACATGGTGGGGCTGGAGTCTCGCTTGGGACACAGGCCTGCGCAGCTCTCCGGTGGACAACAGCAACGCGTCGCGATTGCCCGCAGTTTGGTGAATGATCCCAAATTCATTCTGGCTGACGAGCCGACGGGGAATCTTGATTCCAAAACGACCGAGGAGATTCTCGATCTGCTGCAGCGTCTCAACGACGAAGGCCGCACTATTATCATGGTGACCCACGAGCCCGACGTCGCCGAGTTGACCCGGCGGACGATCGTGCTGCACGATGGTGAGCTGCAATCGGATGAGAGGCGCTAGTCATGTCGATGTGGTGGCGGACAATTCAGCTCAGCATCAAAAGCGTACTTTTGCATCCGCTGCGATCGGCATTGACCGTGCTGGGTATCTTCATCGGCGTGGCGAGCGTTATTTGGTTGCTCGCAATGGGGGAGGGAATCGGCAAGGCGGCACAAGAGCAAATCGCCAGTTTGGGAGCCCTAAACATCATCGTGCGTACCGTCAAACCCTCGACCGACGATGTTGAGGACGGCAGCTACGGCCTCACCCGCAGTGACTATGTTCGACTTGTGGCAACGATTCCCACGATCACCAAAGCCTTGCCAATCCGGGTGTTAGCGCAGGAGTTCCGCAACCATACCCGCAGTTTTGAGGGGAGGCTGGTGGGCTGCACCCCCGACTATGCTGAAGTCACACGATTGAGACTCGATCATGGGCGATTTCTTTCTGATGCGGATCTCGATCGGGAACGCAACTATTGTGCCTTGTCACACGAGTCCGCCGACCGTTTGTTCCCTTCCGGCAATGCAGTTGGCAACGATATCATGGTCGACGATCAGTTCTACACCGTGGTGGGAGTCATGAAACCACGGGCGCCATCAGCGGGAATCGGCGGTTCATTGGCGGCGGAAGATTATTCGCGCGATGTGTATGTGCCGATCACAACCCTTTGGCGGCGAATCGGCGACATGATCGTTGTCACCAAACCGGGCCAGTTCCAACGCGATTGGGTGGAGGTCTCCCAAATTACCTTACAGGTCGAGAATCGAGACGACGTGCTAAGAACAGCCGATCTGGTCCGCACAACCATCGAGAATGAACATACGTTTGCTGACTATGGCGTGACAGTACCACTGGAACTGTTACAACAGGCAGAAACAACCCGCTTAATGTTTATACTTTTTCTCGGTTTGATCGCAGCAATTTCACTGATCGTGGGTGGCATCGGCATCATGAATATCATGCTTGCCACGGTGACCGAGCGAACCCATGAAATCGGCATCCGCCGTGCGCTGGGGGCCAAGCGACAGGATATCACGCGCCAGTTCCTGATCGAGAGCACCGTACTCTCGTTGGCAGGAGGTCTTTCAGGCGTGATCGGCGGACTTTTCTGCCGACCGCTGACGCTCTTTATGCGTGACCAATTGGAGCGTTGGTTTCCTGAGCAAATGTCAACTTTGCCAGATTTGATCCGCACGATGGAGCCCCAATTGGTGAGCTGGTCGATACCACTGGCGTTTGTGATCTCGCTAGGAGTCGGAATCGTGTTCGGCGTCTATCCGGCGTTGCGGGCAGCGCAACTGGATCCAATTGAAGCGCTGCGGCATGAGTGAGCGGAGGAACGCGCTCTGCTATGCTGGCGCTCCGTAGACGCCGCTAACAAGAAGTTTTATGTGATGCTGGTACTACGTCACTACAATCCGAATGACGCGGTTGCGTTGTTCGATCTATTTCTGCATACCGTCCGTGAGATTAATTCTGCGGATTACGATCCAGTCCAAATTAGTGCTTGGGCGTCAGAGGAGATCGAGTTTCAGCAGTGGCAGCAGCGGTTCGTCGGGCGATTTGCCTATGTTGCGTACTTGGATGACCAAATTGTCGGATTCGCGGATATGACTACCGAGGGATATTTGGATCGCCTTTTCGTTTCATCTCAACACCAGCGGCAAGGGATTGCGAAGGCGTTGCTGGCAAAACTGAAGGCTGATGCGAGCGAGTCCAGTCTCTCCGAAATCATTACCGAGGCGAGTATCACGGCGAAGCCGTTCTTTGAGGCAAGTGGGTTTGTGAATGTGCGAGCGCAAACGGTCGAACTTCGCGGTGTGGAGTTCCTCAATTATCGGATGGCGATCAGAGTCCAATAGCGACGCGGGAACTGAGAGCGGCAACGCAGACGCATTAGAGAGGACGCGCTCTGCTGCGCTGAGGATCCGCATCGCGGCTAACAAAGTGATGCGGGTTATTCGCCTTCGTCGAGTTGGGCCAGAATTCGGGTCAACGTGTTGGGGTGGACACCCAGAAGTTCAGCGGCACGGCCTTTGTGACCGCTGGTCGTTCGAAGTGCTTGTTCTACGGCAACCTCGCGAAGTCTTCCCAAGTTGGTGAAGGGGAGGTTCAGGTTGCGACCTGGGATTTCAGGCGTGCCTGGCAGTATTGGTTCGCACTGCAAGACGTAGCTCTGTTCGATCACGTAGCCGAGTTGCCGCACGTTGCCGGGCCAGCGATATTCGCAAAATTTGCGGAGCGTTTCTGGACTCGGCTCCCAGACGGGCTGGTCGTAGCGCGCGGCGTACTTCTTGGAGAAGTAGTCAATAAAGCTAGGGATGTCTTCGACGCGGTCTCGCAAAGGTGGCATCCGTAATTCGACCAAGTTGAGTCGATAATAGAGATCTTCACGGAAGCGGCCTTCTTCGACGTCGCGTTCCAGGTTTCGGTTGGTGGCTGTGACGACTTGCACGTCGACATTTTGGGGACGCGAAGAACCCACCGGCGTGACCTCTCCCTCTTGCAACACGCGGAGCAATTTGGGTTGAAGCTCCAGCGGCATGTCGCCGACTTCGTCTAGAAATACGACGCCGCCGTGAGCGGAACGAAAGACACCTAAGCTTTCGCCAGCAGCGCCAGTAAACGCACCCTTTTCATGACCGAACAGTTGGCTCTCTGCCAACGTGGGCGTCAGTGCAGCGCAGTTGACAGGGAGGAAGGGTTTTTGGCTTCTAGGGCCCAGGCGGTGTAGCATCCGCGCCCAGACTTCTTTACCAGTACCTGTTTCACCGGTAATTAAGACAGTGCATTCCACCTGCGCAGCGCGCTCGGTGTGATGTGCAATGCGATTGATAGAAGGATCTTGCCCCAAGAGGAGGCTGTCTGGATTCTCAGGCGAAAGTGCAGCCAAAGACTCCAAAGAAGTAGAAGAATACGTAATTGCCATTTCTCGCTCCAGGACAGACGTTTTGCGACGTCCGCCTCAGAATTTGCCCCACGGATTTTCCCCGCTGTTCTTGCAAAGAAATTCCGTTTGTAAAGTCAAGTCACTGGCGACCCAGCCCATGAAACGTTAGAGGAAGTAGATACTCGAACACTATTTAGGAGAAGTCAGGAGATATCGCTCTCCCAGATCTCATCCCGTCATTATAAGCTCATTAGGACGATTGCACAAAGATTTTTCTTCCGAGAATTGAAATTAGTTAGGAAAGAAGCAGGGCTGGCAAGTCAGTGCTCCAAGAGACGTAACCCCTTTTTGTCTAAGCACTTAGAATTCTTGCCGAGAAAGGTCTCCAGACCTTTTGACAGGAACAACCGTATCAATCAAGAATTGCCGCAGAATCGGTCACTCTTGTCTGTTTGCCCTAGTGACAACATTCAAGCTGCCGCGCTGGCCAAAGTTGCGTCCGCCTGAGCGATTACGGAGATGCCCATGCGGCGGGCTGATCGTAAGAATTCGGGGCGTTCGAGCAAGATTGTTTTCTCGGACTCGATGGCCAAGACACCTCCCCCCGCCGCAGCGATCGACTCGAGTGTCTTGATTCCCACGGTGGGAACGTCAAATCGCATATCTTGGTGGGGCTTAGCGACTTTCACGACCGTAATCCCACCCCCACCGCACAATTCACCGGCGCGGCGAATACAAAGATCGGTTCCTTCGATCGCCTCCACGGCAATGACGGTTTGGTTCTTGATGCAAATGGTCTGACCAACGTCGAGACCTCCCATCGTCTTGGCGATTTGCCAACCGAATGAGACATCTTTGAGTTGTTTGCTCGTAAGCGGTTTTCCTGCGACATGTCCGGACTTCACAAGTAGCTCCGGTGCAAATTTCGTGGTGGGTTGGAAGTCGATTCCGTATCTGGCAAAGGCTTCGACGATTGTAGAAAGTAGCGTGTCATCTTTGCGATCCGACTTGCCCCAAATCAGTTGCGGAGAAAATGCCTTGATGCATGTCCAGTCGGGACGATGCTTGAGCCACCAACCTGGTTGGTAGAGAAGTACCTTATGTACCTTGCCGGCCATGATCGCCTCGCGGACTCCCCAACGTTTGAAGAGGCGGATCGCGCGGCCAATGCCACCCAATCCGATCCAGTCGAAGTGTTGACAAAGGTCGGCCAGGCGAGGATCGGCGTGATCGTGAATTCCAACGCCAGCAACGTGGTGACCTTGGGATTGCAATGCCTCAGCAACGGCACGCGGATAACTACCCCAACCAGCCAGCAGGCCGATGGGTCGATCCGAATCGTTCAGTGAGTCGGCTTTCTTGTTGAGGGATAATCGCATGTTGAGTGATAAGCAATCTGGCCATTGTCGCACGACTCGCCGAGTCGTGCTACTCTATGCGGCTTGTTCGCCTAGTTGCTCCTCGTTGTCCGCTACGAGTTGCTCTTGTAGCTTGGCCAGTTGGTGTTGCAGTTGGCGGAAATCGCGTCGCATTTCGGGTAGCTTAGCGATGGCAGCCATTTGGAGTTTCTGTCGACGCAACGGAGTTGCGGGTTGACCAAGCATCACTTCGCCGGCGGAGACGCTATTGGGAACGCCAGCTTTGGAGCAGAGTACTGCCCCATCGCCAATGTGGACATGATCGCGCACCCCGACTTGGCCCGCCATCACCACACGATCTCCCGTGGTGGTGCTGCCTGCGATGCCTACCTGACTGCAAATAAGATTGTGCTGGCCAAGGCGACAGTTATGGGCAATCTGGACAAGATTGTCAATTTTTGTGCCCGCGCCAATGGTGGTGGCTCCGTAGGTCCCGCGGTCGATGGTGGCACAGGCGCCGATTTCGACGTCATCTTCGATTACCACATTGCCGAGTTGCGAGGCGAGGGTGTGCTGGCCATCAATTTCGCGATAGCCGAACCCGTAGGCACCAAGAACCGCACCCGCGTGAAGGATGACTCGATCTCCCACGTGAGTGTCTTCGTAGAGGACGACATTGGGAAATAGGGTGGTGCCTTTGCCGATGACGCAACCGGCCATGATCCGTGCGCCCGAGTGAACTATCGATCCGCTACCGATTATCACCTCGTCGCCAATGGTAGCTCCCGGATGGATTTGCACATCGCCTGCCAAACGTGCGGTGGGACTGATCCAGGCTGAGGGGCTCATCCCACAATTGCTACGCTTACGCAGAGGCCGAAAGTAAGTAACAATCTGGGCAAAAGCCGCATGGACGTCGGAGACGACGATCGTTGGTTTGGTACTCTCCGGGAAAACGGCGGGGACGATAGCTGCAACAGCAGGTGAATCCTCAAGTGCTGCAGCCCGATCTGAATTGTCGACCAAAGTGATCTCGCCAGCTTGGGCAACGTCGAGCGTTGCAAAGCCGTGTATCGGCGTGGTGCCAACGCCACGGAGCTGACCGGACACCAGCTGCGCCAATTCGGCCAAGGGGGTCGGCATATTGGAATCCTTTCCTGGAGTTTATCTCGCGTGCTACTCTGTCGGCAAATCAACAACAAGGGGCTGGAATAGTAGTCAGTTTTCGCCGTTACTAGCAAGAGCAGATCGTACGCTAGCACGACAAGCCGGCTTTGAACTTTCGCTCACTAGCTTCCGCTCGAATCACCTTCATTGCCTCGCACTAGTTTGAGCGCCTTATCGACGTTTTTTTGCAGTCGCAAGAACGACTTCAGATCCCCTCCACGGTCGGGATGCATCGTTTTCGCTTTCTCGCGATAGGCGGCCAGCACCTCCGCCTCAGTGCACGGCATTTTCAGATCGAAGGCTCGCAAACAGGCAGGTCTCTCAAGCAGAGCCCAGTAGGGGACTGTTGTCACAGCTCTCGAGACAATGACCAGAGAACGCCGCAGTGAGCGGAGCCAGCGGCGGAAATCTAGAACCATCACCACATAACCCAAGATCGGTATTCCCAGAATCACTGCCAGATAACTGGCCGTGATCGTGGCATCAATGCTGTCAGGCCACCGCGTGGTGCTCGTGGCAGACAGCATTAGTGCAGCGAAGTGGGACATAGGCCAATGAGCTGTTGGGAAGAAGTTAGTCCTTCTAATTTGCCCAACGAGGGGAGATTTGTCTATGGCCCATCACAAGTAGCGTCAGGATGCGACTAAATCGAGCCACGGATAACCAAGGTAAAACATGGAATAGGTCGGAATGCTGGCCTTCAAGTCGTGTCCAAAGGAACTGTGAATCTGCTATGCAATTGGTAGCACTGTGTCATACCAAGGCTGCATAGACTTCGTCGAACGCTGCTAGATCGACTGATTCCGTTGTCTGAGTTTCGTCGCTGGGGGAACAGTTCCACGAGGAATATCTAGGCTGAGTATTTCGAACCAACCGTTGCAGATTCGATTCGCTCTTCAGTGAGCTTGGGATAGGAGCTACTGTAAATTCATCTTTGAGAACCACATCAGGCCCGGAAATTGGGCGATCAGCAAACAATGCAGGCAGGCCAGCGGAGAGATTGGCAATGGATTCGATCGCCGCGTCGTTGGCTAACTGCTGAGAGCTAACAGCCAATTGATTCTCTCCGTACGTTGCCTGCCAGACTGCGAGATCATTGCCGTCGACAGCATGATTACTCGTGGCATCGCCGTCACTTTGCTGTACATCCCCCGTCTTGCCGTAGCCACGCAGCCAACTGAGAAAATCACGACCATCGACGTCGCCATCGGCATCGAAATCACCGTTGAGGGATCCTGCGGCGGGTTGTGATTCGTAGGCACCGATGTCGATGCGGCTCCCGACAACCCGGGCGAAGGGGGCTCCGCGTTGATCGAACTCGGGGAGACCATTCTGGCCGGGAACCAAAATATACAGCCCTGCATTAATCGCAGGACTGTCCGGCAGGAGCTCGTGGGTCAATATCATTCTTCCGTCGGGCAAAGTTGGCCCACCATTGTATGCAAGAGGGCCTAGGAATTCTGCGCCTAAGCCGATGATACTGAACTGCGCTGAGACGATCCCATACACATCTCTTGCCGTGTTACTCTTGTCGAAATTTCCGGCAATAATCGAATGATTAAGTTCATAGAGATTCTTGCTAAATAATCCACCGCCACTTCCAATTTCATCGCCATCGGCATCGGAGATGTTGTTCGTGACGGTGCTGTGTGCTAGCTCTTGATGGTATCCAAAGTGTATGAATAATCCCCCTCCTGAGCCGAAGGCCTTATTTCCACTTATCGTTGAATTGGCTACAGAGACATTTATTCCTGATATGCCGCCCCCATCACCATGAGTAAGATTGTTGCTGATGGTCGAGTTTCGGATGGAAGAAGTACCTTGTAACGAGGTTTCAGCATAGATGCCTCCTCCTCCCAGTAGTCCCGAAGTGTTTTCTACTATGACAGTGGTTTGAAGTTCCAATAGCCCGTTTCTAATGTTGATCCCACCTCCTTTACCTATTGCGGCATTGTTGAATATCGATGTGTTTGTCAAAAAACTGTGCCCTCCAGCTCCTATGCCGCCACCATCCCCTTTAGATGAGTTGCCACTGATCGTAGAATTATCGACCGTTAATCTTCCGTATAATTGCAATAAGCCACCTCCACCATGTTTATCGAAAGACAGAATATTCTCCTTGAGTGTACGATTGCCGGTAATCTTGCTATCGCCAATCGTCAAGTCCTTGCCGGAATAGATGCCTCCTCCCGATAATGTAGCGATATTGCCGAGAAAGCTAGAGTTTTTGATCGTGGCCGAATGCAAGCTATTGCCTCCGAGACTAATTCCCCCACCATAGTCGGCCTGATTATTTTCGAAGCTGGACTGCTCAATAGAAACGCTTGTGAACGTGCCAGAATAGATTGCCCCACCATGGAGAACAGCCGAGTTTTCGTGAAAGCTACTCGTATTGATTGATAGTTCTCCATCCCACGGAACGAAGTAAATCGCGCCACCTTGGCTTTTAGAGTTTACGTCCGCGTGATTGTCGACGAATAGAGAATCATGCACAGTCAAGTTGATTCCAGGGATTCGACGAGAAGAGTTGTCGACCCGGATTGCCCCACCTTGCGTAGCGCGATTATTATGAAAAACAGTTTCACTGACAGTCAAGTTCTCGCTCAAATGAATCGCCGAATCGGTAGCGCCAGTAAGGGTGACGCCGGCAATCTTCGTATCTATCAGATTTGCTGAGATCGTATCGTTAATTTCGAAGATGCTCCCTGGCAAACCACTCGTATCAATGGTCAGCAACTCCGCCCCCGGTCCGTTGATCGTGAGCGAATCGGTGATCTCTAATTGGCCCATAGTGAGAAGAATCGTTGCGGGTAATGGTCCAGCGGTGGCGGTGAGGAGGGGATCAAACTCGATCGTGTTCGCGCCTGCAATTTGATTAGCCAATTCAATGGCTTCGCGAAGTGAGAAATCGCCTGGGGAATAGTCGCCATCGCTTTCGTCGACGAGTGTGTCGACGACAAACGACTGGGCCTCAAAGGCACCGATGTCTATCCGCCCGCCAAAGACGCGAGTAAATGGTTCGCCGCGTTGGTCGAAGGCGGGGACATCCCAGCCCACTAAAGCAGGCTCGCCGGCATTGATGGCCGGGCTGCCGGGGAGGAGGGCGTGGGTCAGGGTTGGGCCGCCATTATCGGCCAACGGGCCGAGGAGGGGATCGATCACACCGTGGATGGGGCCGCCGATGAGGTTGCCGTTGGCATCGGGTGAACCAATGGGGGTTTCGGTGAGATTGTTTCCTGCGTTGGTGCCGATGAGACTGAATGAGATGTTGCGTGATTGCGTTGGCCAATGCAGATCAGAATCAGCATAAGTTGCTTCGTTGTTGGCGATAATGGAATGTTGAATCGAAGTGTGAATACCCACGACACCTCCTCCACGAGAATCATCACCAACTACTCGATTGCCAGTGATTGTACTGTGCGAAAGCGTGAGAGACGAAGCGAAAACACCGCCTCCCCGACTGCTGTATCCTTGCGCTTTATTCTCAGAGATAGTCGTATTGCTAATCTGAAGAGAACCCCTGGCATCTATCCCACCCCCAGCAGCAGATTGGCCTGTGGCTTTGTTGCCGCTTATCGTACTATTAACAATAGTTGAAAATGAATGAAGTGCCAGACCTCCACCATAAACAAACATTCCATAAACTGAGTTATTGGAAACAGCACTATAAAAAAGATCTAGATTTCCTAGGGAATAGATGCCGCCTCCAGATGCAATAGTGCTGTTCCCACTGATTGTGCTCGACTCGATTGTATTTAGACTTCCATGAGAGAAGAGACCGCCGCCTCTGGAGTGGGTACCAGTTGTACTGTTGTCAATTATCGAGCTTGAACTGATAGACAGACTTCCATGGTCAAAGTAAACGCCACCACCTGAAGCACGGTCCCCCGATGTCTTATTCCCAGAGATCAAAGAATCATGAATGGTGAGATTGCCTATCCAGTGGGCAATTCCACCACCTAGTGAGAAATTTCCAACAGTCTCATTATTAATTATGTGACTTCTCTCAAAGAATGTTTCTTTTTGACTACTGCTCAAAGAAGCTATACCCCCGCCGCGAGCATCATTTCCGTGGGTGCGATTTCCTTCTACAAGTGAGTCAACCAGAGTTATTGAAGTGGCATAGATTCCTCCACCACTGGCATTTAAGCCAGTAGTAAAGTTTCCGCTAATGATACTTTCGCGAATCTGCAGCTCATTATTAGAAATAATTGCCCCACCTCGGGAACGAAAGCCTGAAGTTGAGTTGTCTTGAAGTATGCTGTTATCGATAAAGACTCTCATTCCCCGAAGGGCACTAATCGCTCCGCCTCCTTCTTGGGCAAGAGTAGTTTTTCCATTCGTCATTGTCATGCCAACGAAAGCCACATCACCGGCCAAACCGTTCACACTGAAAATCCGCGACTGCTGCTGGGCATCAATCGTCAACAACTCCGCCCCTGACCCCGTGATAGTCAGCGAATCGGTGATCTCCAGTTCTCCCTGAGTCAGCAGGATCGTCGCGGGTCCGTCGTGGCCGAAGTCGAATTGGATTTCGTCTGCGCCGGGGACCGTGTTGACTGCGAAGATTGCTTCGCGCAGTGATGTGACGCCGTCGTTGAAGTCAACTACGTCCTGGTCGGTCGTGACGGTGAGCAAAGCGAGCAGGCGACGGTCTTCTAGTTGTTCGCAGTGCAGTGAGCGCGCATAGGGGGAGCGAATGAAGCTGCTGGTCTGCCGCGCGCGGCAGGTCTTCTGAAAGAGTGCCATGAGAAGTTCCTCCGAGGGAAAAAGAAGATAACAGAAATGAAAAATAAAATGATGGTCGCAGGGGAATGAAATACTGCGTACCGAGGTATCGGAAGAATGAGTGGGGGCTGTGTGTTGCTCAGAATGCAACAATCAACAAGGCAGGTTCTCGCCGGAATGACGGGAACGACTCTACTTGCCTGGAGGAAGAGAGCAAAAAAGACCATCGTCGCCTCAAGTTCCATGCCGCTCGCCCCTTGCGTCAAAACGCGTTTGAGCAGACGCTTAAGGTTGTAATCTAATTGTCGTAAGAATGCAAACTTATTTTCACAATTATGCGGAGAGAGTTGCCATGAAATGCTACGTATTCGTCCTATTTGCTTATTTCACATTGGTTTGCGGTTTGGGAACTACCTGGGCTGCTGACCAACCCGTGGATTTGAATGTCGGTGATTCAGCACCCGATTTCTCCGGCGCCGCGGATGACGATTCTGAGTTTAAGTCGACCGATGTTGTGGGCCAGAAAATACTGGTAGTCTATTTCTACCCTGCCGACATGACTAGTGGTTGTACGAAGCAGGCGTGCAGCTACCGCGACTCAATGCAGAGTTTTCGAGACCACGATGTGCGGGGTGCTCGGCGTTAGCGGCGACTCGGCCGAAAACCATCGGCATTTCAAAGAAGCACACAATCTTAACTTCACACTGCTTGCCGACCCCGATGGCAGTATCGCTAAGTCGTTTGGCGTGAAAACGGGCGATGGGGGTTCGTTCACCACCAATATTGGCGGCAAGGAAATCACGCTCGATCGTGGTGTGACAGCAAACCGTTGGACCTTTGTGATCGATAGAGATGGAAAGATCGTCTACAAGAACACTTCGGTCAATCCAACAGCGGATAGCGAAGAAGTGATGGCAGTGGTGGAGAAACTGGAGGGGGGAGAGGAGTAGGTAACTCGTTCCAAGGCTGCGCTTCTTTTTTCTTGAATTCATAATTGAGAGTTGCGAGGCAGCGCACGAGCAGGCGGTGCCTGGAATTCATTGCGTCACTAGGCAGAGCCTAGTGACGAGTTGGCTACTTTATCGAAATCTCTACGTTTCAATCCACAGGGTGAAACAGTCCCATCACTCGCGCCAGGACGCGGTCTACGAGTTTGGGGTGTACGTAGCGCAAGAGATTCATGCCGTGGGCATCGAGTCCGACGTGGTAGTGGACTCTTGGCCAACGTGCCTTGAGCACGCGGTGTATCACACGGGCGACGTCCTCTGGGGAGGTCCGCGATTTAGCGCCGCGTTCGTTGAATTCTGCAGCGCGCGTGTAGAATTCGCTATAAGTGGGGCACAATTCCGGGGGGATCTTGTCGCGGCGTTCTTCGATTTGCTGATGCGACTTGTGGAAAATCGGCGTTCGAACCTGGCCAGGGCGAATGAGGCTCAGCTTGATCCGCCAGGGGCGCAGTTCCACGCGCAGCGTGTCGTTAATTGCTTCAAGAGCGTGCTTGCTTGCTGAGTAGGCGCCCACCATGGGCAAGGCTTGCGTACCGTTCATCGAGGAGACATTGATGATGCGGCCGTGGGTTTGCCGAAGCATCGGTAGACAGTGCTGGATCATTCGCAGTGGTGCGACTACGTTGACCTCGAGAACCTTTCGCAGTTCGTCGGCAGTGGTTAGCTCGGTGGCTGCAGCTAAGGCGACGCCTGCATTGTTGACCAGGGCATAGAGTCCCTCTGGACAGGCTGCTTGAATCGTGGCAACAGCACTGGCGATTTGGTCTTCCTGGGTGACATCCAAAAGTATTGTGGTGAGACTCCCCTTCGATGCGTTCTCTAGCTCGGCGGCCTGCTGCTCACCACGGAGTCCCGCGAAAACGCGGAAACCTTTCTCGGCAAGCAAAAGGGCAGTCGCTCTGCCAATGCCTGTAGAGCAACCTGTAACGAAAACGGTGCGAGCAGGGGTGTTCATGTACACCGTGAGGAGATGCCAATACGAAGGGTAAGAAAGACGCTGTTCCAGGAGAGTAGTGTAGCAAAGGCTGGGCAAAAAACCAGATGCGCTATTCTCTGCGTTTAGGTGTTCCCGCTCGCAGATCGGCGGGGACTTGGGCGAGGGCTTCGTCGCCTAGTACGTAGGATCTGCCGATGAGTTCCACGTCGTGATTCACAAGATCGGGAAAGCGACTTCCGAGCAGCACTTCGACAGCAAAGATTTCCTGCACGGCGTCTTCGAATCGACAGAAAGCGACCGTTTGGCCCGTTTCGATGTTGATCACCCAGACGCCGCAGGTGCGTTCTTCCAATCGCTCTACCAAGGGGATGCCACTGAAAACGGCCGACTCGCGAACCTGTGAGAGTCCGATAAATGCCAGTGGTCCGAGAAAGGAGATGCCGCGTGTAAAGCCGGGGAGTTCAGCAACCTGTTCGTACTTGCCCGTGTCCAAGTCGACGGTGCCAAAAGTGCCATTGCCCGATTCTAGCAGCCAGAGTTTGTCGCGATACCAGCGAGGGGAATGGGGCATCGAAAGGCCACGTACGATGATCTCGTTCGAGTCGACATCGATCAAGAGCCCGCCGTCGCGTTTGTTATCGCGCCAACCGCCGGGGGTATTGGTTTCACCCAGAGCGGTGACATAGCGAATCCGTCCATCGCGGGTGGCCAGCCCATTGAGGTGGCAATAATCGCCGGGGACAAGTTCCGTGATAAACTTGGGCCGCCAGCGAGGCTCGAAACTGTTGAGCTCGCTGCGTGTGGCGAGACAACTAAAAGCCGTATTCACAAACCAGAGTTCATCATCCACCCAGGCCATTTCATGAATCTGCATGTCACCGGTGGTATGACTGCGGCGGGGCAGGAAGCAGGCGTCGTGCTGAAAGCCGGTTTCTTTGTTCTCTTCGTGATCATCAAGTCGCTGGCAAACAGCAGGCACATTGTGAAATTCCCAAATGTCGATGCTGCAACCAATGGCCAGCTTCCCGCCGTGAACCGCCAAGCCCATCGGTTTGAGGAAATTGCGGAAGTGAGTGTTGAGCACTCCCTTGTCGTTGCGCAATAGCACGAGTTTGCCCGCCTGGTAGGTGGTAACCAATAGCGAGAAGGCCCCTTCCGAAAAGATCTGAGGAAGGTTCGATGTGTGAACGCTACGCAACGGTGGCGGGGCATCCGGTGCGGTCTCAGGTTCGATGGCGCCGTTCGTATTAGAAGTGTCACTCATGGCGACATTGTAGCAAGCAATTCAACTCGCGGCGAACTTACTTTCTAGCCGTTGGCGGAAGCCAATGGTTGAATTTCCGACGAACCATCGGCTTCCGCCAACGGCTAGGAAGGAATCCTCATTTGCCTCGAACTCTAGGCGGCACCTTCGTGGGGATCGTTGAAGCGATGCGAAATTCGCTCACGAAGGGCAGCGAGTCTGGTTTCAGCGGATGTCTCAGGCACGGAATGAGGACCAGCGAGGCTCATTTCCATACCTTCGCCAAAGTAATGTTTGCGTGCCTCGGGATTTTGCAAAACTTCATTGGGTGTGCCATGGCAGAGGACCTGGCCAGCGCGGATGACATAGCTCCGGTCGGTGATTTGCAGTGTCTCGCGCACCTGATGGTCGGTGATAAGGATCGATATGCCCCGCGACCGCAAGTCGCGGATGATTTCTTGAATACTGGCAATCGTAACCGGGTCGATACCAGTGAAAGGTTCATCAAGGAGGATAATCTGAGGATCGGAAACCAGCGAGCGCGCGATCTCCAGGCGGCGACGTTCACCACCGGAGAGTTGGTGGGCCTTGCTGCGGCGTAGTTTAGTGATGCCGAACTGTTCGAGCAGCTCCTCACACCTCTTGCGGCGTGTCTTGCGGTCGATGCCGAGCATTTCCATCACGCCCAGGAGGTTGTTCTGAACCGAGAGTTTGCGGAAGACACTCGATTCTTGCGCCAAGTAGCCCATTCCTCCGTCGCGGGCGCGGCGATACATGGGCCATTCGGTCACTTCGTGCCCGCCCAGCATGACTTGGCCTGAATCGGGCTCAACCATACCGCAAGTCATGCGGAAAGAAGTCGTTTTACCTGCACCATTGGGACCCAGAAGTCCCACGATCTCGCCCCGCTCGACAGCAAAGTCGACACCATCAACCACGCGGCGCCGGCCGTAGCTTTTTACCAATCCACTTGCTCGCAGTAGTGACACGTTCGTCCTCCATGACGGGGGGAGTTAGTAGGTGAGTAAGTGAGTAAGTGAGTAAGTGAGTAAGTGTTGGGATGTCCGACTTACTCACCCGTCACCTACTCACCTCACAATTCTCATATCCCAAAAGTTGGGGAATCCAGGTAGCTTTTTCAACCCAGGAATGTTTCCCCACGAATGGGGCCAAAATACGCAGACGGCATCGCCGGTCATCAATCGTGCATCTAGATAAGCTCCCCCCGGAACGGCGTTTGGATCATTCCCGTGTTTCCAAAGGCGGCAGTCGAGGCTTTCGGGGCTGTTGTCTCCCATGACAAAATATTGCCCCTTCTCCACGGGGAATGTGCGTTTGTGACGCGTGAGGAAGCGGGGCCACGTGTCGGGGTCAGAGAACATCTGACGCTCATAACTCAGCGGCGGAAGGACCGTTCCGTCCGCTAGTTGGGCCTCATCGTCGGGATGATCGTAGTCGAGGTGATAGCCCATTCCGCTCCACTTGGCTCGAACCGGTTTATCGCTGGCTCGCGCAGAAATGTAATAAATGTCTCGCAGCACTTCGATATGGTTGATGGTGAGCGAAGCACCTCGGGCACCGATACCGATCGGAGAAAGATCGCCGGGGTCATCCTCTGAGGTCTGTGGAATGGCATTCTCGCGGCCGCCAAAAAGCTTGTCGGCATCGTACGTCGCTGCGCCCTCGCCATCCCCGAACAAAATAAGCTTGTCATCGACCCACAGCATGAGTTGATCATCGACATTGGCAAACTGCACTCGAAAATTGCCTGCTCTGGAGAGTGGCGTTTGGGCAGTCGCCGTAAATTCTGAAAGCCCGTCGATGCTTAGAGTCGCTATGCCCGTCTTGAGATCGATCTGGCAAGTAAAATGCTTTCCTGCCTCGACGAGGTCCAACAGCAATTCACCCTGGGCCTCATGAATGTCTACGTCGAACAAGACCCCGAGGTCCATGACCCACTCCATTCCCAACAAATGGGGTTCCATCTGCAGGGGTCCACGATTCATGAGCTGAGCTCGCAGGATGCGGGCATTATAGGGGTTAAAATCGCTGATGAGTTGTGGTCGAACGCCCTCGATCCACTGCTCCTTCGTGGTTCCCACAAACTTACCCTGGTCGGCATAGCGGCGGGCGACGGTCCAATCATTGTCGTCCGGCAGCAGGTGTTGATACCGGAGCCATGCCACGGGCGCGTCTGCTGGGGAATCGGTAGAAACAAACTTGTGTCGTTGCACGATGTTGGAATCGTCCTTTTCTACTTCGGTTTGCCAGCCTCCGTTCGCATCGCTCCACCGCAAGGGCCAGCCGGCATCATAGAGGATCGAAGGATCGTAGTCCGTATCATGCACTGGCTGGAGCATTGCCTTCACCTTGTGCGGTGGTTTACGCTCGATGTGAAATTCTGAACCCTCCTCTTCGGGGCGGATAAAGATATCTCCTTGATAGACTTGCAGAACTTCTCCCGGTAAGCCAACGAGTCGCTTGATGTAGTTCATTTCACCGTTACCGGGGAACTTGAATACGACGACTTCCCAACGCTTCGGATCGCGGAAGCCAAAGCTGTATTTGTTGACCAGAATACGGTCACCGGGATAGCTCGGTTCGTCGACAATATGTGCGGAGTCCACCGATGGTGGAAGGCCAAGCGGGAGATCGTCGCTGCGGTAGAGCATCGTCTGCCGACACATGGGGCACATGCCCGCGATCACTTCGGCTCCGGCGATCTCTCGTTCCAAATGCATCCGCTCCTGAGGAGTCACGTTGGGCTGGCGAAGGCGGGCCATTCGCGCATCTCGGTCTTCTCCCTCGGTGCTGGCCGTCGTACGAAAACGGTAGCCACACTCGCTGCACTCCACATCCTTATGTTGACCCAGCAGGGAAGGGGACATCGAACCGGTGGGGATCACAAACGCTTCGGCTTCGAAGGTGCGAAATAGGAATGCCAGCACGAAGGCAATCACGATCGACTCGATCGTCTCGCGAAAAGCCACGGTGCTACTGCTCGACGAGCTAATCTCTTCGCGCGCTGGCGCACTAGGCGGAGAACTACGGTATTTGGGTGTTTTTTTCTTGGCCATGAATTCAGGGGGAGAGGGTTCAGTTCAGCATCAATATAGGTAGGAGCTAGATTCTATTCGCTTGCGAACGGGCAATATAGTCAAAATTCCCAAACACGGGAAACTTGAATGTCCGCAGGGCGAGAGGTGCTAGCGGACACCCAGCGGCCGACCAACCAAGAATCGCAGCGGAAGGGGCCCCCAATGGCGGCTGTCGAGCGAGATCGGCACATTGTCTCCCAGAACAAAGATATCTCTCTCGCCGAGTGTGACGGGTACCATAGGCTCCTTGAAGCCCTGCGATTCCTCTCGCGATGCATAATATATGTCCCGATAAACCTGCAAGTCGCACAAGGTCACAGAGAGATTCCGCGCTCCCACTGAAAAGAGGGGACGGGGGTCATGAAATTCGACCTCCGCCACCTTTTCTTGTATAAATTCCACGCGTCCCTCGATAGCCACAAGCAATTGCTGGTCGCAGAAGGACAGCTCTAATTGCACTTCGCGATTTTGCAAATTTCGCAAGGCTTCTGTGGAGAGTTCCTTGCGGGAGAGTATCTTTTCACCCGCCAGATATTCCAGGGTGCCCGCACTTGGGTTGAGTTTAATTTCTAGAACTTTTTCGTCAGCGTTCATGCGGATTGCGAAGTCGCCGTTGCCAGTAGTTTGCAATCTCATCGAGAGGCAGAGATCTCGCACCTCGAATAAACGACGTGTCAGGCCGGCATTGTGAGCCGAGTCGTCGGTAATCGGCTTCTTACCTGGATGCTCGTAGCTGAGCCACTGCCAATCAGTTTCTGATTCACAATTCCATGAATTGTTGCGCCACGTCCAACCAGAGCCACGCCACCGATTGGCAGCTGCCGTTTCTTTGTGAACCAAGCTGCGCAAGGTCCGTTGAGTAGCAAGTGGTTTCTTTGCCAATCGACCATTGGTCCAAAGCTCTCCGTCACGAAGTTGGATCGTTTCACCTGGGAGGCCGACGACGCGTTTGACGACCAGGCCTCCTTCTTCCATGGGCGAGGCAAACACGACGGGCTCCCAACGTTCGGGTATGCGATAGGTGAAAGCTGTGCGATCGATGAGGAGGCGGTCACCTCGGTTCACTGGCAACTCAGCCAGCGAGTTTTTTTGAAAGCCGCACTGAGGGCACTCGGCTTCGTCCGCAACCGCAGCGAACTCTGCGCCTACGTCGAACCCATTTTGGCAGCGCTCGCACTGCACCGACGCATGAGGCCCTAGTAGAGTTGGTGCCATGGAACTGCCCGCCACCGTGACCGGCTCAACAAGTCCCATTTCCAACCAAGTACGTAGCAGTATAGCCAAGACGAACGTGCCTATGGCAAGCTTGGCAACTGCAGCAATGGATGTGGTGAATGAAGTTTTCAAAGTGGGAGGAGTTTAGCCACGGATCTGCACAGAGTATTCACGGATAAGTCGGAAGCTTTAAGTCGATGTATGTCCGTGTTTCATCCGTGGCTCAATAAAGTAGCAGGTGCTTTCGGTAGTGATTTTAAACGCAGCATCAAACCAGTTCCATTGTATTTGGGACAGTTCGCAAAGGTACTTTCATCGTAAACAGTCGTGATCGATGGAACAATCATTCTTGATGGAATAACCGGTTGCCGGTCAAGCGCGCATTCGCCACAAACGGTATGCAGTGTATCTTTGTCGGGGAAAATGATGCAAAAAGTCACCGTGATGTTTGCTTATCACCACTCCGTGGGGAATGTTTGCGTGGAGAAATCATTGCTTGCCGACTACGAATGAGCGTTCGTGGCTGGCTGGCCAACATTGCCTTTGGCAAACCACGTGAACGGAGCGTCCCCACCCGCGGGACAAAGCAGGAGATGAAAAAGACTTTATTATTGATAGCGGCAGCCGCGTTGATCCTGAACTCCACCGGCTGCGGTGTTTGTCACAATTTGTTTGGTTCTCGACAGCGTGCCTGTGCAACTCCGATGATGGGGAGCGTCCAGCGCTGTGCACCCGCACCCACCTGTTGCCCTCAGCCGACATGCTGCATGCCGGCATGCGATCCTTGCTGTTCCGATAGTTCTGCAGTGAGCTACGGCTTCGATGGCAGCTCACCAATGATGGGCTCCCCTATGATGGGAACATCGATGATGGGCGTTCCAATGGAAACCGGCGACTGCAACTGTGGGCAGTAGAATCCACACTGCCAGCCCGAGCACCGAGCACTAGGGAAACCCAGCGAAGCAACGAGGGGAATCGTGCGTGATTCCTCTCGTTGTTTAATTCATGGTGGGCAAGGCACAGATTCTGCGTAACTCTGAGTAGACAGTCCCTTCATGGAATTCTTCTTAGCGTCTACCGCTATGCTTTGGGCTGCCATGTCAGGCGACCGCTCATCTGGACCCTTGGTCCTGCCAATTTACCACCAAACTGGCCAAAGGAGCGGCTAGCCGAAGTGGCCGGGAGCGATTATACTCTGCTGCTCTGGTTTGCAGGTTTTGCCTGAGCCGTATGAGCCCGTAGCTCAGTTGGTAGAGCAACGGACTTTTAATCCGTGGGTCGTGGGTTCGAGCCCCGCCGGGCTCATATTTGTTTATGGGGGGTTTTTGAGTTTCGGGGGGCCCATCAGCCTTTCGTTTACCTGAATGTTTACCTCACTACATAGCCGTCCCTGATAAATTCTCTTTCGGCCGAGTCGTGGTAAATTCCGTCGACTTGCTCCTGTTAATTATGGGCTCAGCAGACGGCGTTGGAGGGCCGATTTGAAGTTCAGCAGCGATTCCAGCCGGTTCAAGAGCCGCAAAACGGGCGAAAAAACGATCCAGCGCAGCAGCTTACGCAGATTGTATCCTGCGGCGGCCAACAGCACGTTGATTTGGTCGCCTGCTGTGCCAGTCAGATGGTTGCGACTCAGCCGGTTATCAATCTTCAAGTGACCGATCGTCGGTTCGACCGCCGCGCGACGCTTGAGCATCCGCCGCACCGCGTGTGTTGCCTCCTTGGGAATTGTGTGCACGACATGCACCGTCGCTTCTCCTTTGTAACCGTGACCTCGATAACCCTGGTCGACCATCACATCCTGGGGTGTTTTAGCCGTGAGCCGTTCGATCTGCTCGATCGCCCCGGCCAACGTATGTCCATCATACGGATTGCCGTGCAGGGCCTGCGCGCCGACAATCCAATTGTTCTTGCTGGTAGTCGCAACACTCGCTTTGCAGCCGAACTCGTAACGCTTGTGCGCCTTACCCTTGGCGATGCACTCCACTTCCGGAGCGTGCACACTGTAGATTTTGTTCTTGCTGTTACGCTCTTGGGCAAGCAGACGCTGCGCCAGTGCCAACAACTCGCGCAACGGTTCGTCGGCAATCTTTCCCCGAAACTTACGGGCCTTCCGCTCGATATCTCGCACCACCCGACCCAGGAGCGTTTTCAGCTTGCGGTTCATCTTCGCCGCCCGCCTCATCTGCCTGGCATGAGCGTACCGATGCTGCCAAAACAGCGTCTTCTTCCCCACGAATTGGTAGCTTTGACGCAAAGGGATTCCGAGCGCTTTGGCGTGCCGCACCAAAGCAATCCGCATCTTGTGGTACAGCCGGGCATCGGTCGGAAAGGCAATTGCCTTCTCCTGGACAGTCGTGTCGACGTTCACTCGCTGGAGTTCTTGGGGCTTGAGCGCTTTCATCGCCAACGCAGTGTGGATCGTTGCTTCCAGAAGTGTTTCGAGACGCTCGGCTCCCACTCGCTTTCGCCACTTGCTCATCATGGACGAATCGATGGGCAGCTCGTGCTGCATGTACTGCAACCCACAGAAGTACTGCCAATATGGGTTTTCCACCCACCGGGCCACTACCGATTCGTCACTTTCGCTGAATGTGTACTTGAGGTACATCAGGCCGACCATCAGGCGGGTGTTCACCCCTGGCCGACCCAGTTCGTCGGCGTAGCAGGCATCGATGGCCAGGTCGAACTGCCGCCAGTCAATCCGGTCGGCAAGGAGGTAAAGGGGATGCTCCGGATTGAGAAGTTCGCTCAGGTGCGCGCCAAAGAGTTCACGCTGCGGAGTCGGCGTCTTGGGCTTCATTTTTTGCCAGCTTTCGGGGACCAACGGATCAAAACCTGGCAAATTTTAGCGCCAGCAAAACGCCGTTGCATCCCCACAATTCAAGGACTTCCAAGGTTTTTCAGGGACGACTACATAGACTTTGAGTTCGTCAGCCGATCTGCAATATCTCCAAGAATCCAGAAAAAGCCTCATTTCGGTTGATTGTGGCCGAGGTTTGTTCTAGGAGCGCATTCTGACGCTTTCTCGGGGTTCGATTGTTCTTTCCTTTCGCCTATCCGGCTCCAAAGTCGGTATTGTGAATTCCCATTTCGCGTTCGATGTCGGCAACGTAGCCCGCATTTACCAATGCTCGTTTGGAGCGGCGGTTTGGCACGGGTATGATGGTTTGATCTCAGAAAATTACTCTTCTGGAGAACTTCGGCAATCTGGAATGCTATTGGGATGGAGTTACACCTTCCACCCCCCTATTGAGGAGAATCCCGATGCCTTACTCAGTTAGTACCAGGAAGCGTACCAGTCGCAAGTTGAACCCGCGTAAGAATCCGTCCTTGCAAAAACCCAATGGCGTGATCAGCCCTCGCGTTCACCGCCGCTAGATAGGGTCTCAGCTGCCTAAATACCTCATCAGTATCCCCAGTGGCCCGAGGATGAATGCTGCGATCGTCGAGAGAACGAACAATTCCCTTAGACCAAATTGCCATCGAGGTATTGGCCGGATAGCAGCAGCAATCAATCCTGTTGATAGTACTAGGAACCAGATCGGAAGCCTTATTCCCCTAAAACGTGTACCGTTGGGTTTCATTTCGTTGACGTACTGAAAGCCAAGAAAAGCAGGCATGATCTTTATTTGTGGATTCCCTTGCCTAAGCGGCGTAGTTGTCCAATGCCATCGCGATTCATCAGCAACCTTGTCTACAAAGGACCAACCCTTCCGATCATTTGTACCGTATCCGATTACTCGGTTTGCAGATATTATTGATTCTTCAATGCGTTGCAATTGTATAGAAGACAAGATGAGCCTGGACTCAAAGACTGTATCCAAGTAATACCAACTTCGCACCCACAATGCCGTGAACAAGACGCACAGCACTATGCAAAAGCAAGACAGAAACAATCGTAGCCAAGTGAGCATATTACAGCATATCACTGCGAGGGCTCTCAATAGATGGAGACATCATCCAAGTGAAACATCTTCACACTTTCTCGAGAAAAAGGCAACGAACGTTCGTTTCGATAAGTTCCTCGGCTTTATCGACCGCCGCTACTTATAGGGTATCCCCTGTGCCCATCGGAGCAAAGCAGAAACCCATCTCGATCAGAGTGGAATTTCTGTAAAGAAAAGGGATTTGCAGGGATCGCTTCGAAACTTCGAAGATGGCTGTCCCTATGCGAGCCTGAAGTCGTTCAAACTTTCTCTAGGTGGCTTTTCTATCCCGGAGGGATCGTAGCAATTAGCCGGGGGTTGAGCGTAGCGACACCCCCGGATACGGTAGCAACAAATGCGTACACCCCGGAGGCGTGTCAGATTCTACTCTTCAAATCATTTTCCTTCTTGCAATGTAATAATCGGCGCGAAAACTCTTACGGCGAAGCCGTACCATCATCGTAGCCCAAGGTTCGCAAATGCGAGTTCCGCGAGTGTTTGTGTACTCTGGGATTATGCCCCAACAGATTCCTCGGCCGAGCACAACGCGCTTTTCCCGGCGGCACATTGCTGAGGCCGAAGCAAACCGCGGCATGGTTCGGCCTCGGCGACACTCCGGCGGTAGGCCATGTTCTTCGCTCGGCCGTGACGGGTGTTTCCTCGCAAACCCAGGGTACGCCATTGCTCGCCGAGGCTCGCTCTGGCGAACCCTGGGCTACGATGTGTAACCGCGTTGCGGTAATACGTTCTACTTGCCCCGTGTCGCCGCTTGGCAGAACTAATCTAAAATCCGCGTTCGGCGTGAAACTCCAATAAGCTTGGCTGTCATCCCTCCGGGACGTATATCTTATGTGTGTTCTTTAACCCCGGTTGTCGTCGCCTAGGCTCCTCAAACCGGGGCTAATTGCTTTGATCCCTCTGGGATAAGTTCAACCCATAAATGGTATCCCTTTTTAGAAGTCGTTCACCCACCATGATTCCCGGAAGAACCACTTCAATCAACCGAAAAACACTCAATCTCCAATCGCAATAATTCTTCAGCAACTGTAGTCGCCGAGGCTGGTCTGCGGAGTGGGTCTTTGGAAAGGAGCCGATGCACGAGCGAGGCGACTGGCTTGGGCAAACTTGGAAGACGCTCACGAATACAGGTCGGTTTCGACTCGCGATGCATGCGAACCAATTCGTCGGGCGACTTGGCGCAGAATGGAACCTGGCCGGCAAGCAGTTCGTAGAGCGTCACACCCAGACTATAGAGATCGCTCGTCTCGTCAATCGACAGGCAGGACGTCACCGCTTCGGGGGCGATGTAATTGAGAGTTCCCGTCACTGGGCGGGCTGACCAGTGACGTGCCTCGTTCGCTGCGAAGGCGAATCCTAAGTCGATCAGCGTCGCATGCCCTTCGCGGGACACGATGATATTGCTGGGTTTCACATCCGAGTGGATCATCTTTGCTGATTCATGCAGAACAGCAAGCGCCTCAGCCACTTGCCGCATGATCCATAGACTCATGGGGACGGGAAGTCGAGTGCCTTGTTGCAGAATCTGTGCCAACGTGCAGCCAGGGATTCTCGGCGTGACGTAGTAAAAGGGAGCTTGCTGAACATTGGCCGACAGCACCGGCAAGAGGTGCGGATGGGAGAGTTGCTGCCCAACGAACACCGCGCGACGCTGCATTTCGATTGTTTGTGGGTCGCGCCACCACTCCTTGCGCAATGCTTTGACCACATAGCGAGGCGTCTGGCTCGGCGGGGCGTCGGCAGGCCGCGCGGAATAGACTCGCGCCAATTCGCTTTCACTCAGCAAGTGGACCAACTGCCAGGGGCCCATCCGTCCGATGGCGGATTGCTGGGGGGTGCTGCTATGCGCTGCGAAGTTGGTGGAAACAGTTGACGTACGTTCGGCGGTAGCCATTCTGCAATGTCGTCTTTTCAAGAAAAAGGGTCGAAATCTAGGACACAAGAATTGCGGGACGTCCTGAAATCGTTTGGTTGCTGCCGACCACCAAGGTAACTGCGAGGTGACTCATGGTTGGCGACGGGAGCAAGTGGGTCTACCTCCTCCATCGACCGAAAAGCCTCTGCCACTCGAACTGCATCCCCTGGAGATACCAATGTTTACCGCCTCACGAGTGAATCTGGCAAAGCAAGGCGAGGTTTAACGTCAATTGCCGACGTATTTTGCATGCACTGTGCGGGCAACTGCCGGATCGTCCGTGCCCCCAACAATCGTGCGGCCATCGGCAAATACCGTCAGCAGGTACTGCCCAATGGTGACTCGCAACAGATAGGGATTGGAAGTTACCTGCCCCAGACTGCTAAGCCGTTCTGCTAGCACTGCCATATTGACGGACTCGCCAGCAGCCGGAGAAATCTGCACGGAATTCCTGCCGCACAAGCTGGTAACCGCAGTCCCTTTTTGACCCGTCAGCCAGGGGAACTTCCGCTCTCCACAGGTAGGGCAATCCTCCCGACGGCTCTTCGCCATATTGATCGAACGAATCTGGTTGTTCCACAAGTCCAGCACGTTGAGGTAGGGATTCACTGCTGAGGCGTTGCCGCTACCAAGTTTCAAAGCTTCCATCGCCTGCAGCGAAGCGATCACCCCCACCAAGGGGCCCAGCACACCTGCCGTTTCACAAGTTGGCTGACTACTGGCTGGCGGGGGCTCCGGGAGAAAGCAACTCAAGCACGGAGTCTGACCAGGGATAATTGCCATGGTCTGCCCTTCGGCTCCCACACAGCCTGCGAATACCCACGGCAAGCCAAGTTCAACGGCGATATCATTGAGCAAATAGCGGGTCTCAAAATTGTCCGTGCCATCCACGAGCACATCGATACCCTGAGCCAAGTGACGAATATTCGCCGCGTTGACATCGGCTACCACGGATTCGATCTCGACATCGGAATTCACTTGCGTGAGTCGTCGATGCGCAGCAATCGCTTTGGGCAATTGCTCAGCAGCATCTTGCTCCGTGAACAAAACTTGCCTGTGCAGGTTGTCGAGTTCAACAAAATCACGGTCGACAATCCGCAGAAAACCGACTCCCGCGCGGACCAGCAGGTCGGCTACCACTGACCCAAGTGCGCCGCAACCACAAACTAGCATGCGAGCTTCACCAAGCCGCCGTTGACCCTCGACGCCAAGCGGCGCAAACCGCGTCTGGCGAATGTAGCGATCCGAGATTTTGTCAGCGTCGTCCATGTTCACACTTTACACGATGTAGCCAGCCAAATCGAACTCAGGAGCCAACTCTGTCTGCCAACGATCGCAAAGAGCACGGGCATCTTCGATACTTGAAGCGGTGCCGCTAGAAAGCGCAAACACAGGATTGTCTGTTGTGGCCAGCCACCCAGGAGGCCGCTCTCCTGAAGCCAATTCCACAGCCAACGCTTGGTATTTTACGCTAGAGAACTCTGTGGCAGTGCTGCTAGCCGAGGCCATCGCTGCAACGAGGCTGTGTTGGGGCCATTTCCACCCCCCACCGATTCCGGTCAATTGATCGACTTTCAAGAGAACGAGACACACGGCGGGATACCAATCCAGCTTGCGACAGATGTCTTGCCAAGGCTCTACGACATCACGCAAGTCTGCGATCAAAGGGACGCCCAAACGGCTCGCCGATTCGCACACCGATTCAGAGGGACTACCGACGACAAGTGCCGTTTCCTGTTCGCAGGCCAAACGCATCATCTGGTCGTCAGGCGAATTACATCGCAGCCCGCGCAAGACAATTCGCTTCCCCTGCAAACGCAAGCTACAGCCTTCGACATGCAATCTCTTGATGCCGGTTCGCAAACGTGCAACCTCTTCACTTCCGTCTGCAAGCTTAAGTTTCAGATGCAATTCGTACAAGAATGGCAATTTTGGAGTCCAGTAGCAGGGTTCCATCACCAGGACTTCGGCGGATGCTGCTTTAGCTCCGGCTTGCCTAACAGGCCGCAGTTTAAAATCTGCAGTAAGCGTCTTGGCAAATTCGCTGAACGGCCCTCTGACAAAGCCAGTGACTTCTAGAATCTCCGAATCGCTATACGGTTCGAGCACCAACCGAGCGTCGTTGTGAGTGCAATTGCCAATTCTGATCGTTAGACTGTCTCTCATGGCGCGTCTACTACATCCAATTGTCCTGCGAGAAATCTGCCCGTTGCGGAGTCGGGATTCTCGCTTACTTGTTCAGGGGTGCCACGGGCCACTACGCGCCCCCCCTCGTCAGCTGCTCCGGGGCCTAAGTCCACGATCCAATCAGCGGCCTGCATGATTAGCAGATTGTGATCTACCACCACGAGCGAGTGCCCCAGATCGATGAGCGAATCAAAACAGTCTAAGAGCTGCAAAACGTCTGAAGAATGCAACCCTGTGGTGGGTTCATCAAGCACAAACAGGGTTCGTCCCCGACGTTTGGCCGACATGTAGGATGCCATTTTAAGTCGTTGTGCCTCGCCACCTGACAGCGTATTCGCCGGCTGACCGAGTCGCAGGTAATCCAGTCCCACATCGATTAAGGACTTCATGTGGGAAAGAATCTTGCGGTGGCCACGAAAGAATGCAAAAGCTTCCCGAACAGACAAATTGAGTACTTCAGAAATATTGAGCCCTCGGTATTTCACGTCGAGCACTTCTTGGCGAAACCGTTTTCCCTGGCATTCGGGACATTTCATGTACACGTCGGCCATTAGCCGCATGTCGATCTGCAAGAATCCATCGCCGCGACAGGCTTCGCAGCGCCCCCCATCCACATTGAAACTAAAATGACTCGTCTTGAATCCCCGAGCCTGGGCTTCCGTCGTCTCGGCAAAGAGGGCACGGATCGGGTCGAATGCCTTGATGTAGGTAATAGGATTCGAGCGTGGAGTTCGACCAATGGGACTTTGATCAACCAGCACGGCATCTTCAATCTGATGCACACCGAGAATCTCGTCGAACGGTGCAGGACTATCTACGTCGATGTGAAGTCTTTGGGCAACTGCCGGGTACAAAGTCTGCTGCACAAGGGTACTCTTGCCCGAACCACTCACCCCAGTCACCACGCACATCACTCCGAGTGGAAACTCTACCGAGATGTTCTGCAAGTTGTTGCCACGGGCTCCGTCGAGACGAATGACACCATGCTCCGTCGGACGACGCGCTCCGCGATGGCCCAAGGTTCTACGACCGGAAAGCCAATCCCCCGTGCGGCTGTCGGTACACTGCAACATTTCAGAGGGAGTGCCTTGGAATACTACTTGACCGCCAAACTCACCAGCACCTGGACCCATTTCCACAATGTGATCAGCTCCTCGTAGCACAGCGGCGTCATGTTCGATCACCGCGACTGTGTTGCCCCGATCGCGAAGCCCCTCGATGGCGTCTACAAGCTGGGGAACATCGGCCGGGTGCAAGCCAATACATGGTTCGTCTAACACATACAACATTCCAACCAAGTTCGAGCCCAAAGCCGAGGTGAGCGATACACGCTGGGCTTCACCAGCACTCAGAGTGCGCAAAGATCGCTCCAATGAAAGATGCCCCACTCCCACGCGATCGAGGTACTGGAGCCGGTTGGCAACTTGCTCGATCAGCAGTCGGCCAACCTGTTCCTGCCAGCTTGAGAGTTCCCAGGTAACCAGCCACTGGAGAGCGTCGCGAATCTTCATGCGAGAAATCTCAGCAATGTTCAAACCACCGATCCGCACGGCCAGCGCAGACGGATTGAGTCGCGCCCCTTTGCATGCTTCACAAGGATAGTAACTCCGCCAACGGCTGAGATACACGCGCAGATGCATCTTATATTTTCGACGTTCGAGCCATTTGAAGAATCCAGAGAGTCCGCCAAATTCACGCTCCGGTACACCGTCCTGGAGCAGCGCCAAATGTTCGGGAGAGAGTTCGCTAAACGGGATGTCGACTGGCAGGTGGTAATCCTTGGCGAGCGCCAGTAGTTCCTGCAACTCGTGTTCGTACGCCGGCGTGTTCCAAGGAGCAATCGCACCTTCGCGAAGCGATTTGCTCGGATCGGGAACAACGCGATCCATGTCGATGCCAATCACATTGCCAAAACCTTCACATTCAGAACAGGCCCCCAACGGGTTGTTGTAATTGAGAAGCTGAGGTTCCAGCGGAGGATAGTCGAGATCACAGGTTTCACAACGGAAGAACTGGCTGAAGCGACAACGAAGCCATGGTTGGTCGTCGATTTCGACTCGAACTCCCTTAAGTGATGACTCATCGTCCAAATTTCGCGCATCAATCCATACCAGCGAGGTGCCCCGCCCTGCTTCCTGGGCCGCCTCAAGTGAATCGCGGAGTCGAGTCGTTGCTTCGCCGCTGACCACCACCCGATCAAGAACAACGTCTATCACCTCTTCACTGGCTAACTCTTCCACTGCTGCGGGGCTGAGTTCCACGGAGCGACTGTCCACAATGATGCGTCGATATCCGAGGGCAACGAGATCGGCGATCCACACTTCGACGGGGCGATCCTCGCCTCGCTTCGAGGAGAATCCTACCATCAATCGTGTGCCATCAGGCAGATGCCCAAGTCTCTCGGCGGCGGAGTCGGCCGAGTCTTGACTTACCTTTTGTCCACAATCGTGACATACCACCTCACCGATCCGCGAAAACAGCAGTTGCAGATGTTCGTTGATCTGCGTGGCGCTTCCCACGTTGGCGCGACTGGACCGACCAACGTTTTTGCGGGTGACGGCAATGGAAGGGGGAATTCCTTCGATACTTTCCGCAGCCGGTTTGTCGAGCTGCTCAAGAAACTGCCGCGTGTAAGTGGAAAAGCTTTCAATGTAGCGGCGTTGTCCTTCGGCATAGAGGGTATCCAGCGCCAGACTCGTCTTGCCACTGCCACTGACTCCGCAGAAGGCAATCAGTCGGCGGTGCGGCAGGTCGAGGTCAACCTTCTGCAGATTATTGACGGCAACGCCGCGCAAGGAAATCGTGGAATACGTCACAGGAGCATGCCCAGCGTGCGGTCACGGGTTGTGGGTAAACCCTTGATTATATGCAACTCTAACGATTGACGCACTGACACAAATTCCCTCGGTTTACTTCTCACATACTGTTAGAAATGCTGAAATTGAAGTTTTTTTCTTGTCCCTTGACATAAGACTTTTCAAACCGATAATTGCGACTAATGCCTTAGTGATATTGAGTCTCGATAACGAATAAATCCTGGCCAGAAGCTACACTCCCCCCCAACAAACGGACGAGAAGCATGAAATTTGCCAAGCCCGCCGAACTGGACTTCTACACCCAGACGCTAGGCCGAACACCTAGGAAAGCCTTTACACTTGTAGAACTCCTAGTCGTTATCGCCATTATCGGGGTCTTGGTGGCATTGCTACTGCCTGCGATTCAGGCTGCACGTGAGGCCGCACGTCGAATGAGCTGTTCTAACAACATGCGCCAGACAGCCCTGGCCATGCACAATTTTGAATCAGCCAACAAGAAATTTCCCCCGAGCATGTTCATTGGCCCCAACCAGTATCGCTGGTCGGCCCAGGCTCGAATATTGCCTTTCATCGAACAAAGTGGCATCGCGGGTAACATCGACTTCAACGAAGACTATCACAATGTCTTTCTCAATGGAGAGCTTCTGAAGTCGCTTCGGGTGCAGAATTACATTTGCCCAGATGAAGTACGCGATGAACAGCGGGTCGACTCCGGCACGGGCAACCCTACGGACTACCTTCTCAACTATGCGGTGAATTGCGGGATCTGGAAAGTCTACGATCCTCGCGACCGTAGTGGCGGAGAGGGCGCCTTTTACCCGAATGCCGGTCTTGGAACCAACAGTTTTAGCGATGGACTTTCAAACACTCTCATGCTCTCTGAAGTTCGCGGCTGGCAACCTTACTACCGTGACGGCGGCAGTGGCACACCGACTATCGCCTCGACAACTAATGAAATCTGTTCGCTTGCGGGAAATTTCAAGACCGACTCTGGCCACACCGAATGGATCGACGGTCGCGTTCATCAAGCAGGCTTTACTGCAACATTTGCCCCTAATACTCAAGTCATGTGTTCTAACGGCGACATCAATTACGACGTCGATTGGAACAATCATCGTACAAACGGTTGGGATCCAGCAAATCCAACTGCCTATCTTTCTGAAACGCAGGTGACCTATGCTGCTGTCACGTCGCGAAGCTATCACAGTGGTAATTTGGTGAACACCGCTCGCATGGATGGCTCGGTTGAAGCCGTCAATGGGGATATCGACCTCCTCGTATGGCGTTCAATGGCCACCCGGGACGAGGGGGAGACACTATTCACTGGAGATTGATCTGCCTACCGAGGGCCCTTTTCTAGGCTGACTGCAAGCAGAGGGGCAACTCTGTTGATCGAAGTGCCCATTGCTCCGTAACACGTCGGTGAAGCACTGCTCCAAAGCTCAATCTGCGAAAAAGCATTGCCGTGAGTGAAAATCTCATATTCTCGTGTAAGAAATCGAGTTTTCGCTCGACGAACCTTTCATGTTGCTCTTTAATGGAAGATGAAAGGCATTTAAATCGTGCGCATTATTCTTACTTCTTGTTTTCTTCTCGAGTCGATCGCTTTTTACGCTCTGCAGGTATCGGATTGCCAAGCACAATTGACGTCGCCCCAGATCGGCTGGCAAGCGCAGTTGAGTGAATTGGCGCATGATGTGTCAGGAACAGTCACAATACTGGACGAAGACTCGATTCAGGTCGACAACTTTACCTACGATGGAGGAGGAATCGTCGTAAAGTTTTACCTCGGAACAGAAGATTCCCAATCCGCGTTCACTATGGGAACGCCAATCGGTTTTGATTTGTTTGGTACTTCGTATGATGGCACCCAGGCCCCACTCATCTATGATCTACCTACAGGAAACACTCTCGAAGGCTTGAACGCGATCTCTGTATGGTGCGTGGCGGCTAATGCAAATTTTGGCTCTGGAACTTTCGCACCAGTACTCACGGCTGATTTTGACGAAGACGGCGACGTCGACGGCCAAGACTTCCTGATCTGGCAACGCGGCGAGGGGAGTGGCGTAGGCCTAGAGGATTGGCAGAACCAATATGGCGATGCCACGGCCGGTGTACTCACGGTGCCAGAACCATCGAACATGATTCTTACTGCAATGATAGTCTGTGTTATCACTCTCAGCCGCGCAATGTTCTCCTAGCACCGATCTGCCAAACAACGCCGTTAAGCATTTTGTTTATGCCGCAATTTCCAGGTAATGCTTAAGCCGTTTCTTGTGTTTTTTGGTTGCGACAATGATTGTTGGCTTAGCAATTCCTTTTTGTTCAAATTGTCTGGGATAGTTGCGACTTGCTTTCGTGCTCTTGCGTTTGTAGTCGTCGGTCACTGCTTGGGCTAGTTGTTTGGCAAAGCATTCAAGCCGTTCCGGCACAGTCTTATCACGTTGCATTGTTCGCTTGCTGATAGGTATCCCAAACTTCGCAGTAATTTGCCAAGAGCAGCCCGTCAACTCGGCAGAGCAAATCCGGCAAGTCGCCCTGCATCTTAAGAGTAACGCCCCACACTTCGGCTGCTTTTCAAGAAAGCCAAGCCGGTTTGTCATGGACAATGCCTTGTCAACGGCGAGCGATTCAAGCCGTTTCAAGTCGGCTCGCTTTTAGTCTCGTAAGTCGCTTCGTGAACGTTTTCCGGCACTTATATGCAACTAGCACTGCAACCATAATCTTGCGTCGTCGCAAGTCTATTAACCGCTATCCGCAAGTCAGCTAGAGAATACTAATCCTGGATTGTGATTCCGAAGGCGTGTGTTCGAAACACGGTGCAAAGGCTGTTCATATCCTTCGCCCCGGCGTTGCACCGATTCGAGGAGGAGGCTTCGTCTCTTTTCAGGATGATCGAGGGCTAATAATATCACGAACTGTCTCGGGACATCTACGGGTAGATCCTATAAAACACATGACATTTCTTCCGGGTCTGATTAGACTGGAAAGAGACAAATCGTGTTTCTCACACGCTATCGCGATTCTTTGCCGACCAATGATTCCGAAGGCGAAGGCTCCGTGTTCCCAGACAAGGGAAGGATCTACCAGAATTAGAAGTTGAAGGTTTAAGATCTCTGAACTACGATTGCCAGCCAGCCCCTCCGTTGACGAACTACCTATGACATCTTCCACTGCGACTCCACGACGCCCTCGCGTGTTGCAAGTTGCCTACGCCTGCGAACCGTACTATGGATCGGAGCAGGGAGTCGGCTGGAATTGGGCCAAACAGGCTAGTAGAGCTTGCGACATTTGGGTCATCTGCTGTGCCGACGATTGCCGGGGGGTGATAGAGCAGTACTTGGCAGAGAACGGCGAGATTCCATACTTGAATTTCGTTTTCCTGCCTCAATCCAAAATACAACGCGGGATTCACAAGTTCAGCAGATGGTTGCCCTTTCTGAATTACTATGCGTTTAAGCGGTGGCATTACCAGGCTTATCAGCTTGCGAGAAAGCTTCACGCTGACATCGATTTTGATTTGGTGCATCACGTAAACTTTATTGGCTATCGAGAACCTGGGTATCTCTGGAAGATGGGAGTACCGTTTGTTTGGGGGCCGATCGGGGGTGTACAGAATTGCCCCTGGCGGTTCTCGTTGCCGTGGGGTGGCTCGCGGATCAAAGAGACCATACGCACCATTTGCAATTCCATCCAACTACGGACCAGTTTACGAGTCCGTCGAGCCGCTTCGCGGGCAAGCGTGCGATTAACTGCAAATTCCACGGCCAAGCGGTATGTGGAACAAGTTCTAGGTTACCCTGCTTTTCTGATGCACGAAAACGGGATTGAGAAAATCGTGGGGCAAAAACAGCACAATCGCAATTTTGACGAGCCTTTGCGACTGCTATGGAGTGGTGGCCTCAATTTCCGAAAGGCATTGCATTTGGTGCTTCATGCCTTGTCGCGGTTGCCGAGCGAATCGTCGTACGAGTTGCGAGTTGTGGGGGATGGTCCGCTTCGCCAAAACCTTCAGAAGTTGGCCGATGAATTAGGGATTGCCCGAAACATCGAGTGGTTGGGTCGTATCCCACACGAAAAAGCCCTCGAACAATACCATTGGGCTGATGTGTTTGTGTTCAGTAGTTTGCGAGACACGACGGGGACGGTCATGTTGGAGGCGTTTGCCAGTGGGGTTCCAGTGATATGTCTTGATCACCAGGGGGCCCATGATTTTGTTACCGAAGAATGCGGCATCAGGATTCCTGTGACCTCTCCTCAGACGGTTATTGAAACACTAACGGAGGCCGTGGTCGAATGTGCGCGGGATCGAGATCTAGTCCGACGCAAGAGTGAGGGCGCATTGGAACGAGCAAAGGTATTTTTATGGGACCGACAGGGAGAGCGAATGGCGAGGATTTATCGCCAAGTGCTTGAAAAGCATTGTAAATCAACGGATGAAATTCGGATCGAAATTCCCGACCAACTGCCCGAGGATTCGAAAGAAATGGTTTCTCTTTATGCCAAAAGCTAATCTTCCTGCTAGGATGGAGGAAATCGGATTATGGCCCGCAATTAGCGAGACTCTTCAGCGACAGCCAGGACTAGCCTCTAACTTTTGTTGCTGCTGACGAACTTCTTGCACCGCGCCGGTGGGCCGCCCTTCATCATAAATGAGACATGCATGCGAAGACTAACCTCGATGATTCATGGTCGCAACATTCGCATGAGTGGTTTGGCGATGCTGGATCAGGCGGTAGTGGGGGGAACGAATTTCTTGACTGCTGTGTTTGTCGGACGGCAGTGTGGTCCCACAGAAATGGGGTATTTCGCATTGGCTTTGTCTGCTTGGTACTTGATTCTAGCGGTACTCGAAGCCCTCGTCACGTCGCCCTTCACGGTGTTTGTACACCGAATGACTGAGAATGAACGGTCGACCTATGCAGGCAGTGCCATAGCTCAGGTACTGGGGCTCGCCACACTTGCGATCTCAGTGCTCTTGGTAGCCAACGTAGGCATCTATCTCGCGGGCTTTACCGAATTGGCACTCGTGTTCGCTGCTATGGTAATCTCGGTCCCCTTTCGCATGGTGCGTCAATTCGCAAGAAGGTTTGACTACGCGTTCATGCAGTTGGGCAGAGCACTCATCGTGGATACTGCGATTGCAGTCCTCCAGCTTTCTGCGATCATGGCGCTCTACTATTTCGATGCTCTAACTGCTGCTCTGAGTTTTCTGGTGGTAACCTGCGTCTATGCACTGACGAGTTTCGCCTGGTGGCTGCAGCAACAAGTTGCGTTTTGCATCAACCGTGAGCAGTTCATTCCACACTTCATTAAGAACTGGTCTTTGGGACGCTGGTTGGCGGCCAGTCAATGCACGACCATTGCCGCGGTTCAATCTTTGCCGTGGATCATCGCGGCCTTCTTGGGTGAAGCGCAAACGGGCATATACTCCGCTTGTGCGACGTTGGTGGGCCTTTCAGCACCGCTAATGGTTGCCGTACAGAACGTGCTTAGCCCCAAGGCAGCGACAGCTTATGCAGAAAGTAAGATTGCCGGTCTGCAGCGAGTGGTTGGCAAGACAACCTTGATACTTGCCCTGGGTATGGGCCTACTTCCTCTCGTGCTGTACGTGGCAGGAGATCAAATCATAGGTATGTCTTACGGAAGCAAGTATACGGGGCATCAGAGCCTCTTGGTCTTGTTGGCACTTGGCGAACTGGTCTTTGCCTTGGGAATTGGAGCCTCTTCAGGTTTGACCGTTCTCGAGCGAACGGATCTGCTTTTCAGAGCCAATCTAGCCAGTATCGTGACGACCCTCTTGTTGGCTATACCCCTGGTAGGAAGTTTCGATTTGATCGGAGCAGCCTTGGCTCGCTTATTGGGAATAACCGTTGGTACTGCCTTTGCAATCGCTAGTTACCGCCAATTGTTCATTGAAAGAAATGCACTAGTACCTGCTGAAACCAATATTCCGAATAATCCGGCTACCGCAGCCGACGACGAACCTTCCGACCAGATGCTAATGTCAGCGGCGATGGACGGCAAAGTGGAATAAACATCCGACGGCCTAACGATTTTGCCCCTGAGAAAAGTTGACATCCGCGGAGCTTGTATTTATCGTAAGATAATAGCCTCATTGGAGTTAGTGTAGCTGATTTTTAGACTTGCTTGCTTTGAGGTTGCTGGTTCTCTTGTCGGTAGTCGCCGGCAATCAGACGCCACACACGGCGTCTATAGCCCGCACAGTGTTTTTCGCCTTCCCACGCGAAGCAGTTTCAACGCGCAATAGACTCTCTGTTGAGAGAAGACAAGTATTGACGGCTTAAACTCTACTTATTCGATAAACGCAAAGAACGCTTACCGTCGTTCAACCAAACGTAGCCCGTTCATATACTTTGTGAAGAACTAAACTTCAGTCATGGTAAGTACAGAACCTCGTGTCAGTATCGGTCTACCAGTTTACAACGGCGAGACTTTCTTAGGCGAGTCGATCGAGTCGCTCCTAGGGCAGACATACGGTGATTTTGAACTGATCATCTCCGACAACGGTTCTTCTGACAGAACTCAGGAAATCTGTACTCATTACGCCAAACTGGACAATCGAATCGTCTACCACCGCGTAAATGAGAATCTTGGTTGTGCCTGGAACTACAATCGAGTCTTCGAACTATCGCGGGCTGAGTATTTCAAATGGGCGGCGGATGACGATATTCACCTGCCAACCTTTCTGGAAAAGGCAGTCGATATTCTCGACCATCATCCCGAAGTCTTATGGTGTTTCTGCCTACACAGCCACATCGGTCCGAATGGTCAGTTGCTGAACGTTGCTGAGGGTCGTGACGCAAGTTTGCTCAGCGAAAATGGCTGGGACCGATCCTCTTCGAAGCCTCACCAGAGATTTCAATCGGTATTGTTGGCGCACACGGGATTAGACATTTACGCATTGCACCGCCGTGAAGTCGTTGCCAAGACAGGCGTTTATCAGCCGCACTATGGATCCGAAAAAGTGTTTCTCGGCGAACTGGCTCTATTGGGGAAATACTACGAAATCCCCGAAACTTTATTCTACTTGCGTGTTCATCCCAAGGCTTCCGGGTCACTGACGACCGAACAGGAACTGCAGCACTACATTGATCCCCGGGTGAAGTCTCGCTTCACGTTCATGCGTTGGCGATTGTTGCGGGCTCATTGGCATGCAGTGCATCGCTTCGATCTTGGTATGGCCGAGCGGCTGCGTTGCTATATGGTCTTGTCGCGATATTTACTGCAAGTTTCGAAATGGAAAAAAGTGCTGAATGCAACATTTCGGAAACAAGGTACTGGTGGTGGCTATCATTCTTATTTATCTGAAATCGAAAAAGAATCTCTACAGAAAAAAAACGCCGACTGCGAAATGTCGGCTAGCAACTCTTGTTCTAAAACTTTGACAATGGCTGACGAAAAAGCGGAAAAAGTAAAATGCGAGTCCTAGTAACGGGTTCCCAAGGTTATATCGGAAGTATCCTCACCACGCGGCTCAGAGAAGCCGAGTGCGACGTGGTCGGACTCGATACAGGGTGGTTTAACGATTGCCTGTTTCAACCGTCTCAGGACGGGTTCGTTCTGCGGAAACAGGACATGCGCGATGTGACGTTGGAGGATCTGGCCGGTTTTGACGCGATCCTGCATCTGGCTGCATTGTCGAATGATCCCTTGGGCAACCTCGACCCAGAGCTCACCTTGCGACTCAATCACGAGGGAACACTGCGACTCGCTAAATTCGCCAAACAGGCCGGGGTGCGCCGGTTTATCGTGTCTTCGTCTTGTAGTATCTATGGCAAGGCAGGAGACGCTCTGATTGATGAGACCGCGCAGCTCAATCCAGTGACACCCTATGGAATGAGCAAGGCTCTGATCGATCGCGATGTGAGCCAGTTGGCAGACGATTCATTTACGCCGGTTTTCCTGCGCCACGCGACCGCCTATGGTGCGTCGCCGCGGCTGCGCTTGGATCTGGTGCTCAACGATCTGGTGGCCTCTGCATTCTTGACGGGCAAAATCCTGATGCTCAGCGACGGCACCCCCTGGCGTCCGCTAGTACATATCGAAGATATTTCTCAAGCGTTTATTGCCGCCTTGAAGGCTCCCCTAGAAGCTGTCCACAACGAAGCATTCAACATTGGTTCGACAAGTGAAAACTACCGAATCTCAGAATTGGCAGATATCATCCGCCAAACGATTCCCAATGCTACAATTGAGTATGCTCCCGGCGCAGGTCCCGATCTGCGTTGCTATCGAGTAGATTTCAGCAAAGCAGAACTTAAATTGCCCGGATTCGAGCCGCAATGGACCGTTACTCGGGGCGTAGAACAATTACTCGCAGCGTACCAAGCCCGACCTTTGACTGCCGACGACATGAACGGGCATAGTTATCGCCGACTGGCACGTCTGCAACAACTTAGAGTTCAAGGATTAATCGACGAAGATCTGCGCTGGACGGAACCTGTTACCGCGGAGGCCCATCAAGATTCACCTTCTGGCGAGCTAATGATATGAAAGTCGTACTCTTTTGTGGAGGCTTCGGCACACGACTGCGTGATTACTCTGAGTCGATCCCCAAACCTATGGTCAGGCTGGGATATCGGCCGATCTTATGGCATGTGATGCGTTACTACGCCCATTTTGGGCACAAGGATTTTATCTTATGTTTGGGGTGGAAAGCGGATGCGATCAAAGAGTATTTCCTGAATTACGATGAGTGCCTGTCAAATGACTTTGTACTGTCGGACGGCGGTCGCGACATCAAATTGCTCGACAATGACATCCAAGACTGGAACATCACCTTCGTCGACACTGGAACGAAGGCGAATGTCGGGCAACGGCTGTTGCGGGTCAAGAAGCATCTCGAAGGCGAAGAGATGTTCTTCGCCAACTACTCTGACGGGCTCACAGATTTTCACCTGCCTGAGCTAGTCGACTTTGCTACTGAGCGCGATGCCGTTGGTTCGTTCCTGGCAGTTCAACCTAATCAGACCTTCCACACAGTGTTGATTGGCGATCAGGGAGAAGTTCGCGCTATCGAACCCATTAGCACCTCCGATACGTGGATCGACGGCGGCTACTTCCTCTTCCGTAACAAGATTTTCGACTATTTGGAAGATGGCGACGATTTGGTGCATGAGTGCTTCTCAAAATTGATTGCTGCCGAGCGCCTACATGCCTATAAGTATGACGGTTTCTGGGGCTGCATGGATACTCACAAAGACAAGCAACGATTCGACGAAATGTACTCTCGCGGGGAGACACCTTGGGAGGTATGGGACCGAGGACAGGACGATCCCCAGAAGTTCTTGCACTGGAAGAACCCCTATGGGAAGCATGATTCGCTTTCGAATTCACACCCTCGATAGCGACAGCGTGTAGTGGTGTCCGTTCGCAACAGAGTAAAAGGCTGCTATGGTGGACAAACTGGAGATTGACTGGGAGTCGGGACAGGCACGTATTGGCTCTTCAAAGGGTGTTATCCAGTGTCCGATCGACTCACCAGAGACTTTTCGGGCACTATCAGACGCTTGGCTCAAATGCGGCTGGCAGAATAAGCAGGTCTACACGTTTACTTGGATGGGCCGCCCAGTAATTCAGTTGCCTGAGGATATGGTACGCACTCAGGAAGTGCTATATCGCCTCCGGCCCGATGTGATCGTCGAGACGGGCATCGCCCATGGCGGATCACTCATTTTCTATGCCAGTCTGTGCAAGATGTTTGGCAAGGGACGAGTAATCGGAGTCGATATCGAGATTCGGCCACAAAATCGCGCCGCTCTTGAAAGTCACGAGATGTTCGACTGCATCGAGTTGCTCGAAGGAGACTCGAATGCCCTTGAAACTGTGGAACAAGTGAAGTCAATGATTCGCCCCAATGAAACCGTATTTGTCATGCTTGACGGCAACCATACCCGAGATCACGTTGCACAGGAACTGAAGAATTATTCTCCGCTGGTGACGGTTGGCTCGTACATCGTGGCAGCGGATGGATTGATGCAGGAACTGGCCGGTTTGAAGCGATTTGATGACGATCGCCCGAACGATGATTGGCGCACCAATAATCCGCAAGTGGCCGCTCAAGCGTTCGCCAAAGAGAACCCCAACTTCATCCTCGAAACCCCCGAATTCGAGTTTAACGAGTCTCCATTGACCGATCCGGTGACCTACGCGCCGGGGGGCTGGCTCAAACGAATTCGCTAAGCACTCTTTCGGATAATATTCTGAGGCATCTCTCGCTGGAAATTAATTGATGGCAGACACCAACCGACCACGCATTCACTGTGCAGGGCCTTCCATTACGGAGCGAGAAATCTCTTACGTCACTGATGCCGTGACCAATTGCTGGTATTCTGATGCGGGGAAGTATCATCAGCGACTGGAGTCGGCAACTGCTGAGTATCTGGGTGCGAGGTACGTGGTACCGACACCTACCGGAACATCGGCCATTCATCTGGCGATGATGGTGCTGGGCATTGGACCGGGAGACGAAGTCATTGTGCCTGAGCTGACCTGGATTGGTAGCGCGGCTCCCGTGAGTTATGTCGGAGCTTCGCCTGTGTTTGCCGACGTCGATCCCAACCATTGGTGCCTTTCAGCCGATTCGTTGGAATCCAAAATCACCTCCCGCACCCGAGCCGTGGTCGTTGTCGATCTATACGGCGATATGCCGGACTACCAACGGATTCGTGAGATCGCAGATCGACGTGGCATTGCAGTCATCGAAGACGCCGCCCAAGCCTTTGGTTCGAGTTGGCAAGGTCGCATGGCGGGTACCTTTGGCGACATCGGCATCTTCAGTCTGCATGGCTCGAAAACTGTCACGTCTGGTGAAGGAGGCCTATTTGTCACCGACCGCCAAGACCTCTTCGAGCGAGCCTTGACTCTGCGAGACCATGGCCGCCGCTTGGATGGAACCCGGTTTTACGAAGATTTTGACCGTTACTACTATCATTTCGAACTCGGCAACAAATTCAAAATGAGCAGCATGCAGGCGGCGTTGGCCTTGGCTCAGATCGAGCGAGCAGAAGAGCTGGTGGCCCGCAAACGCCAGTTACACCAGTGGTATTGCGAACAAATGGGAGAGCTTGAGTGTTTTCGAATACACACTGAGCGTAAGGGCCTGAACAGTTCGTATTGGTTACCTGCCGTCTCGATCGAACCGGATCAGCAATTTGATAAGTTGGATGTGATGCGGAAGCTGGAGGACTGTAATATCGATATTCGCCCGCTCTACTATCCACTCAGTTCCCTGCCTCCTTATTGTGACACGCCCAGTGGGCGCGAGGCTCAAGAATCGAATCGAGTGTCTTACGACGAGAGCCTTTATGGTTTTAATTTACCAAGCAACTTGAAGATGACTCACGAGGATGTGGTTCGGGTCTCTGATGTTTTCCGCCAGTTGAACCTAGACTTTGCTGCTTCTCCTTCACCGACCATTTGAATGAATATCAGGCCTTGAGGTTGACCTATGACGACACTCTATTTTGATTCGCAACACCCCGATCCGCAGCGTCGTGCCAATATTATGAAGGGTGATATTTATGTATTTTCGCCTCGTCCTTCGATCTGCAATCTCATAGCTTTTGCCCGCCAGATGGCCGATGAGGCATTTGCACCGCATGATCCGTGCGAAGCTCAACATCACTTGCCGCCCGAGCAATTTGCAGAAATACTAGGCAAATTGAAACCGCAGTTCATGCACCATCCACAGGTCAAAGATTTCCTACGTGCCATGTTGGAGGACTTTGGTGCTGATCCTCAAGAGACGTATTTCGATGTGCCCCGCATGCGTACCATGACCCACGGTGATTACCTGCGCACTGGCATCGCCTTGGCCGTGCCGCCGCACCGCGACACCTGGTTCGCGGGGCACCAATCGCAATTAAACTGGTGGTTTCCGATGAAAGGCGTTCAACCGAACAATACGATGGTGCTGCATCCAGGGTACTTCAGTCGTGGTGTGGAGAACATCTCCGGCCGCTACAATCACAACGATTGGTTGGCCAATGCCCGCTCAGCAGCAGTTCAACACGTAAAGAAAGACACCCGCAATCTTCCTGAGATTACTCAGGACATCGATCACGGTTCCGATATCGTCATCCAGTGTGAGGAGGGCGGATTAATATTGTTCTCGGCCTCTCACCTCCACTCGACTAGTCCCAATACTTCTGGCCATACACGTTTCAGCGTCGATTTTCGTACCGTCAATATAGAGGATGTGATTTCTGGCAACGCAGCACCAAACGTGGACAACCAAGCCGTGGGAACGACGCTAGGCGAGTACATGCAAGCTGGCGACCTTACGCCCATTCCCGAGGAAGTAGTTGCCGCCCAATGAGCTCTTCGCCCGACTCGCCTCTGACTGACAGCAGTCTCTCCGAATGTTGCCGTTTCTGCGAAAAGAATCTGGAACATACGGTCGTTGACTTGGGACTTTCTCCCTTGTGTCAAAACATAGTTACGCTCGAACAGGCCGGACAACCCGAAGTGTTCTACCCACTGCAAGTGCGAGTCTGCGAAGCCTGCTGGCTGGTGCAGGTGCATGCCCATGTGATGGGCGAGGACATCTTCCAGAGCGACTATGCCTATTTTTCTTCGTATTCCGACTCGTGGCTGAAGCATTGCCGAGAGTACGTGGAGCTGATGACCGACCGATTGCAACTCGGCCCCCAAAGCCAGGTCGTCGAGGTGGCCAGCAACGATGGCTACTTACTGCAGTATTTCGTTCAGAAAGGCATTCCTGCTCTGGGCGTGGAACCAGCCGTAACTGTAGCCGAGGCAGCTCGGGCGAAGGGTGTCCATTCGATCAACGAATTCTTTGGTGCCGCAACTGCCCAAAAGTTGGTCGAGCAAAACATTCGCCCCGACTTGCTGCTGGGAAATAATGTGCTGGCCCATGTCCCAGATCTGAATGACTTTGTGACGGGACTCAAGATCCTGCTCAAGAATGATGGTGTGATTACCTTTGAATTTCCGCACCTGATGTGTCTGATCGAAGGAAATCAATTCGACACGATTTACCAAGAGCATTATTGCTACTTTTCATTGCTGGCCATCCAGAAGATTTTTCTGCACCATGGATTGACGATTTTCGATGTTAATCAACTTATGACCCACGGTGGGTCGCTAAGAATCTACGCCCGCCACAGCGAAGATTCCGGCAAACCGGTTTTGAAATCAGTGCAAACGTTGATCGACCAGGAGATCGAAAAAGGCTACAACACGTTGGCCACCTACTCGGCCTTCGCACAGCGGGTAGTCGAGACCAAGTGGAAACTGCTGGAATTCTTGATGCAGGCCAAACGGGCTGGCAAGACAGTGGTCGGATACGGCGCGCCCGGCAAAGGAAATACCCTCTTAAACTACTGCGGGATTCGCTCGGATTCTATTCTCTATACCGTCGACCGAAATCCGGTCAAGCAGAATACGCTACTCCCAGGTTCACGCATTCCGGTGTACACCCCCGAGCGCATCGCTGAGACGCGTCCCGACTATGTATTGATTCTCCCCTGGAACCTGCGAGAAGAGATCATGGAGCAGCTTTCTTACATACGTCAGTGGGGCGGCAAGTTCGTAGTGCCTATCCCTGAGACTCAAATTTTCGATTAGAATCGAACCCCGTTCAGATCAAATTGAACGGACTACAGAAGGTCACCCTCGTCAATTGCCTGACAATAGATATCGCGCAACAAATCGTAGTTGCGTTCAGCAGTGTAGAGCTGCTCAAACTGTTGGCGGACATTGTCTCGCATTGATTGACACCGCTCAGGTGAGTCGCTCATCTGATGAAGTGCTTCCAGTAGTTTGTTCGCGTCTCCTGCCGGAAAGAGCATCCCTGTTTTGCCGGGGGTGATTACTTCGGACATGGCTCCCAGGTCCGAACCAATAATGGGAGTGCCGACCGAAAAAGCTTCGATGATTGTTTTCGGCAGTCCCTCGTACCAGATTGACGGGACAATCAGGGAGATCGCATCGGCAACCACCTGGTGGACAGTCTCGGGGGGTTGGTGGCCTAGCCACTGCACGCCCTCGTGCTGCGAGGCGAATTGGGCCACTTTGTCTGCCAACGGGCCATCGCCAAGGATCTTGAGGCTTCTACCGAAACGCGGCCATGCTTCGAGCAGAGTGTTGATGCCTTTTTCAGGAGATAGCCGACCGACAAACACAAAATGCCCGCCGTCGCCCTTTCCACAGGGAGGAACGGAGGCGACGAAATTGGGTTTCACAGTGATTTGCTCGGCACGGAAACCAGCTTCGATGAATTTCTGGCGTCCGAATTCGGTTGCCACCACGTAGCGCGATACCAGGTTCCGCCAGGTACCCAGCGCCGAGTGTGTGGCCAACATCGTGGTGACGCAGGCCGATGCCAGCCGATTGCCCCGATAGCAGCCATGGAGCACAGCAGGCCATTTGATTCGCTTGGCAAGGCAATCTTCGCAGATCTGGCCGTCGCGCATCAACAGCGCACCAGGGCAGACCAGACGGTAGTTCTGCAGCGTTTGGACAACCGGCACACGTTCCTTGCGAGCCGCATAGTAGGCGGCCGGGGAGATTAGTGGAAACGTGTTGGTAAAGTGTACCACCGTGGGGCGTTCCTCGCGAATCAGACTTCGGAGTTCGGCGTATGTTTTCCGATTCCATATCGTGCGCACCGCGGCCGACCAGGAGCTCATCGTGTCAATCTCGTCGTTCGAGACCGTATAGCGAATCACCTGATGACCATGGTTCTCCAGCAGCTTTGCTTCGTCCTCAAACACCCGATCCTCTCCACCGGCCAACTTGTAGAAGTTGTGGCAGAGCAGCACCTTGAATGGATCAGGCGAGGTGGCAGGCGAGGAGTTCATAAAGTGAACGGTTTCCAGGGCAAGTTGGCAGGTGTTACTCACGCTGGTGAGCGAGTTGAAAGCTGCGTCGCACGCGCTTGTACGACAAGATACAACAGAAACGGCAGGAAGATCGCCTGGGGAAACTCAAGGTAGTTCTCGATGACGCAGCACAGCAGAAAGAAAAGCAGGCCTATGCAACTCACCAATCCGGCGCGAGCTAACTTGGGGTTGGAAGAAAGCATCCAATGCAAATTTCTAAGCAGGTGAACGCCCAGCACTCCTAGGCAGACAAACGTCAAAGGAGGCCCCAATTCCATCGCCGCCGAAAGTGCAGAGAAGTAGGGTTTGGATATCGCGCTACCCTCACCAACTTCGTCGAACCGGTGCATGGCGGGGAGCATCGAGTCGACAAAATAGTCAGACCGTCCAGAGAGTGGCCCGGGCAATTCGCGATTGAGGTAAGTATTCGAAGAGATCAATGCAGCCCGACTGGTATATTGCCCCAAACCTACACCCAGCAGTGCATTCTTGGGATCGGAAAGATACTCGGCGCTGTCGGTGAGTACCATACGTTTGGCAGATCGCGGATCCTGTACGACTTTTCTGTACCATTCTTGCGTGTGCATTATGGTGTCGGGGTAGAGTTGTACGACGATGAAGGTCAAACAGCCGACCAGTGCAATACCTCCCAACGCGGTCCCGAAACGTCGAAACTGGATCGTACAGCAAAGCGCCAAACTGGCAGCGAAGAACACAGTTTGATGACCCGACTGTGCTATTGCGCAAGTCAATAAACCGGCCACGATGGCAACCTGCGGGAGCAGCCTACGGGCATCAAGCATCAAAAACAGTATCATTCCGAACAGCGTGAATGTGAAGTAAACCTGGGTGATCGAGATCGTGTTGAGATGAAAGTCCAACAGCCCAAATGTGCCAGTAACTGCGTCGCCGTTGCGGCTGATCACAAACTGTATTACGCCCACCAGAGACTGCACGATAACAAACCAAGCCGTTAGGTTGATGAACTTGGTGAAAAGCGAAGAGTCGATTTCGCGGTCAGGACGTGACGCCAGGAACAGAAACATTGGCAGGTAGGTGAGCAGCGCAAAGAGTAGTCCCGGCACGTTGATAGCTTGGCCACGGAACCCGTCGTACATCATCGAGACACCTGACAGAGTCGCGAACAATGCCATCAAAAGCAACGTGCGCCAGGCCGATTTTTCCCCCACGATCAGCTCGAGGAAGAGAAACACTGGCGGGACGATGTAGGCCAGGTTTTTCACCGGAATGGAGGTCAGGGCCAGGCACAGCAGAAACACCAGGTAGAATCTTTGTCCTGGCACAACTTCGGCAGTAGTTCCGAGATCCCAGCCTGGGGAAAAGGGCGGTGCGGTCGCTTCCGTATGATTGATGTTGGCCATATCGGCTAAGAGTTCCATTGGTTAGGGACAACTGCCAACAAATGAACGTCCAGTTGCGTCAACCGGTGTCTTACTTGAGCGGCGAGCTCCAACCGAGCCAGCCGTGGTGTCAGCACCAGAATCACACCGTCCAATTGTTGCACTAGCGCCCGGAAATGGCTCATATCACTTATGACCGGAAGATCGACCAGAAGCCAGTCCGCACGCTCGCCAAGGCCTTGAAATGTGTCTACCAACGATCGATTGCCGTAGTCAGCTTCAGCCCACACTGGATTTCCCAATGGTACCACTGAAAGGTTGGAAGTCGTAGTATTGTGAATGCAGTCGGCGATCTCTACATCTCCGGACAGTGCGTTGAGTAGCCCGGGACTGTTGTTATCAGGAAACTGTCTGTCAAACCAGGAATGTTCGCGGTTGGCGTCCACCAGGATCACAGATTGCTCGCCTAACCGACTCATAGCTGCCGCCAACTGAATTGCGATGGAACTGGTCCCCGTCTGGCGGGCAATGCTGGTAAATCCCACCTGCCGAATCGGAATTCCTTGGCGAGAGGTCAGGTTCAATATGCGCGCTGCAAGTCGCTCGAAATCGTGAGCCAATTTCGACCAGCGGTTGAGTTCGGGGGTCAGGTCAAACGACGTTTGTGGGACAGTGGGCTGCGACATGAAGTGCTTGTGTGACTCGCAATTCTATTTCGCGGATGCCCCGGCGTTTTGCAGGTGGACAGAGGGGATCGACTCCATCACGGGAGCACCGAAAGCTGTTTCCATTTTTTCCGGCGAGTGAATAACGCCGGCCTGCAGATTCTCACACAGTAGCCCCAAACCAATCGCACCAGAAACGGCAATCAAGAATCCAAGCACAATTATCAGAGCCTTGGGCGGAACGACCGGTTTTTCCACAAACGTGGGCGGTTGTACTACATTGACGTTCGAAATACTTTCAGCCTCCAAAGCTAAATTAATCCGAGCCAGTTCCGTATTGTGCATATAGGTCAGGTATTCACTTCGCAATAGCGATACCTCGCGATCGAGTTCAGCAACTTCGATTTCTTGCTGATTCAGCCGCTTGAGATCGGCGAGCAATTCTTCGCGTTGCCCTTTGACAGAGGAGTAGCGGGCTTCGAGACCCGAAAGGGACGCCAGTTCGGCGAATAAGGCTAGTTTCTGTTGCTGGTTAGCCGGATTGAGGCTGCTGGTTGGCTGAACCCGACGTTTATCTTCTTCACTGAGTAACTTCTGCGCTTGAGCAACTTGCTGGCGAATAGCCATCACCAGTGGATTTTGGTCAGTATGTTTGGCGGAAAGCTCTTGTTCCCTGATTTGCAGGTCATACAGCGTGTTTCGCATAGTGTCGGCAGCCTGACTTGCCTCAGTTATTTCCTCGGTGACTAATCGCTCGGGGATTTCCTCCAAGGACTGACGCAGGGCTTGAATCTTAGCGTTCGCGCCAGCAATGGCAGAAGCTGTCGAAAGCATATCAGTCTCTACCTGCTCCAGTTGCTTGCTGAGAGTTAGTTGACGCGCACTGATGGTGACTATTCCATACTTGTTTTTTAGGTCGCGCAATTTCTGTTCGGCGGCAGCCAGAGCGGAGGCCCGTTCCTGGGATTGTTCGACAAAAAATTCCTGCGATCCATGGGTCCGATGAGCCCGGCTGTGCTGCTCTTGGTAGGAGGCGAGAAAAACCTCGCCAAGGCGTTGGGCAAATTCCGGCGTCCCGGACCGAAAGACTACTTGAATGACATTGGATTCTGGTTCGGAGCTCACTTTCACATCGTTGGCGAGTTGGAGAGCTGCTCGTTCGCCTTCGCTCACAGGGTCCGCCAAATTCACCGCAAGCATCAGGTTGTAGATCTTACCTAGGAACGAGAATTCGTCGGTATCTCTCGACTGGTCAGGGTTTGAGTATTGCTCGGGATCCAAGATATTCTGGGCACCTAGCTCTGCGACTACTTTGTCGAGAACGGTTCTACTTTGCAGCATATCTTTGACTGTGTTAATTTCGTGTTCTCGGGTTTCCATCATCGTAATGGTAGGTCCCGTCGCGGCAGTTGGGTCAATTGAAACATTCTCACGCCCGATAAGTACGTGCAGCATAGCCTGCGATTCATAAGTCCGCGGGCAGAGAATTATGCCTAGTGTGACCACTGCCATCGTGCTCAAGAAGAACAGAACCATCTTGCGACGATGCCGATTCAAAACAGACAGTTGCTCGCGAAGAGATCCTGATACGTCTGGCATTATTGCTGTTCCGTGGTACTGAAAACACAGGAGAGAACTTAGGCGCGGTAACTTGATTTGAAGGTAAACGGACGGACGGTGTTGGACCCTATTGCCTCGCCAACCTTCATCTTAACTGGAACAGGTTATTTTTCAACAAAAGAAGCCTTCGATAGTTTGACACCTGGGGGGCACCGAATTACTTTAGGGGTAGTAGTGAATATGCGGAATACGAAGTCTTGGGGAAGTCTGGCCGGGTCTTTCGCACGAGGATATTCCGCTACTTCTGCTTCTCTCAGCGGTATCCTATTGACTGCCGATCTGTGAAATAGTGTCAATAATAAGAAAGTGTTATGCGAACAAGAGGTTGTCAATTGGTTTCCTTAGCCGCGCAGAGAACCGGAAACGAGCAAGCGATTAGTCATCCGAATTTGGGCGCATTTACCGACCGATATTCTCACCAGAGATCTTGGCTGTCGGAAATTACTTTGTTTGAAAGCCGCTGAAACACGTGCCTCGATCCATCCGAGGACTTCGTAGAATACAGTTGCGTGTCAAAGATCTCTGTCGAAAAAAGTCGATTGACAGGCTGACCGGGGAAACGGTTTTGGAAAAGAATCATCAACCGTCGCCACCGGATACCACGCTAGTTTATGCTGTCGATCAACGCAACGCTTATGCGATGATGATCTCGCTGAGCTCCGCCCTGGAACAATCAAACGGGCTGGCCGGTGTTTGCGTCCTCTATTCCGGCAATGACCAGGAGCGCGTCAGCCGTCACTTGCAGCGAACCTGTGGAGAGATATCTTTCCGGTTGATCAATGCGATTGATGAACTGCAGCGACTCAAGGGCAGAGCATTGCCTCTTGGAACCATCGGCGATGTAGCCTACTTGAAGTTCTTGGTTCCCGAGTTTGTCGAGACTCCTCGGGCCGTGTTTCTGGATGCCGACACGATCGTACTTTCCGACTTGCGTGGACTCTACGAGCAAGCCTTACATGGAAGACCTGTTGGTGCTGTCCAGGACTGGCTTGTGCCGACAGTATTGTGCCAGAACTCTCCGATTCGGGATTATCTTGACCAAGTGGACGACCAACCTTACCTCAACTCCGGTGTGATGGTCATGGACATCGAGCGACTAAGACGTTTGGATCTATTGAGTGAAGCCGCCAAGTATCGTGGTATCAAAGTGCGCTATTCCGATCAGGACCTGTACAATTTACTCCTGATGGGAAATTGGACAGCGGTAGACCCCGTTTGGAACTATCCGATTGACAGCACGCTGGTAGAAGTGTCGCGACGAGAGCAGCACGATCAACTTTGGTCGGAGAGAAAGATATGCCACTACATGGGAACGAAAAAACCCTGGATTTTTCCATTCAATATCCGCTCGGCAAACCGAGATTTTGTAGCCTGTCGACAGCGGTCCAGTCTGCGATATTGGATACCGACGCCGCTGAGTCCGTCGAGCCTTCGGTATTACGCAGGTTACGCTCGACGCAAGTTCGGCAACGAATTTTGAATCGAAACTTGTAACTGCCGACGCGTTGAACGCTAGCGAATACCTTTATGGAGCAATAAAGAGGGTAGCGTAAGCATTGCCAACTTGATGTCGCCCCACAGAGAAACTTGACGGCTGTACTGCAAATCCATGCGCATCCACTCGTCGAAGGATACATTTCCCCGGGCAAACACTTGCCAGGTACAGGTCATGCCTGGTGGCACCGATAGCCGCCGTCGCTGCCAATTAGCGCAGGCTTGAGATTCGGAGGTTGGCAGAGGTCGTGGTCCAACAAGCGACATGTCTCCTTTGAGCACGTTCCAAAACTGCGGGAGTTCGTCGATGCTGGTCCAACGCAGTATTCGCCCCACTGGAGTCGTGCGAGGATCTGTTTTCATCTTGAAGGCAGGTCCGTCTTGATGGCTAGGAAGACTGAGCGTGTGTTTCAATTCGTCAGCTCCGTCGATCATAGTGCGCATTTTCCAAATCCGAAACCGTTTGCCTCCTAGACCTTCCCGTTCTTGACTAAACAAGATAGGTCCTGGTGAAGTGAGCTTGATGGCGATCGCGGCAAGGGCCATGGTTGGTGCCATGGCTATCAGGCAAGTAATGCTGCCAATGATATCCAAAAAGCGTTTCCACCTGGGAAGTGGCTGGCAAAAGAGGAGAGCAGCGTCTGTGCCACTTGGAGCAACTCCCAAACTATGTGATGAATCGCTTACTTCCTTGATGCGTTTGGTTCGAACATCGGGGTAAACGATTACGTCGCATTGAGGACGATGTGGTCCGGGCGGATAAACTTCACTGATGTCGGCAGCAACCTTCCAAGCGCCCTCTTCCGGAGTGTCGGGAAGCAGCAAAACGATGCGCCCATCGTTAAGCATGCCCGGCGTGTCAGTCAGGCGCAGCCGGCCTTCTAATACACGTTCCATCAGGGCGAGATCACCCTCTTCGGACAGAGTGATAAACAGAATTGAAAGAATGGATCCGTTGCGATCAACGCGCATGCGTTCGCATTCTGCAGCAAATCGAAGTTCTTCTTCGGGAAGCAGTAGCCTATTGGAATTGTGTGAGTAATTACTGAACTTCGATCGATAACGCCTTTGGAAAGAAAACTTAAATTGCATTCTGTTGGTATCCAAGTTGCAGGCTCATACTAGAGATTCCATTTCCAACCCTAATCTGCTATTGCACATCATTCCACGAATCAAAGTATGTGGAAAAATGCGTCCACAGTTACATGTCTCGTACGCATGAACTAAGATGACGGATGGCTGAAAATGATAAATTAACTCTGGCGAGGTAAGAATATGGGATTCTGAACGTATTCTTCAAAGTAGTGGTAACAACGAACCCCTGCCAAATGCAGGTGGGAATCGGACAACAAATCATGTCCGATTAGTGCGGTTATATTATGCGACTTCGATTATAATACGACGTAACCCTGAGTGCGACCTTATTTTTTGAAAACAGAACTCTAGGGCTTTGGGCTTGGTAATAATCAGTGGGCAAAACAGATCATGGCATTGTTTTGGGGGCTTGGAAGGTGAGGCCCTTGGCACTTAAGAATCGCTTCGACAAAGAACGGCATCCTGCCACTCTTGACGACTGAACTGCCGCAGCGACACCAAGTGGAAATAGGCCCCTAAACCGGACTCTAGCTAGGTTTCCGGCCTAAAATGGGGCTCGCGAGCATTGGTTGATACCTAAGTCGCAATCCTTTTACCTTAATTACTGATTCTGTGTTAGCCAATACTTCCATCAATCAACTACTTGAGAGGAATCTTCAAGCAGACTAAGTTGCGACTATCCGCAATAAAATCTACTTTCAAACTGACCACCCTCCTTCTAAGCATGACTGGGTCGAGTGCCCCACGCTGTGCTGTGCCAATAGGAACGCGTTCTGATGAAAATCAGGCCATCGAACAGGCTCCGCTTCAACTCACGTGAAACGGCATACTTTTTGCTCTTCCTTGATCTGGATCGGTATATCTTAACCGGGTCATCCAAGACAACTACTCAAGGGGGAGATCCGCTGGTAACTCGTACTTCCTAAGCCCCAGAAGCTGCATCGCTATGCGTGCGACGAATAGTGGGTTGTTCGTCAAATAGCGTCGCCACAGTCGGCGTGGCTCCGTAGCCAGTCGGTAGCCCCACTCCATCCCGGCACGCTGTATCCAGCGGGGTGCTTGTGGCATTAAGCCGGCGTGAAAATCAAACGCCGCCCCCACACCGAACATGACTAATGGTGCAGGTAACTTAAGCGTCCCCGTTGACGCTGCACCATAACGCGACAAGAGATCGGCCATAAAGCGTTCTTGCTTCGGTGTACTCAGCCCTACCCACAGGCAGTCTGGTCTGAGCAGTCTCAGTTCTTCCACAAGGTCATGTTCTTCGACCTGAGTGAGCGGCCGAAAAGGTGGGGTACGAATCCCAACAATTTCGGCATTGGGTATGCGTGCAAGTAACTTGTCTCGCAAGATTTCTGCAACACCTTCAGCTCCACCTAAGAGGAAATGCCGCAATCCCTTGTCGCGCTGCTTTGATTGCTGTCCATCTTCGATAATGCGCAGCATCAGATCGGGGCCATAGACACGGTCCATTTCTGTAGGTCCGATGCCGTGAAAGCGTCCTAACCAGGTGAGTGGCATCCCATCAGGGGTTGATAGCAGCGACTCATTGTGTATTCGCAACAGTTCCGGATCTCGCTGGCATTCGCTGATGCCATGTACCCCAGTTACGGTGATATAGCTTTGGATTCCAGATGCAAGTGCTTTATTCACAGCTTCTACAGCCGTGTCGAGTGTCAAAACACTAATGCCCACGCCGAGAACGTTGATTCGTCGATACTTCATTGAGCTTGGCATGCAGGGGACTTAGGGCGAATGAGTTTATGTCCTATCCATGATAATCACTGACAACGTGAAACAACTGGGAATTTCCGAATGTATCCGCCGAGAACTCGTTCCCGGCCTGCTGCTGGTCTTCCGTTCGGGCCACGCCCTCACTCCAGAACAGCAGCGGAGTTACCCAACCACTACTCTCATGAAGAGTGTTACCACTTTTGGGGGCAGGCCACCACCAATACGAAACTGGTTCGGTTCCGTCCTCTTTCCTTGCGGAAGGATCGGGGTGGTCCACTAGAAGATTGTCCTGGGACGTTTGACCTCCTTGGCATCACCCATTACTGGTGACGCTCCCAGAATGGGTACTGGGTAGTCAAACCCAAGACCGCCAAGGATTGCTTTACACGATCGGTTCGCAGCATCGACCACTCGTGCCGAGACAATCGATACCTGCCAATTCGCGAACAACATCCGAAACTGAACGAGTAGTTGCGCGGACACTATGCCTACTACGGAGTGACAGGAAACTCGGCAGCATTGACGCGGGTTCTCCATGAGGTCGGACCGCGGTAGTGACTATGGCTTAATCGCCGCAATAATCTCCGCTCAATGACCTTGGAGAAATTCGATGTCATCCTGCGTCGTTACCCACTTGCTCCTGCACGCTAAGTCTGTTCAACTCTCAAACGCGCAGCGAAGCCATAAAGAGAGGAACCGTATGCGCTAATGAGCGCACGTACGGATCTGTGGTAGCCCCAGGGCGGCAACGCCTGGGGCCACCCGGTCATTGCCCAGGAAGTGTGTAGACGAAGCGGGTTTCGCTAGTCAGGGACTATTGTTGTCGATTAGGTGGCACAACTACAGACATCGTCGGTCGCCGCCACCTCCGTCAATTTGAGGAGAGGCTAAGCCGCGTCGGTAGGCCCAACTTCAGCAAATAGGACGGCTCGCGAACTAAATGAGGTCGGCGTGACCGCTGGCAAAGATTTCTCATATTCTGGATTAGAAACTTGAGGAGCCGAAATCCCGTAGACGCACGGCTTACAGCGGTCATGGATGTGCGGAAATGCACGGAGAAGTGATAGAAGTATGCACCCTACCTAACCGAAGCCAGACAGGAGTCACCGCGTCACGTTCTGGAGAGTGCACAGGCTATGAGACAACTAGTGGATGTGAAAGCAACATCCAATTGCGCTGTATCAACCTTCTACATAGATAGTGCGTTGGCCTTCTCAGGCGTGCCATAAGGCAAATTCACGAAACTTTACGACTTCACAAAATGGGCAGATAGCAGCCAGCGCTTCGATAACGCCCTTCCATTCGCCTCATTGGTACGGCATTTGCGTTTTTAGCAGCGTGCTTTATCGCTTCAATAGTTCTACTTATTCCACCGCCGAACAATCATGTTCCACCGCTGAACAATCATGATTTCAACACATTCAGTAAGCTCAACGCAACACTCCACTAACAACGCAACGCTTCGACTTGGAGCAATTCGCTGGTTCATTCAAGACATCAAGGCCTTGCCGGGATGGCCAGTGACACTTGTCTTGGCGCTTTGTATCATTGTGGCTATCAGTGCGAGCGTCTATTTACTCTGGACCAACTTAACTTCGTCACCGATAGCAGGCTGCGGTAGTGGTGGCGGGTGGGTCGATTGCGAGAATGTCGCCAGCAGCCCTTGGGCTCTGTGGCTTGGCGTCCCCGTAAGCTTCCTGGCGCTGGGGATCTATCTGGCGATGGCGACGGCTCTGGTCACTGGATCCGTTAGCTGGTTTAGTCGATCGGTGCGAAAGGTCAGCTGGGTCGTCGTTACCACCGCCGTGTTTGCGGCTGGGCTCAGTGCAATGTGGTTTGTAGCACTACAGTTGATTGTCCTCAAACACATTTGTCTCTATTGCATGATTGCTCATACATGTAGTCTGGTCGCAACGGTGACCATGCTGCTGGCCAGTCCGTTGAGAGCAAAGGCGATGTTAGCCGCAGCGGCCTTAAGTTTTGTAGGGCTTGCGGTTTTAGTTGTCGGTCAGGTGTTTGCCCGCCCGCAAGACATGCATCGAATCGAGAAGTTTGACAATCCAGCAGGTTCAGAGTCAGAGCAGATCGAGTTCGCTCCACCAACAGAAGGAAGCCCGGCCGAGGAGGCATTGGATGAGAAGTCAAATGACGAGCTATTCCAACCTCCGACGACGGACAATCTTAGTGCGACTGCGTTGTGGCCGGACTTGGTCTCGGTTTACTTTCCAAGTCAAGCGAGGGTCGCTTTCCCAACCTTTCTAGCCACAGAAATGATTGTAGATGATGCAAGCGTACCCGAATCTGCAAACCGTCGGATCGTTGCAATTCAAGGTGGCGCTATCAAGCTAGATGTAGCACAGTGGCCGCTGGTCGGTTCCAATGATGCGAAGTATGTTTTTGTTGCAATGTTCGATTATTGCTGCCCACCTTGTCGCAAAACTTACATGACCGTCTCTCGCGCCCGAGAGAATTTAGATGATCAATTGGCTGTCATTTGTTTGCCTGTCCCGCTCAATTCAACCTGCAACCCCAGCGTACGAGTGACAAACCCGAATTTCGAGGAATCGTGCGAATTGGCGAAGCTAGCTGTGGCAGTATGGCGAGTGGATCCAACCCGTTTCGCATCGCTTCACAATTGGATGTTCCAAGGTACAGTGGTGCCGAGCTATGCAGATGCAAAGATGAAGGCAGCGACACTCGTTGATGATAAAAAACTTGATGCCGAAATAGCATCCGGAATTCCTGATCGATACATAGCAAAACATGTTGAGATTTACCAAAAAGTGGGAGCAGGAGCGATCCCAAAACTGATGTTTCCGCGTACTAGCATCATTGGTGAGTATTCTTCTGTCGAAGGAATGGTAGATGTGATCCGCCACGAAGCGAAGTAGCTTAGATTGTCGTGCGGTAATCAGAGTAAGTCTCGTCATCCCCACCGAGGGATCCGTCATGGCGAGCTGTGGTCAGATGACATCCCAGAGGATTGCTTGCTCCGTTTCCTTTCCACCGGGCAAGTCTCTGCCAGTGTAAAATAGTTCAGTTGTGGCTTCCGCAGAAACTACCTCAGGCGCTGGTTCTTCGCAGAACAGAGAGCGCTGACCCGGAAGGTACTTGGGCGTTGGCTTACCCATTCTCCTGTTGTCTTTTTGAACTGGCCGAGAGTGGGAATCAGTCATCTTCGTCCCTCCTGATTGCGAAGACTGCGGCGGATGTTGATTGACGGGAGTAGGTTTATATCTCTGTGATCGTGGGGCCGGCAAGCTGAACATCGGTACTCTTAAGATTAAAGGAAAAGCTAGCAAGTGGGCAAAGACGGGAAATGAGGTGTTGTGTCATATGCACATGTCACCACTAATCGACTCAAAGAATGGCTTCCTCTTTGACGAGGGTGAGGCTCAGCAGTTTTGGCTCGGGCGGAAATCCTCGTTGGCAATCTTTTCATTGAATATGGTTAGTTTGCCAAGCGGGATGAAAGTGTGCGGAATCGCACGCCTTAGCGAGAGTTAGAACGCATCATGGAAGGTTCAGATTTATGCAAGGAGTCGATTGCTTACAGGAAGTTCGGCCAAAGCGCATCGGCACAGAATATGCGATTAAGTATGCAATTACACGAATTCGTAGAGACTTTGTGTTAAGAATTAATAACTAGGGTCATTCATCATGGAGACGTGGCATGAGCGACCAACACGAGTTAGTAAACGTTACATTCGATGAACTCAAGGTCGGGCAGACAGCAAGTCTGACTCGCACGCTTTCTCAACAGGACATCCAGTTGTTTGCTGTTTTGTCGGGTGATGTAAACCCTGCTCATTTGGACGACTCGTATGCTGAGGACAGTATCTTTCGCGGTGTCGTCGGACATGGAATGTGGACAGGTGCCTTGATTTCTGCCTTGCTTGGCACAGCCTTGCCTGGACCGGGGACGATCTATCTCAATCAGGATTTGGCATTCAAGAAGCCTGTCCGTCCAGGCGAGACGATCCATGTTGATGTCTCAGTAAAAGAGAAAAAGCAGAAGAACCATATAGTCGTGTTCGACTGTCATTGTGTAAATATGCTGGGAGAAACTGTAGCGATAGGTACTTCAACGGTGATTGCACCGACTCAAAAGATTCGGCGTACGAGACCTGAGCTACCCGATGTGCAATTCCACTTTCACGACCACTTTCGCGACCTGATTGACAGTTGTAAAAAACTGCCGCCAGTAAGAACAGCGGTCGTTCACCCCGTATCCGAAACTGCGATCAAAGCTGTTGTGGAGGCAGTCGAGGAGAAACTGATAGATCCTGTTTTGGTGGGGCCTGAAAGACGAATCCGCAAGGCTGCAGTTGACGCTGGTATTGATATTGGTTTCTATGACGTCGTTCCTACTGAGCACAGTCATGGTGCTGCAATAAAGGCCGTGGAAATGGCCGTCGCTGGAGATGTGGCAGCACTCATGAAAGGTAGTTTGCCGACAGACGAACTTATGTCTGCCGTGGTTCCGTCGGCTGCCGGTCTACGATCTGAGCGGCGGATCAGTCATGCCTACGTGATCGACGTCGCCAGTTACCATAAAATGCTGATGATCACCGACGCGGCGATTAATGTTGCCCCCTCGATGGCCGAGAAGGCGGACATCTGTCGTAACGCTATTGATCTGTGGCGCGTGATGATGCGTGGGGCAACCGAGCCCAAGGTGGCCATTCTTGCCGCCACAGAGAAAGTAAATTCGAAGATGCAAGCCACCGTGGATGCGGCCTGCCTTTGTAAAATGGCAGATCGCCTTCAGATTGACCATGCCCTGTTGGACGGCCCTTTGGCACTGGATCTGGCGATCAGCCAACAAGCTGTTCAAGACAAGGGCTTGAAATCGTGCGTTGCGGGTGACTCCGATATTCTGGTGGCGCCTGACATACATTCGGGCAATATGGTGGCAAAGCAACTGACCTTTCTGGGGAACGCCGCCGCTGCGGGTATCGTTTTGGGCGCTCGCGTACCCATTATGCTAACGAGTCGGGCCGATTCTCAACGAACCCGCCTGATGTCATGTGCGCTGTCAGTTCTGATGGCCGAGGCACGACAGCGAGGTGATATTAAGTGACCATGAACGTGATCTTAGTATTGAATGCAGGTTCCTCGAGTTGAAGAGCCAGCGCCTTTGAACCAGTAGCCGACTTACCATTTTTAACCTCCCGACGAATTGCGAGAATTGGTACCCAAGCAGAGTTTTCGTGGAATGGCAACGTCATTGAGGAATTCCCTACCACGCTTAATGACGCAGATGTATTACGGGAACTCTTGGCCTTAATTCAACGATGCGCAGGTAACTCGTGTCTTCAAGCTTTCGGTCAACGCATTGTCCATGGAGGAGAACTTTTTTCAGTTCCGGTCATTTTGACGTACGAGGACTTCCAGCAATGTGAGGCGTTGATTCCTCTGGCGCCACTGCAACAGCCAACTTGTCTCGCAGCAGTTTGCGCGAGAGCGGAATCACATCCGGACATCTTACAAATTGGCTGTTTTGACACTGCATTTCACAAGCATCACGCACCCGTGTTTCGACACTACGCACTTCCCAAGTATTTACGCGATCAAGGTATCTGCTGATATGATTTCTACGGCCTTTCCTACGAATAGGTTACCCACGAACTTGCGAAAGAGCATCCGCATATCGCACTAGGCATTACTCTGGTAGTGCATCTAGGCAGCGGCGACAGACTGAATGCCATGCGCATTCTCGACATCACATCGGAGGAAGACGCCTCCTACCTCGCTTAAAAGGTGGCTTCAATGACAAAAAAACCGATGAATAGCACCAATTAGGGTGGCTAATTATTTCAGAGGGATTCTTGTTGATGGAGTAAACCGCGGCCATAATTAAAAGAAGGCCCTAGTAGTTTTCCTTTTGCGAAACACATTCATCCATCATGGCCGCCGAGATACCGAGATATCGATACCGAGTTGATCGGGACGACCTTCTGATTTGGGTGGACTCGCACTGGTTAGGCTTTGCTAAAGAAAATGGTGCCACGGAATTGACTCAGGAATATGTCATCGGGCGGTCCCTGTGGAATTTCGTCGGGGGCGAGTCTGTTTGCGCTCTCTATCAGCAAGTGCATTCTCGTGTTCGATCAAACAACAAACCAGTCGTGCTGCCGTTCCGTTGTGATACTCCCACGCTGATACGCCACATGCGGATGATCATCCACCCCGAGGAAGGCGGCCAAATACTCTACGAGAGCCTGCTTACGAAGACGGAGTCGCAGCCCTATCTTGGAATCCTCGACATGTCACGACCGCGCTCCAATAGAATTCTGACATTGTGCAGTTGTTGCAAGCGAGCCTTGCTCGAGCCAGTAGGATGGTTGGCTGCGGAAGATGTCTCTGCCAGACTGAAATTATTTGATGCCGAAAGATTCCCAATAATGCGTGAAACGATCTGCCCCAAATGTGCCGAGTCGATGGCCAATGGCTTAGATAACGGCAACGCTGCATGATATATACAGTTTAATTCTGGCGATCACCTTTGTGCCAATTTATTTGTGCAGGGCGGCCAATATGCTGAGCACCAACATCTGATCGACCGAATGGTTGCATCATAGGAGTGGCGTGTAACAATACCGGCATTCTTCGCGTCCTATCCGCAATTGTTCATTGTGGTTTGTTAGTTGCCGCACGGGCTGACATTTCAACCTCCGCCATGGGAGTTGTAAGCATCCGATGCCTGTTGCGTTTGGGGAGAATCACAACCATCTGTTTCAGCGCCACTTCAAGTTTGCTAGTCGGTTTTTGCTCGAAAGGAGTGCCAGCCAACATTCTGCGACGAGAAGAGCCGCGACTAAGATTTGCTGCTTTTGGCCTGTTGGGTATGACAGCGATGAAGTGGGTTGAGGGTGCTCTCTGGGTGGACGAACCAGTACCCCACGGTACCTTCATTCAAGTATTGACCATCGGGCTCGTTAATAACCTTGGTATGCCAGCCGGACATCTGTCGCCAATACTTTTGAGGAATCGAACGATCAGACTGCCAAGGAATGCGCTCAGCCTTCTCCTTCTCGAATCGATCGACGGCCGCTTGCTCCCGGCTGGTAAGTTGCAGGCCCCTGAAGTCTTTTCCGTAGGCCTCGTTCATCCCTACTCCGATCTGAGGGAGATAATTGTAGCCTCTAATTCACTAGATCGCCCTTCATTCCATAGTTTCCTGAGTTGCGGCCCTCCTTTACAAGCTTACGGCGACGCATGAGAAGTTGCAGTCTAGTCGAGGTCCGAAATGAGAAGAAATGATGTGCAAGACGAGAGTGAAAAAGGGGGAAACTCTGCGGATTCCGATACAGCGGATGGCACAAAGCGGTCGGGGTGGGATTCGAACCCACGGTACCCGGAGGTACGCCGGTTTTCAAGACCGGTCCATTCGACCACTCTGGCACCCGACCGAAAGGAGACTTCCGCCACATTGACGGTTCGACTGGTCTCCAGTACAAAAGATAGGCTAGAGCTGGCAAGTTGCCAATCTCTACTTACCAGTCGAGCCCATTTTCTAACAAGGTGACCTTTCGCAAGGAGATTTTCGTGGGAGCCAGTGAACGCCAGAGAGAACTACGCCGCCGCCGCAAACGCCGTCATAAATTGGCCCAGTTGAAAGGCAAACTCGCCAAGGCGACGCAGTCTGAAAAGCTCGAAATCGTCCGTAAGCTCCGTGAAATGTCTCCCGGCGCCGAGAAACTCATCGTCGAATGGGAACTTGTCGAAGCAGGCCGCTAAGCCACCTGCTTTTCAAACGAGAATTCGTCGCCTTGGTAGTCGACCTCAATCGTGGAATCCTCGGGATATTCTCCTTTGAGAAGTTCCGTGGCCAAGGGGTTTTGAATCGATTGCTGAATCACTCGCTTCACGGGTCGTGCTCCAAACAACGGATCGTATCCTTCGGCGGCGATTTGAAGGCGAGCTGCTTCGGTCACAACAAGATTCAAATCCCGCTTCTTCAATAGATCGGCAAGTTTCTCCAATTGCAGATCAACGATCTGTGCGACCTGCTCTCGGTTGAGCGGTTGAAACACGATAGTTTCATCGATGCGATTGAGGAATTCAGGCAGGAAGCGTGACTTGAGGGTTTCATTCAGCGCTTGACGCAACTCTTCCTGCGAACCTCCTTCGGAGGTGATCTGCTGAATGAGTTGGCTCCCCACATTGGAAGTCATTACGACAATTGTGTTCGTGAAATCGACCGTATGACCGTGATTGTCGGTAAGGCGTCCGTCATCCAGTACTTGCAGAAGGATATTGAAGACGTCGTTGTGGGCCTTTTCGATTTCATCTAAGAGGACCACCGAGTAGGGGCGGCGACGAACTGCCTCGGTGAGCTTGCCACCCTCCTCGTAACCAACGTATCCAGGAGGCGCTCCGATGAGTCGACTGACGGTGTGCTTCTCCATGAACTCGCTCATGTCGATGCGTACCATCGCATTTTCATCGTCAAAGAGCGTCTCTGCCAGTGCTTTGCAAAGCTCCGTTTTACCCACGCCAGTAGGGCCGCAGAACAGGAAAGATCCGATAGGACGATTTGGATCCTGCAAGCCACTCCGACTACGGCGTACCGCGTTGGCTACCGCCGTAACAGCTTCGTCTTGACCAACGACTCGTTGGTGCAGACGTTCTTCCAGCACAAGTAGTTTGGCTCGCTCGGTTTCCATCATGCGCGAAACGGGGACACCCGTCCAAGCACTTACCACTTCAGCGATTTCGTCGGGGCCAACTTCTTGCCGTAATAGTCGCCTAGTACCTTCAGTCTTTACAGAACTCTCACCTGAATTGGCGGATTGGCGCTGCTCAATCTCCTCTAAATGCTGAGTAAGTTGTTTACGCTGGACATCATATTCGTAAAGGGATTGGTACAAATCCTCCCCTACAGGCTCGCCCGCAGATTGCTTGTCGTTAATGGTGGCCGAAAGTTGTTCAGCACGATGCGTGACGTCGAGCAACTTTTCACGGACTTGTTGCACGTCGCCGACACCAAGCTTCTCGCTTTCCCACTGCTCACGCAAATTGGCCAACTGCTCTTTTATTTGAGCCATGTCTTCGTTGACTTCAGCCAGACGTTGCTTAGCATGCTCTTCGGTTTCGTCAGCCAGTTGGCGGGCGGCAAGTTCAAGCTGCATCAGCTTGCGCTGCAGTTGATCGATTTCTGTGGGAACGCTTTCGAGCTCCATCGCCAGTCGACTCGTGGCCTCATCCATCAGATCGATGGCCTTGTCTGGCAAGAAGCGGTCGGCGATGTATCGATGCGACAACTCTGCCGCAGCCACGAGCGCAGAATCTTTGATGCGCACTCCCTTGTGGTGGGCTTCGTAGCGGGGTTTCAAACCACGCAGGATAGCGATTGTATCCTCGACGTTTGGCTCACCCACGAACACGGGTTGGAATCGGCGTTCCAATGCCGCATCCTTCTCGATGTATTTACGATACTCATCGAGCGTCGTCGCTCCGATGCAGCGGAGTTCACCGCGAGCAAGTGCAGGTTTGAGCAAGTTAGCCGCATCGTTGCCCCCCTCGGCAGCGCCAGCACCCACGACTGTGTGAAGTTCGTCAATGAACAGTATCACAGATCCGCCGGCATCCTGCACTTCGCGGAGAACGGCTTTAAGCCTCTCTTCAAACTCGCCGCGAAACTTCGTGCCCGCGATTAAAGCACCCATGTCGAGCGCAACGACTCGCTTATTCTTCAAACTCTGCGGGACGTCGCTCTGCACAATTCTCAGAGCAAGCCCCTCCGCAATCGCCGTCTTGCCGACACCTGGCTCACCAATCAACACGGGATTGTTCTTGGTGCGGCGTGAAAGCACCTGGATTACACGGCGGATTTCCTGGTCGCGGCCGATTACGGGATCCAGTTTCCCTTGCTCAGCCCGCTGCACTAGATCAATGCCGTATTTCTCTAAGGCCTGGAATTTCGCTTCGGGATTGGGATCGGTCACACGCGCCGAACCACGCACATCCTGTAATGCTTTGAGGATATCCTGCTCATCGACCCCATTGAGCTTCAACACATCTTGGGCTGGCGATTTTTCATGGGCTAATGCCAAGAGCAGATGTTCAGTCGAGACAAACTCGTCCTGCATCGTCTTCGCTTGAGACTGTGCAGCATCGAGGATCTTGCTTGCAACGGTACTCAGTTGTGGCGGTGACCCCCCGGATGCTTTCGGTAGATGTCCCAATTCAGCGTCGACAATCTTCTTGAGTTGACCTTGATTGGCACCGATGCGATCCAACAACGGTCTCACCACTCCATCTTGCTCTTCCAGAAGCGCAGCCAGCAGGTGAATTGGCTCAAGCTGGGGATTCCCCGCGTCAGCCGCAAGTTCCTGCGCCCTCTGCACGGCCTCTTGAGCCTTGATCGTAAGTTTGTCAAATCGAAATGCCATAGTATTAAATGCTGAATTAAGAATTCGAAATGCGGATTAAAAGAAAGAAGTTAGCCGCGATGCGGAGCGCCAGCGCAGCAGAGTACGCAAATATCGACACCCACAAAGCAGAACTCCCTCCGGGTCCTAAGTCCATGAACCTAGGATCCCGAAGGGAAATACCTTGCTTAGCTCTTTACTTCAAATTCCGCGTCAATCGCGTCGTCATCGGAAGAATCCGCCGAATCACCTTCGGAGCTTGCTTCACCTCCGCCGTCCGCTGGAGCCGACTCGCCTTCGGCGGTGGTCGACTTATAGAGCGCTTCGCTCATCGCGTGGGATGCGGCTTCTAACTCGCCTACGGCAGTTTTGATTGCCGCAGCATCCTCGCCCTTGGCCGCTTCTCGGACCTTGGAAATGGCTGCTTCGAGCGACTGCTTGTCGGCATCCTTGAGCTTGTCGCCTTGCTCCTTGATCAGCTTCTCAAGTTGATAGCAACGTGATTCTGCTTCATTACGAGCTTCTACCAGTTCGCGTTTCTTTTTGTCTTCCTCCGCATGTGCCGAGGCATCGCTCTTCATCTTTTCGATTTCTTCCTCGCTCAGGCCGCTGGATTGTTCGATCCGAACGGTCTGCTCTTTACCGGTACCAAGGTCCTTGGCAGCGACGTTGAGAATGCCATTGGCATCAAGGTCAAACTTCACTTCGACTTGAGGCACACCGCGCGGAGCAGGTGGAATACCTTCGAGGTTGAATTGTCCCAATAGCCGGTTATCGGCACACATCTCGCGTTCGCCTTGGAAGACGCGCACTGTGACGGCAGTTTGATTGTCGTCGGCCGTGCTAAATACCTGCTTACGCTCGGCGGGAATCGTGGTATTGCGCTCGACCAGTTTGGTCATCACGCCACCCAGAGTCTCGATACCGAGCGAGAGTGGAGTGACGTCGAGCAAGAGAATATCCTGCACCTCACCACTGAGAACACCACCTTGGATTGCGGCGCCAATGGCCACCACCTCATCGGGATTGACCCCCTTATGAGGGTCTTTGCCAAAGATTTCCTTGACGACTTCCTGCACTTTGGGAATACGGGTCGAACCACCGACCAGCACCACCTCGTCGATGTCGCCGGGCTGCATCTTGGCATCCTTCATAGCCTGCAAGACGGGACCACGCACGCGCTCGATCAAGTCATCAACTAGTTTCTCAAAATCGGCCCGGGTGATGTTCATCTGTAAATGCTTCGGACCACTAGCGTCGGCCGTAATAAACGGCAGATTGATGTCCGTCGAATGGGCGGAGCTAAGCTCCTTCTTTGCTTTCTCGCAGGCTTCCTGCAATCGCTGGAGGGCCATCTGATCTTTACGTAGATCAATTCCCTGCTCTTTCTTAAACTCATCAGCCACGAAGTTGATTAGGGCTTCGTCGAAATCGTCACCACCAAGATGGGTATCCCCATTGGTGGCGATCACTCGGAACACACCGTCAGCCACTTCAAGAATCGAGACGTCGAAAGTACCGCCACCAAGGTCAAATACGCAGATTTTCTCGTGGGCTTTGCTGTCCAATCCATAAGCCAACGAGGCCGCGGTGGGCTCGTTGATAATGCGAGCAACTTCAAGACCAGCAATCTGCCCGGCGTCCTTAGTCGCCTGGCGTTGGGCGTCATTGAAATACGCCGGTACCGTGATCACGGCTTTGTTTACGGTATGACCCAGATACGCCTCGGCCGACTCCTTCAACTTGCGTAGCGTCTTAGCAGAGATCTCCGGCGGAGTGAACTCTTGATCGCCTGCTTTGATCTTCACATAGTCTTGCGGACCGCCGACGATGTCATACGGAACCATCTTTTCTTCTGAGGCGACTTCGTCATGACGCCGGCCCATGAACCGCTTGATCGAATAAACCGTCTTTGAAGGGTTGGTGACTGCTTGACGACGCGCAGGTTCACCAACAAGTACCTCTCCTTTGTCGGTGAATGCCACCACGCTGGGCGTAAGGCGATTCCCCTCGGGATTGGGGATCACCTTTGCTTCTTTGCCTTCCATCACGGCCACGACCGAGTTGGTCGTGCCAAGATCGATACCAATGATTTTTTCGCTAGCCATTTCTTACTCCTGGTTATGAACCTAATTTGTCAGGTTGAGGAATTGCCAGGCTCACACCAGCAATCCAGTTTTATGTTTGAATCCGGGCTGCTGCACAAATGCGCAGACTAACCCTGATGCCATTTACGCAAAGTTCATGCCGATCAACAGAAAGCAGAGTCAATCACGTAAGATTTTACTATTAAATGACTTAGAGATCGAAATGTCGTCTGGCAAATTGACAGAATTGAGGCCAAAGCTGTCAGAATGGCAGAGTTTGGCGCGGTAAGCTTGCGTTGGGAAATCCACGGCCAATGCCAGATTGGCAGATCTCCCAGCAATGAGCAACTCACTTGGCGTGTTGAATCTCGAAACTCATACTGGTTCGATGGCTAAAAAGAAGAAAAGCAAAGATTCGGCCGAAGGATCCTCCCATGGAGCTAGAATTCCTGCGCAGAGACAAATTGACAAGCTCGATCGCGAAATATTGGCTCTGATGAACCGTCGTGCTGAGTTGGCAAGAAAGCGCAGCCAGAATTCTCAAGCCGACAGTCCTGATTTACGGCTTGCATTGGAACACGTGGTTGAGCTAGGAGCTTCCGACAAGAACCCTCTCAGTGCTGACACAGTCCGATCCGTATTCCGCGAGATCATCAGTGGCACCCAGGCTGCATCCAACAGAACACGGGTCGCCTACCTAGGTCCGGAGTTCACTTACAGCCATTTGGCAGCCATCGAGCGTTTCGGTCAGAGTGCTGAACTGGTCCCCGTTGCGACAATTGCCGCAGTATTCGAAGAAGTAGAACGAGGGCATGCTGATTATGGTTTGGTACCGATTGAAAACTCAACCGACGGCCGCGTGGCCGATGCGCTAGAATGCCTGGCTCGATCCCCTGTTCAAATTTGTGGCGAAGTCCCGCTGAGGATTCGCCATTGCTTGCTAGCCAATTGTGGCCGCAACGAGATCGAACGCGTTTACAGTAAGCGCCAACCCCTCTCGCAATGTCGCAACTGGCTCAGTAAGCATCTGCCCGACGTTCAACTTATCGAGGTCTCCAGTTCCGCTGAAGCCGCTCGCAAAGCAGCCGCTGAACCTGGCTCGGCAGCCATCGCCAGTCAGCAGGCAGGAGTCAACCATGGAGTGGCTGCGCTAACTCTAGGGATCGAGGATAACAGCGACAATGTGACCCGATTTGCCGTCATCGGTATGGAGATCGGCAAGAAGACCGGTAAAGACAAGACTGCGATAGTGTTTGAAATCGACCACCAACCCGGTGCACTGGCCGATGCCATGGGGATTTTCAAGCGTCAGAAGCTCAATATGACCTGGATCGAGTCGTTCCCACTGCCAGGTCAACGGGGGAGCTACCTCTTCTTTGTCGAATTTCAGGGCCATGCTTCTCAATTGCGAGCCCGCCGGGCACTTGCTGCTCTGGAGAAAAGGGCCTTGCGTCTGACTGTACTAGGCTCCTATGCGCAGACCGAGCCAATAGGCTAAACTGAGGGGCTATAGAAACGGCCCCCATTTCTTCCTAGCCGTGGCCGGAAGGCCATGGTTCGTTTCAAATTACACCATGGCCTTCCGGCCACGGCTACAAGAGGATGGGAAGTAGTTCGACAAGTTTCCCCGACAAAGTTTGTTTGGCCTAGATTCGATTGGAGTAGATAGTATGCGTACCCCCCTCATTGCCGGCAATTGGAAGATGAACACAGACACCGCCGGTGCACGCCAGTTGGCCAGCGCGATTGCTAGCCGTGCTGATGAAGCAGCTGGTACAGAACTCCTGGTCTGTCCACCCAATGTCTATTTGTCGTTGGTGCGGGACGCAATTGGAGATGCTGCCGTTGGCCTCGGAGCGCAAAACGTCTATCCCGAAGCCAATGGTGCCTTCACTGGCGAGACAAGTACAGACATGCTTTGCGACTTGGGCGTGCAGTACGTAATCTTGGGCCACAGCGAACGAAGGCACATCCTCGGTGAGTCGGACCAAGATGTGAACAAGAAAACCCTGGCTGCTCTCAAAGCAGGGCTTCGACCGATCGTGTGTGTCGGGGAGCTTCTCGAAGAGCGTGAAGCCGGCAAGACCTCCGAGGTGATTCGTCGCCAGTTTGAGGGGTCGCTAGCCAATGTCTCCGAGGAGCAGATTCTCTCCACCGTCATTGCATACGAGCCGGTCTGGGCCATCGGCACGGGGAAAGTCGCCACCACCGAGCAAGCAGAAGAGGTCCATGCCGATCTTCGCAATCAACTCACCAGCCGCTACAATGCCGAGACTGCCGAGAAGATCCGCATTCTCTACGGCGGCAGCGTTAAGCCTGATAATGCTGAGCAACTTCTATCACAGCCTAACGTAGATGGAGCACTCATCGGTGGGGCGAGCCTCAAAGCCGACGATTTCCTCGCTATTGCAGCTGCCGGGGCCGCGGTTGCCAAGTCCTAGTTAGTTGAATTCAAAAAGCTGAAATACAGTACCAACCTAATTACCAGTCTTCTACGATAAAGACGGAGCTTTCGAAGTGATCATTCCGATTTTTGCCGCATTCCAAGTGGTATTCCAAATCCTGTTGACCTTAGTTGCCATTTTCCTGATCTTGCTGGTTCTTGTGCAACGTGGCCGTGGTGGCGGCTTGGCCGGTGCCTTGGGTGGCATGGGCGGTTCGAGTGCATTTGGCGCCAAGGCTGGCGACATTTTCACTCGTATCACAATTGTCGCTGCCGCAGTGTGGATTTTGCTCTGCATTGCTGCCACGAAGTTTGCTTCTTCCAGCAGTAGTGGAAGCCGGTTAGATATTGGCACTCCCGTGGAAAGCTCTGGTCCTCTAATTCCCGGTGCTGATGCCAGCGAGGAGAGTACCTCAGTAAGCGAGGACCCCGCCGCCAGCAGTGAAAGCTCAACCAGCGAAGCGAGTTCCGACTCAGCGGATGAATCGAAGGCAGAATAGTCCAGTCGAAAACTTTCATAGCCGAACTCTATCCGGTCAAAATCCGATAATTGAGGTACAAACTTGGCCCTCTTGAGCATGACCGGCTTCGGCGAAGTGATCGAACAGCGGGGCGGATATGCCATCGCGGTCGAACTTCGTACGGTTAACAACCGTTACTTCAAGCTCAATATCCGCACAACTGAGGGCTATAGTTCCCTCGAAACTCTCATCGAGTCAGCGATTCGTGAAACCGTAAAACGCGGCACGGTGAGTTGCAATCTTCGTATTCGTCATCTGGCAAGTGCTGAGGACTTCCGGCTTAACACTCGCGTTCTCAATCAGTATGTGGATCAACTGCAGGAAGTTGCGGCCAAACGCAACTTGGACGAAATGATTCGTCTTGAGCCCTTGGCGAGCCTACCAGGTGTTGTCGAACAGCTTTCGGCTGAATCACTCGATGCCGCGAGTTTGTGGCCACTCGTTGAACCGACGCTTCGTAGCGCAATCAACCAACTCACAAAAATGCGTACCGCCGAGGGAGAAGCCCTGGCCGACGATTTGAACGAGCAATGTTCCACGGTGGCCGCTTGCCTCGATGTGATCGAAGGGCAAGCACCCATGATAAGTGAGAACTACCGCAAGCGGATCCAAGATCGCGTGAACGAGGCACTTTCCTCGCTCAATGTTACACTCGAGCCTACGGATCTAGTGCGCGAAGTGGCCCTCTACACCGATCGGGCGGACATTTCAGAAGAAATCGTGCGACTGCGAAGCCATCTTCAGCAGTTCGTTGAAGCTCAGAAATTGCCCGAGAGTGCTGGTCGTAAGATGGAGTTTATCTGCCAGGAAATGGGGCGCGAGACAAACACGATTGGCTCAAAAGCCAATGATGCTCTCATCTCGCAGCAAATCGTCGAAATCAAGACCGCGCTGGAGCGTATTCGGGAGCAGATTCAGAACGTCCAATGACTATCGCTCCCGGAAAATCCGACGTTCCCGGCAGACTCGTCGTCGTCTCCGGCCCTTCTGGCGTTGGCAAGAGTACTGTCGTCAAACAGGTTCTGGAGCGACTAGCAGGGCGACTTGTGCCTAGCATCTCGGCAACGACTCGTGATCCTCGCTCTGGAGAGACGGACGGTGTGGATTACTTTTTCCTCTCCCCCGCGGAGTTTACCCGGCGACGCGAGGCAGGAGACTTTTTGGAAACTGCCGAGGTTTTTGGCCGCGGACACTGGTATGGCACGCTCTGGAGTGCCGTGAGGCCTAGTCTCTCTGCGGGAAAATGGGTACTCTTAGAGATTGACGTGGCGGGAGCCGAGGAGGTTCTTCGCCAGTTCCCGGATGCTCTGACCATATTTATCCAACCCTCGACGATCGAAGAATTGGAACGTCGTCTACGGTCTCGCGCCACCGAGACCCCCGCAGCCATCGAGCGTCGACTGGAAGTGGCCCGCCGTGAGATCGCGCTCGCCCGTCGCTATAAATATCAAGTAGTCAATGACACCGTCTCGAAGGCGGTCGAAGAAATAGTCAACCAATTGCAAAACGAAGGAATTCCCAATGATTGATGCCTTAAAGGAAGAACAGATTGTCAACAAAGTTGGTGGGCGTTTTAAGTTGTCCACGCTGATCCAAAAACGTCTTGCTGCGATTAATGCCGGCGCTCGACCTTTGGTCGATTTTGAGTCCAAAGATAAAATGGAAATCGTGGTACAGGAAATCCTCCAGGATAAAATCTATCTTGATTCTACCAATCAAGTGAAAGTCGCCAGCGAAGAAGTCGTTGCCGATGGTGGACCTCCCGAGTTGGATCTTACCAGTTTGTAGTGTTTAAAAGTGAGTAGGTTAATAAGTGAGTAAGTAGGAAGATTTCCACGAACTCTCACCTACTCACCTACTCACCTACTCACCTACTCACCTACTCACCTACTCACCTACTCACCTACTCACCTACTCACTATGGCACATGAAATCGTAGTCGGCGTGTCCGGCGGCATAGCCGCATACAAGACGGCTGCGCTGGTTAGCGATCTTGTGCAAAGCGGCGTCGGCGTGACTGTCGTCATGACTCGTGCCGCTCAGAAGTTTGTCGGCCCAGCCACATTTCAGGCACTCACTGGCCGGCGCGTGTTGACACGAACGTTCGACCGCCACGACTTTCCGTTGGGTCCCCATATTGAGCTCGCCCGACAAGCGAACCTTCTCTGCGTGGCTCCAGCAACGGCACATTTAATGGCTCAAGCGGCCCACGGCCTTGCCGACGATCTGCTGAGCACTTTGATATTGAGTTTCACTGGCCCAATTGTGCTGGCCCCAGCAATGAATTGCGAAATGTGGGAGAAAGCCGCCGTCCAACGCAACGTCGAGCAACTTCGATCCGATGGATTTCATCTCGTTGGCCCCAATGAGGGTTGGCTTAGCTGCCGACAAAAGGGAATGGGCCGCATGGCCGAGCCTGCCGAGATCGCCGCAGCCGTGAGAAAGTTGCTACAAACCTAGGGCACAAATGGCGTGGCACACATCCTCATCACCTCAGGCCCTACACGTCAGTATCTTGATCCCGTACGTTATCTTACGAACGCTTCCAGTGGCCGCATGGGTGCCGCGCTGGTCGAAGCTTCGTTGGCATTGGGACACAAGGTGACCGTAGTGAGCGGACCCGTCGAAGTGGAATATCCGGCCGGAGCCCGTGTCGTACCTGTTGTCTCGACCGAGGACATGCTCACCATCTGTCGCGAAGAGTTCGACTCGTGCGATGGTTTGATCGGTGCCGCCGCTCCTTGCGATTATCGCCCAGTACATGTCGAGCCCAACAAAATCGCTAAGACGGGCCAACCTCTGGAACTCCACCTGATCGAGACGGACGATATCGTCGCCACACTCGGCGCCGAGAAAGGATTTCGCTGGGTTGTCGGTTTCGCCCTGGAGACTGAGGATCATCGCTTGCGCGCCCTGGCAAAACTCGAACGCAAGCACTGCGACCTGATCGTCTCCAATAGCGTCTCTGCCATGGACTCGCTTGATAACGAGGTAGAAATCCTCAATCCTGCTGGCACCGTTCTAAAACAGATCGCAGGATCGAAGCGATTGGTCGCCGACGAAATCCTCGCCGTAATCACCGAGCGTTTGATCAGATAGCCAGCGCGATCAATTCTTTATATCGGCTGACGAATGTCTCTTCCAATCTCGTGAAGAAACTCGGGAGCAAAATCAGCTCCATTGGGCCACTCGATTGTATTGGTTTCCTCGTTAACAGTGGCTTGTTTAAAAGTCTCGATGTTCTTTAAAGGCTTAAAGACCTCTCCATGAAGTTCATTGACCAAATCGAGTTCCTTGATGCTCCCATCATTAAAGCTTACTTCAAGGCGATAACCTTCCAGATAGCGAACTTCGGTTACGTGGAGAAACATGGTTGTCTTTCTTAAGAAAGTGGCGGTACCTGTTGCAGAGGACGTCTTTGCCTAGCCAATTCCCAGTTCTGCAATAACTCCGCTTGGTGCTGCTCCCTCCACTCAAGTACCATATTCAATGCCCGACGAGGCATGGTTCCTTGCACTTTACCACTGCCTAGATTGACGGTAATTTCTTGATCTTGATAGCGAGCGTGAAAGTGCGGAGGCAGGTGATCATTATAATTCATGAAAATCACAATCCCGTAGAATCTAGAGATTGTTGGCATACTTTGATTATACCACTCGATTTCAGGCTGGAACATCTACGTTCAGCGCGAGTCTCCGACCTATTGGAAGACGCTACATCGCCGCGCGGTTTCGCAACCGTGCAATAAGCCAACGAATCGGCCCACCACCGGGACGTTGCTCGGCAACTAGTTGCCGCTTGGCAGTCTCCCAGTCCGCGGAGCCGTCACCAGAGGGACAGCCGCGGGACTCCCAAATCTCATAAGCACGTTGAGCAATGGCTTCGTCAGAAATCTGTTGAGTAAAAGGGAGGTGATTGGAACTCATAGGTATATCCTCGCAAATGTCCGTTTGGCGATTGATTCAGTGGCTTTCAAGCCAGCGACTGTTATAGCCCCAACAATTCAAAACCTGCAAGGGGAGCATTGCTAGCACAACTGAAGGGGCAAGATTCGTTGGCTGGAGATCGCCATTTACAGCGATTTTAGGTACTAATAATCTGTCAACCTATTCAAACCGCAATAGCGCGTACTTCTTCTTCCCACTCCGCAAGACCAGCACCGTTTCGCTCGCCAGGTGCTCGGTGGAAAGGTGCGTGTCGATACCCGCGATGCGGCGATTGTTGACGTAAGCCCCCCCCTGCTCGACGGTGCGGCGGGCTTCGCCTTTGCTCTTGGACAGGCCGGCCTCGACTAGGGCGTCAACAATGTTGAGGCCTTCGCTAAGCTGTGAGAGGCTTAAAGATTTGCTTGGGACGTCGGCAAAGATTTCGGTGAGTTGGGCATCGGAGAGGTCCGCGATCTCTGCGCCAAAGAAGATTTCAGTGGCTTTCTGCGCGGTTGCTAAAGCGGTTTCGCCATGGACAAGACGCGTAAGTTCTTCGGCAAGGCGGCGCTGGCTGTCTCGTTGACCGGGATTATTCACTCGAGCAATATCCAAGAGCTCGATCTCTTCATGATTGAGATCCGTCAATAGTCGCAGGCAGTTGCCGGCGTCGGCGTCGTCAACGTTGATCCAATATTGATAGAACTGATAGGGGCTAGTGCGCTCGGCATCGAGCCAGACGGCTCCACTCTCGGTCTTGCCCATCTTGGTGCCATCGGACTTTGTGAGCAGTGGCCAGGTGAGGCCATAGACCTGCGTGCCTCGCATGCGGCGGGCCAGATCGATACCCGCTGTAATGTTGCCCCACTGGTCGCTACCGCCCGCTTGCAGTTCGCAACCGTACTTGTCGCTCAGGTACACAAAGTCATAGGCTTGCAGCAGCATGTAGCTGAATTCCGTGTAGCTCATTCCAGCGCTACCGGCATCCTCCCCCCGTCCGAGTCGACTCTTGACCGAGTCCTTGGCGAGCATGACGTTCACTGGAAAATTCTTGCCTATGTCGCGCAGAAAATCGAGATAACTCCAACCGCCGGTCCAGTCGAAATTGTTGACCAATAGTGCTGGATTCTTCGCCTCATCAAAATCCAGAAACCGGGCCATCTGTTTTCCGAGGCCGTCGACATTTTCCTGGAGTTGCTCCTTGGAGAGCAGGTTTCGCTCGTCGCTTTTCCCACTTGGATCGCCGATCATCCCTGTGGCACCTCCAACGACGGCAATCGGGCGATGTCCGGCCAGTTGGAAACGTCGCAACATTAAGAGCCCCATCAAACTGCCCACGTGCAGACTCGAAGCCGTAGGATCAAAGCCGGCATAGAGAGTGCGAGGTTTCTCGGTGAGCCAGGCATCAATGCCTTCATCATTCGTTGTTTGATGAATCAGGTCACGCCAACGGAGATCGGAAATCAGAGACATATTGGAATGCGGATTTGGGATTGCGGAATGCGGAATTCAAAAAACGAAACAGCGAGGACTATCTTAATTCCGAATTCCGAATTCCGAAATCCGAATTCAACCTATCTCCACATATCATCTCCGGCAAAGGGATTGGCGAAACCATCGAGCTTCGGCTTGGGGAGAATTTTGAGTATCTGTTCGGCGAGCTTGAGGTCGTCGCGAGTGGTGATCTTTAAGTTGAGTGGTGAGCCTTCGACAATAGTCACCGGATGTCCGGCCAACTCCACAAGTGCAGCATCGTCGGTTGCAGCTTTCCCAGCACGAGCCGTGTACGCCTCCATAAGCCACTCGCGGCGGAACACCTGCGGAGTCTGAGCTTGCCAGAGTGATTCACGGCTGACGGTCTCCGTGATCTTACCCTGAGCGACTCGCTTCAAGGTTGCCGTCTCGGGCACGGCGAGGATCGCGGCGCCATCTTTCGCTGCCGCCTCGAACACCGCATCGATCCATTTGTCGGCCAGGCAGGGCCGAGCAGCGTCATGCACGGCAACGAGATCGCAATCGGGTTTCACCTTCGCGAGGGCTTTTTCCACCGAATCTGCCCGCTCATCACCACCGCGGCAGACTTCGACACCCAAGATGGCAAGATTCGCCCCGAACTTGCGTTGGAATTCCTCCATGTCCTCGTCGGCAATCACCACAATAACTTGTTTCACGTCAGCCCGATTGAGAAACTTTTCCGCCGTGTGGAGCCACACGGCTCTACCGGCGAGCGGGGCAAAGGGTTTCTTATAATTCTTGTCATGAAACCGCCGACTGGCGCCGGCGGCGGGCATGATCACGGCAACATTGGACATGATAGGCGAGCCAGAAGCGTTAGCGCCTGGAGATACAGGCAAGCCGGATGCGTAAGCTTCCGGCAAGGGTGATTCGTGGTCAGTAGTAGATGGCGAAACCGCCAAGCTAACACATTTCCATTCATTGCGGTATCGTCCTTCGGGCGCTAGCGGAGAAAAGTCTGGGCAGGTAGGCTAAAAGGGACTAAAACTACTCTTTCACTTCGCCAGGCTACCGTCTGCAAACTTTCCTCACCCTGCGAGAACCCGCGAATATGAGTGATGGCAAATCAATAGAAAAAGATGCTGAGGAATTCGCCCAGCGCTACAAGGCTGTCCGTGAGCAACTGGGCCGCGTGATTGTGGGGCACAGTGATATCGTCCATGGGGTTCTCACTTGTTTATTCGTCGGTGGACATTGCCTGCTGGAAGGGGTCCCCGGATTGGGCAAGACGCTTCTGGTGAAGACTCTTGCTGAGACGCTGGACCTCGACTTTTCGCGAATTCAATTTACCCCTGATCTAATGCCCGCCGACATCCTGGGGACCAACATGGTGGTAGAGACTCCCGAAGGAAGGCGTAGCTTCGAATTTCAAAAAGGGCCTCTCTTCACTCAGATATGTCTCGCAGACGAAATCAATCGAGCTACCCCCAAAACACAATCAGCAATGCTCGAAACCATGCAGGAGCAAAAGGTGAGCATTGCGGGGAAAGTGTTCCCGATGAAGTTGCCTTTCTTTGTGATGGCGACGCAAAACCCAATCGAGCAGGAAGGGACCTATCCACTCCCCGAAGCACAGCTTGACCGGTTTTTCTTTAAGCTCGTTGTGGGTTACTCCAGCCGCGAGGAACTGGCCACAATCATCGACCGCACTACGCGTGGTGAAACGGTGAAACCTGACAAAGTGATGGACGGCGAAGAAATCCTCCGTTGGCAGCAGCTCATACGAAAAGTCATCATCGCCCCGCATGTGCAGGATTACATCGTGCGACTCACTTTAGCCACCCATCCCAATGGCCCGTTCGCGCAACCCGCCACGAATCAATACCTGCGGTGGGGTTCCAGCCCTCGCGGTGCTCAGACGATCTCTCTTGCCGCGAAAGTGAGGGCCCTCTTGAACGGCCGCTACAATGTTAGCTTCGACGATATCCGCCGGGTTTATTTGCCAGCAATGCGACACCGGGTGATACTTAATTTCGAAGCCGCCGCCGAAGGGATCGAGCCGGATCAGGTCCTAACCGATATCGTGAAGAAAGTTCCTGAAAAGGCGGACGAAAAATAAGCAATGCGGAATTCGGATTGCGGATTGCGGATTGCGGAATAGCGAGAGGTGCCATGGAGCGACAATCCAAAAAGCCTAGCATTTGGCCGGGCATGCAGACAAGAAGGAGCCAACTTTTCGAATCGATTGTCATGTTGTTTCCCGCTATGATTGGAATTGTGGTTGCTTTCTTACTCATCCTACGTGGTTGCATGGTGAAACCTTGAGCAAAGCAACTCAATCCCCGCTACTCTCGCCTGAACTTTGCGCTCAATTGGAGCGGCTCGAGCTCGTGACTCGCAAGATATTCCGCGGCCGTATGAAGGGTGAACGCCGCAGCAAGCGCAAAGGGCAAAGCGTCGAGTTCGCGGACTTCCGCAACTATGTGGCGGGGGACGACCTCCGGCAGTTGGATTGGAATCTGTATGCCCGGCTCGACAAATTGATCCTCAAGCTGTTTCTCGAAGAGGAAGACCTGCATTTCTATGCTTTGATCGATGCGAGTCTCTCGATGGATTTTGGCGATCCAACGAAGTTGGAATACGCCAAACAGCTTGCCGCAGCGCTGGCTTTTGTCGGCTTGATTCGGGCAGACCGCGTGAGAATCGAGACGATCGATCAACCCGTGTCGCAACGAAATCCTGTCTACCGCGGGAGGGCCAGTGCTTGGCGGATGCTGCAGCAAGTCGGGGCAATCGAGCCGCAGGGCGGTACGCAACTCGCCACGGGAGTAAAAAACTTCTGCATGCGAAACCCGGGGCGTGGAATCGTAGTACTGATCAGCGATCTCATGGATAAGGAGGGATACGAGTCAGCCCTCAAGTATTTCTTGTCGCACGAAATGGATTGCTTTGTGATTCAGGTCCTCTCCCAAGCGGAAATAGAGCCAGACGTTAAAGGAGACCTGAGACTGGTCGATTGCGAAGATGAAGACGAAGCAGAAATCACGGTCAGCGCGCCCCTCTTGCGAAAATACCACGAAACACTCAACACATTTTGTAGCGGAGCACAACAGTTTTGCGCAAAGCGCGGCATGCACTACCTGCTGGCAAACAATCAGGTACCCGTCGAAGAGTTGGTCGCTAAACACCTGCGCCGCAGAGGACTCGTTCGCTAACGCATCATGGAAAGTCTCTTTCGCAACTCACTGGGGCCGACTGCCTGGATCATCCTGGGATTGATTCCGCCAGCAATCTTTGCGCTCTATTTCCTTAAACTCAAACGCCAACCACTTGAAGTACCGAGCACCTACTTGTGGCATCGCGTGATTGAAGACCTGCATGTGAACAGCCTCTGGCAGAGATTGCGCAAGAGCCTGCTGATGTTTTTGCAGCTCTTGGTCGTCGGCCTTGCCATCCTGGCCGTGCTCCGCCCGGGGTGGCAGGGCGAGTCTCTGCAGGGCGAACAGTTTATCTTCCTCGTTGACAATTCGGCGAGTATGTCAGCCACCGATGGCGAGAATGGCCGCTCACGGCTCGACGAGGCCAAAGCACGAGTCTCGGCATTGGTGGACCAAATGGAGTCGGACATGTCGGCAATGATTATTTCTTTTGCCGAACAACCGAACGTAGTGCAGGAGTTTACTAACAATCGCCGACAACTGCATGAGGCATTGGCTCGAATCGAGCCCTCAGCAGCCCAGACGGATCTCACCGGTGCTCTGCGACTTGCCGACGGATTCGCTAATCCTGGTCGAGTGACGATTGAGGACGAAAACGCTGAGTACGAGGTGACTGAACAGCGAAATATTCAGCTCTATATTCTTAGCGACGGCCGCTTTGCCGGAGTGGAGGATTTCTCGCTGGGAAATCTGCAACCACTGTTTCTGCCAATAGGATCGTTATCTGCAGAGAATGTCGCAATCACCGCCTTCAATACTCGTCAGAATGAAGAACGTCCTGAATTGCGCCAGGCTTTCGTCCAGCTAGCAAATTTCAGCACGGAAGATCACTCGGTCGTGGTCGAACTTTATCTCAACGATCAATTACTTGATGCGGCCGAGGTACAAGTGCCTGCTGAGGCAGTCGCTTCGACGACCTTCAACCTCCTCAGGGAAGCGGAAGGGGAGTTGCGCGCCACGATTGACCCGGGGAATGACTTCAAAGACGAATTGGGAATTGATAACACGGCCTATGCCGTTCTGGAGAATCAGCGTGATTCACGGGTTCTGCTTGTTACTCCCGGCAATAATTCTTTGGAAGCCGCTTTGACGACCGATCGTGCCAAGCGATTGGCGAAAGTAGAAAAGATTACACCTGCAGAACTTGAGGGAAATGCCTATCAACGAGAAAGTCAAACTGAGTATTACGATCTAATAATTTTTGACCAGTGCGTACCTAAATCCATGCCGCAAGCCAATACGCTCTTCATTGGCACAATGCCTCCTAGTGATGATTGGACGAAGGCCAATGATTCCGAAAGCGTTGTAGGTCCCCAGATTATCGACTGGCAGCGCAGTCATGCTTTGCTGAGTCTGCTGGAATTGGGAGGAATCCAGATAGCTGATGCGAACATCGTGAGGCCTCCCCTGGGTGGCCGAGTTCTCGTCGATTCCACGGACGGACCTCTTGTCGCGATCGCACCTCGAGATCATTACGAAGATGTCGCCATCGGGTTTGAAATCATCGGAAAGAATGCCGCGGGGGAGAGTACGTTTAATACAGACTGGCCGCGAAAGCATAGTTTCCCAGGCTTTTGGCTCAACGTACTCGATCATTTTGCAGGGGGTTCAGACGATTCTCAATTGGCAAATCGTCCTGAAAAAATGGTGGAACTGAAACTGAGCCCCACAGAAGAAAATGTCGAGGTAATCCTACCAGATGGCTCGCGTCAAAATGTCGCTGTAGACGATACCGGCCGACTTGGTTTTCAGGACACCGAACAGCTGGGGGTTTACGACGTGCTTGTGGGAGGCCGTCGAGCCAAGCAATTCGCCGTGAATTTGTTTGACCGCCCTGAGAGCGATGTTGCCCTACGCGTTAGGCAAGAGGGAGAAGATAGTCTGAATACAGTGGAAAGCTTGGAGATCGGATATGTCGACGTGGCAGCCCAACCGGCTCAAACGGAAATACGACGGGAAATGTGGAAACCCTTGTTGCTGCTGGCCCTGTTCGTCTTGCTCTTGGAATGGTATATCTATAATCGCCGAGTGTATATCTGATTGGACCCCAAACGAGTAGCTCAGAGCATCCAATGGGATTGCTCTCGGACTAGAATGATTCCGGGCTGGATTGAATCTGAGTTGGAAAACTCACCATTGAAGGCGGAACTTTTCTCCGAGAAGTAATGCATAACACAATTGATGAGAGGCATTCTAAGCGGAAAAGCAGTGCGGCTCTGAAACGTTTAATCGAAAACGATCTGATCCGTCGCGTCAGCGGCGAGGAGTATCGCCGCAAAGTGCAGCGAGTCTATGGCGGACCCAAAGGTGCTCTGCTTTCTACTGCCAGTCTGCTTTCATTGCACGTTCCTCTCGGCGAACGTCTGTTTCGAACCCGCAAGTATGATTTGCGCGGAATGAAATCGATTCTCGACGTCGGGAGTGGAGCGGGACAGATTGCCCAACACTTGCTCAAGTATTCCGACCCAGGCACAGAGATTGTTTGTACCGATCTGTCGCGTCAGATGCTGCACCGGGCTCGTTTGCGGCTTAAGAGTTCCCGGCCAGAATTTGTTACTGCCGATTTGGAGCGATTACCTTTCGCCGATGGCTCGTTTGATGGGGTGACGTGTGGCTATGTCCTTGAGCATTTGCCCGATCCTCGACCAGGTCTCAGTGAAATTGTCAGGGTCATGCGCAAAGGTGGACGTATGCTGCTACTTACCACCGAAGATAATCTGGCAGGGGCGTGGACCAGCCGCCTTTGGATTTGCCAAACTTACAATCGACAGACTCTCATGGGAATGTTGGAAGAGCTAGGACTCGTTTGCCGACAAGAGTTGTGGTTCACAAAAATGCACAAGGCGATGAAGGCCGGTGGTATTTGTGTTGAGCTCGAAAAACTATAGCTGACGAATATACAGTGAAATTTCAACCTGCTGACTCTGGTGGGTTTTTCACTAACTCCAGCACTGCGATTTCTGGAGGACAGTTCCAGCGGAGGGGCGTCTCGCCGCTAATGCCCCGTGTGACATGCATGACCGTGTTCCCCCTTCGGAAGGTGCCACAAGCGAAGCGAGTGCCATAGAGACTTGGCGCTGCAACGGCGCCCAACAGTGGAAACCGTACCTGTCCTCCATGCGTATGCCCGGCCAAGGCTAAGTTCACTCCTGCCCGATACGCCCAGTCAATCTGGTCAGGAGTGTGCAATAAACCCAACCGAAAAGCATTGACATCAGAGTGCTGAGGATAAGACGGCGCATGACCTACCCACGGTAGTTCGTTGCCTGCGATTTGCACCGAAGTTCCATTCCAAGAAACTTCACGACAACAATCGCCGACGTACAAGAGCCCAGCTTCTACAAGCTCTGCCACGGTCCTCTTGGCATCGATATACAGGTCGTGGTTGCCGAGAATGAAGTAGACTCCCAATCGTGCTTGTAACTGCCCCAGACTCTCGATCAAACAACTGCGGCACGATTCGTTTTCGATCAGATCCCCAGTGAGGACGATGACATCTGCTTTGGCAAGATTCACCTGATCTGCAACAAAGTGGTACCATTCACTGCCAATGCGACCTGTCAAATGGAGATCACTCAAGTGAGCAATTCGAATCCCCGCTAGCTGATCCGGTAGCTGAGGAATAAACAATTGCTTTGAATCAACAGAAAGACTTAGTGCCTCATTCAGCGGAATAGCTCCAAGCATTCGAGGATACCATCCAACCCATTGCCCGCTTCGAAATGGCTTTTCGGGACTTACCAGCTCACTCTGCTTGCTAACGAGAATAGTAGGATCGTCCTCGGGAAAAAAGCCGACCATTCGAGCAAGTATGTTGCCGTAACCTATGAAACAGCAGAAAAGGAAATAGACCTTCACTAAGATACTCAGATTGCTGTCCGCTGCAGTCGAGAGAAAGCCTCCTCCAATCGTCCACCACTGGTACACGATGACCAGAGGAAACACTGCAAAGCCAACACAGCACAGCAGGGTAAGATAATCAATGATCCGGTGCGGGCCATTCCACCCGTGCAATCGGTTTACGATTGCCACCCAGAAATATCCATGACCGATAATCGAACCCAGTGCGATTGCAATCAAAAGCAGTGGGGGCATGTTGTGTCGGTCTCTTTAGGAACTGATCTGAGTTTGCCGGTGTGGCTGGAGAAAGTCTCTAATGAAGCTAGTGAGTGCAGAAACTAGGTTGATGAATTCGAGGCATCGATAGTGCTCTCAACAATGCTCACCAACTGATCGAGACGGAACGGCTTATAGAGCACATGCTGCAACCCGGCCTGGCGCGCCTTCACGATGGAATGGCCCGGATCGTAACCAAACCCGGTCATCAAGACCATCGGCACGCGTTCCATAAGTTCTGCCAGCTTCATCATCAACCCATAGCCACTCATATCGGGCAGGCGAATATCGGCAATAATCACGTCATATGCCGACCCAGCCGCCAGATTGCGAACCATGAGACAAGCTTCATAGCCATCATGGGCGGTCTCGACGACACATTGATAACGTTCCAAAAGGGCATGAGCCGCAGAACGTACCGATTCGTCATCATCCACCACTAAAATTCGCCGACCGACAAGCTTCGGGCGTGACTCGGTCAACCCACTCACCGGCTGGGCCTGAGTCGGGCTCAAGCTTTGGCCAACCTTCTGGATCACCTGCTTGATGTCACGGGCATTTCGAAGGATACGATGCAGGCGTTCCACCACATCGGGCTCGTGGCCAATGTAGCGTTCCATGATGTTCACGGCATCATTGAGAATCACATCGACCGGCAGAGCGACGGCACTGTGAATCGCCTCGACACTCGCCGCGGCGGTACTCGCCTTCTCAGCAGCGAGTAGCTCCAAAGTATTGAGTGCGACCGCCACGCTCCGGGCGAAGATTTCGAGAAACTGCAAGTCGCTTTCGGTGAAGGCGCCACCCTCGGGACTTTCTACGTTGAGCGTTCCGATAACCTGGTCGTGCAGGATGAGCGGAACTGTCAGTGAACTTCGTGCTCCTAGGACCCCCTCAAGATACAAAGGGTCCTCTAGAGTGTGTTCGCAGATATAACTCTTGCCGGTGGCTGCCACGAATCCAGTCACGCCATTGCCAGTGGTGCTGGCGTACAACTTCCTATCCGCGGCTTCGGGCAGCATGCCGACTTCCAGCAGGGGAATCAGTTCGCCCGTGTCTTGATCCAGCATGCGTATTTCGACGACATCCAGCTGCAGAATCTCTTGAAGACACTGCAAGATGTTCGACTTCAACAGTTCAATACGCTCTTCTTCCAGAAGCTGCGCGACGTCACTGGTGGTCAAGTCCGCAAGTTCCACACCTGCGTGATGGATTGCAGCCAGTTTTTGCTGCTGCAATACCTCTTCGCTCATGTCATGCACGCTAACAACAAGAGTTTGAGGAGGCTCCTCGCTTCCGGGAATAAACACCGGAGCTGCATGCAGGCGGAAATATTTGTTGTCTTCGCGACGCATGATCGAAGCACAAGCTCGCCGCGTTCCTAAGGCACTGTGCAAAGGGCAAAAATCAGGACCCAAGAGTTCGGGGCTACCCATCACTCGGTAAAAGTTTTCCCCAAGTACTTTTTCCGCACCACTCCACTCTTTGAGCCGACCATTGCCCCAGAGGATGTTATATTCCTTATCGAGAAGCACGACGCCGTCAGGCATCCCTTCAAGAATTCGATCGCCACAGAAAAGTTTGCTGATATCGAGAGAGTTGGTGAAATTCTCAGCATCGCAGTAAACGGCCGCAAACTCTCCACTCACCAAATTAGACAAAACCTCAGGCGTAGAATGGACCTGGACAATGTCCACTTCCTCACCCAGGTGGGCTGGGAGATTGACCGTAGAGTCGTGGGAACCGCCAAAAAAAAGAACCTTTGGCCGCTCGCCCGATTCCTCGTTATTCGTTGACGCGTCTTCTGGCGACACTATAGATCCTGACACCACACACTTCCGACTGTCGGTTGGTAGAAGCTCACGGACCGCACTGCAGAAGTGGGGATGATACCGTCATCTCTACTAGGGTAATAATAGTCCATTATAGAGTAGGTCCTCAAACCCAACAAGTTTACTCTCTGTTGGGCAAGCTCCTTTGGAGCAGCTCTCATGAGGTCGCACGGTTCAAAGTTAGACCTGTTACGAAGCAGAGTCGCCTTCGAACAGGGAACCCGAGGGACGGTTTAGGTGCTTCCAGGCAATAAATCGTGGCAAAACCGAGAAAAATGAACTGCCCAGCGACGGCTTAGTTTCGTACAATCACTAGTCCCTCCTGCCGACTTTGCGGCTGCCGAGAGGAGCTGTTGCTCCATTTCCCCGTTCCCCGATATTTACCCCTCCCCTTCAGATGCCGATCTGGATTGTGGAGTATCCCCACGTTTGGATCTCAAGCTGCCATGAATATGACACTCACACCTACCACAGCCCACCAGATTCGCAACGTTGCGATAATTGCCCACGTGGATCATGGCAAGACAACCTTGGTCGACAAGATGATGCTCCAGTCAGGGCAGTACCGGAACGAGGACTTGGCGAAATTGGCAGGGGGACAACATGGGCTGATACTCGATTCGAACGATTTGGAACGTGAGCGAGGCATCACCATTCTCAGCAAGAACTGTGCCGTACGTTACACATCGACCAGTGGTGATTCCTACCGTGTAAATCTCATCGACACCCCGGGTCACGCGGACTTTGGTGGCGAGGTCGAGCGCGTCCTGGGAATGGCCAGCGGAACGTTGCTTTTGGTGGATGCCTACGAAGGACCCATGCCGCAGACCCGCTTCGTACTAGAAAAGTCTTTGCTGCACGGTTTGCGGCCCATCGTGGTCGTCAATAAAGTCGATCGCCCCGATTCTCGCCCCCAGGAAGTGGTCAATGAGGTCTTCGATCTCCTGGTGGAAATGGATGCCCCTGAAGAATTCTTGGATTTTCCCGTGGTCTTCGCCTCAGCTAGAGAAGGTTGGGCTACCCTGGATCTCAATGAACCAAGCGATTCACTCCGACCCTTGTTCGAAACAATCATCGAACATGTCCCGCCACCAGAAGTAGGCCTAGAAGATGGCCCCTTGCGAATGCAAGTGACGTCGCTTGATTACTCCGACTATGTGGGGCGAATTGCCATCGGCCGAGTTCGCGAGGGAACGATCAAGCGTCGCCAGCGAGTCCTAGTTTTCGACCGGCAAGGCAATTCGGCAGAGAGACAAGTTGGTCAATTGCTGGGTTTTGACGGTCTTGACCGCAAGGAGGTAGAAAGCGTTGCGGCCGGTGATCTTTGTGCGATTACCGGACTGGAACCCATCGAAATTGGCGACACCATCTCAGATCTCACATGCACCGACCCACTGCCCGCGGTTCCCATCGACGAACCGACCTTGCACATGACGTTCCGAGTCAATGACGGCCCATTCTCCGGTCGCGAGGGAAAATTCCTTACCAGCCGCCAACTAGGGGAGCGTCTCGACAAGGAATTACGCTCCAATGTTGCCCTCCGAGTGGGCCCGGGGCCCAGCCAGGAGCAATTCTGCGTTTCTGGCCGGGGGCTCATGCATCTGGGAATTCTCATCGAAAACATGCGTCGCGAGGGATTCGAGCTCTGCGTCGGAAAGCCGGAAGTCATTCTTCGCGATATCGATGGGGTCCGTAGTGAACCGATCGAGCAACTCGTCGTCGATTGTCCGGAAAGATGCCAAAATGCCGTGATGGCCTTGTTGGGGGACCGCCGTGCCAATCTCACCAAAATGACCCACCGAGAGTCGAGTGGCTTCGTGCATCTTGAGTTCACCATCCCTGCTCGGTCGCTCATGGGACTTAAGAACCGCATGCTCAACGCGACCCAGGGAGAGGCCATCATGCACCATACTTTCCTTGGATATGAGCCAATCCGAGGTGCAACACCGAGCAGACCAGTGGGAGTGCTCATTGCCAACGAATCAGGCATGGCAACCGCGTATTCACTCGATGCCCTTTACGATCGTGGTGAATTCTTCATTCGCCCTGGCGATCAGGTCTACGAGGGCCAGGTGATTGGCGAGCATTGCCGCGTAGGCGACTTGGTAGTGAACGTCGTCCGAGGCAAGAAACTCACCAACGTCCGCGCAGCCGGCAAAGACGACAACAGCCAGGTTCGCCCCGTGCGAGCGATGTCTCTTGAAACATGTCTGGAGTATATCGAAGAAGACGAGTTAGTCGAAGTAACCCCCAGCATGGTCCGCCTCCGCAAAATGATGCTAATCGAAGCCGACCGCCGCCGAGCAGCACGGCAAGCGAATGGTTAGAGGGTAAGTGACTGGTGGCGAAAGTAAACAACTGACCACTGACAACTATCACCTTCTCCGACCCTTCCTTCAACTATCCCGCAGGGTTATCAGCAATTAGTCGGGGTCGAGCGCAGTGATACCCCGGTTAGAGTCGAGCAAGCCAACAACACCGCAGAGGGGTGACAGCACCACTCCCCAATACCTCTATTCTGTGTTCCTCAGAGGCCTCTGTGCTACTAACGATTCAAGTTTTCGCAGCATACGCAAATTCTTCTCAGCAAAAATCAAAGGAGAAATCGGACGCGGACAAACGCGGATTTAGCGGAATACCACGGATTATTCGAGTGTTGAATTCTCTTAACATCCGCGTAAATCCGTCCGATCAGCGATCATCCGTGTCTAATTTCTTTCTGTTTATTCGGTTGCGGCAAGTGGCCGCGCTGGGGTTTATTGAGAGGCCTGCGGTTGATACTTGGTTGCCAGCTCCCCTTCGCGACACCAGGTTTTCACCCCAGGTATCGTTCTATTCACTTAAGTGTGTTCATTAGAGCAGTTATAAGGATTATTTGGCACAACAAATTCTCTTTGCTAATCCCCCTCTCCCCCGTTGGTGGGGTTTTTACCCACTTGCGGTTCTAGGCTTGTGGTGAGCGCTACCCCGTTGGTTGGCGCACGACCACAAGGAGAACTATCCGATGTCTGCAAACACGAATACGAGCCCGACAACTGATGAGATCCTGACTGAACTAGTAAAAGTCGCGTTGAAAGATGCTGACAACAACCGTCGATCAGAGACGCGGTTTCCCTTCTTCCGTCCGATCTCCGTGCAGATGGACAATCACAGCTTCTCGGCATTCACGCGGGAAGTCAGCCTTTCGGGAATCGGTCTGTTGCACAGCATGGAGCTGCCGTTGAAAGAAGTCTCGGTAACGATAGCCGGACAGCCTGATCCGCTGTTGGTCCAAATCGAGCGTTGTGATCCAATTGGCGAAGGTTGGTACATCAGCGGGGGAAGGCTAGTCGACCCTAATTGCTGACACGATACTTCTCGAAGTAGGACATTCAAGGGGTTGAAAGTCTTGTTCAAACAAGACTTCCAACCCCATGTCCACTCCAGGTACGGCCGCATATCTCTGGCCTCTCTCTTCTGCCGCCATTCTACCCACTTGCTTCTCGCCAAGACCTCATATTTGTCCTCCTTACTCCTACTCAGTCACATCCCCAAATAGCAAAGCGCCACCCATGTCCTGAACCCAAAGCGGTACCTATCTTCTGATCGTAACCTCTCTTTTTTCACTAGCGCCTAATTGCCAGCGCCTAGCGCCTGTCCCAATCTCGCGCCTCGAAACTCGCAGCCCGAAACTCTCCCCACTTTCTCATAGAAATTGTGCCACCTCATTTCCTAAGGTGGGATTCAACGCAACCGACCCAAATGCTAAGCAATTGATTTCACACAGGCACAGTGACACAGAGTGAGTTCTTCTTACTTTCTGTCGTCCTTGTGGCTCTTTGAGAGATTACAATCATTTGCAAGGGGGGGGGTGATAGATATATGCCGAATTCGAAGCAACTTCAGCAGGTTTAGGAATCCTCAAAATGCCGTCAGTGCCGCAATCTCAGCATGATTTGACGGCGCGTTTCGCTGGCCTAATCTCTAGGTGATGCAGATGCTATACTCGTGACTATGGACGACGTCACCCAAATCTTGTCCCAGATCGAGCAGGGAGACCCAAGCGCCGCCGAGGAGCTACTGCCACTTGTCTACGAAGAATTGCGGAAACTGGCAGCTGCTAAGCTCGCACAGGAAAAGCCTGGACAAACTTTGCAGGCTACGGCCTTGGTGCATGACGCGTACATCCGGCTGGTGGATGTGGAGAAGGCTGAGCACTGGGATTCGCGCGGTCATTTCTTTGCTGCAGCAGCAGAATCCATGCGTCGCATTCTAGTTGACATCGCCAGAAGAAAGAAACGCCCAAAACACGGCGGGAATCTGCAGCGTGTTAACCTGGACGCCGCATGCACCTTCGCCGAAGAGCCCAGCGAAGACATTCTCGCGTTGGATGAAGCCCTTAGGAGCTTCGCGACGGCCGATCCCAAGAAGGCGGACCTGGTGAAGCTCCGTTTCTTTGCCGGAATGACGATTCCCGAGGCTGCTGAGGCATTGGGCATCTCGCACGCAACAGCTGAGAGATACTGGACTTATGCACGATGCTGGCTGTTCTCTGAATTGGACAAAAATAGCTCCGATAGTAACACAACGTAAAAAAATAGACGGCTGGTGAGGGGATCGAAGGCAAATACTCGCATTGGCCTATGAGCGACCAATGTGAGGAACTCTCCGAATGGCTACCGATGAATCCAAAGTGGAAGAGGTTTTCTTCTGTGCCCTCGATATGGGATCAGAAGAGGAACTCACTGCCTACCTAGATGAGGCTTGCAAAGGTGATGGACCTCTGCGTAGCCGCGTTCAGAGGTTGCTAGATGCTAAGGCAAAGCTGGGTAGCTTTCTTCAAGGCGATGCAGGTGACCTTGTAGCAACCGTAGACCGCCCCATCACCGAGCAGCCCGGCGACTCGATAGGCTCCTATAAGCTCCTGCAGCAGATCGGGGAAGGGGGCATGGGCGTCGTCTACATGGCCGAGCAGAGCGAGCCGATCGAGCGGCGGATTGCCCTCAAAATAATCAAGCCAGGGATGGACACCCGGCAAGTGATTGCCCGGTTTGAGGCAGAACAACAGGCCCTGGCGATGATGGATCACCCGAACATAGCCAAGGTTTTCGACGCCGGCACGACCGACACCGGTCGGCCCTACTTCGTGATGGAATTGGTCAAGGGGGTTCCGATCACGGAGTACTGTGACCAGCACCAGCTTGCTCCGCGCGAGCGGTTGGAATTGTTCTTGCCTGTCTGTCAGGCCGTGCAACATGCCCATCAGAAAGGAATCATTCACCGCGACATTAAGCCCACAAACGTGATGGTGGCTTATTATGATGATAGGCCGGTGCCCAAGATCATCGACTTCGGTATCGCCAAGGCCATCGAGCAGCGACTGACTGAGAAGACGATCTTCACAGAATATGGTCAGGTCGTGGGGACCATCGAATACATGAGTCCCGAGCAGGCCGAGCTCAATCAAATCGACGTCGATACGCGCACGGACGTTTACTCCCTGGGAGTACTGCTCTATGAACTGTTGACCGGAGAGACGCCCTTTGACCGCGAGCGGCTCCGCTCTGCGGCGTTCGACGAGTTGCTCAGGATTATCCGTGAAGAAGAACCACCTCGGCCGAGTCTGAAACTCAGCACGAGCGCATCTTTGCCTTCGATTGCCGCCAATCGGCACATCGAGCCGAAGAAGCTTAGCGCCTTGGTCCACGGCGAGTTGGACTGGATCGTGCTGAAGGCGATGGAGAAGGATAGGTCCCGACGCTACGACACAGCCAGCAAGTTCGCCGAGGATGTGGAGCATTATCTCCATGACGAAGCCGTGGAGGCTTGTCCGCCATCGAGACGATACCAGCTAAAGAAGTTCGCAAGACGCAACAAGTCGCTGATCGCAACATCCGCGGCCATTGCCGCCGCGCTGCTGGTCGGTACCAGTCTGGCGACTTGGCAGGCAATTCGTGCGACGCAAGAGCGCGATCGTGCGGTAGCTGCGGAGTCGAAAGCAGAAGAGGAAGCAGAACGTGCGGATCGAGAAGCGATTAAAGCAAACGCAGAGGCTGTGAGAGCTGCCGAACAAGCGCGGCGCGCAGACACCGAAGCGGCGATTGCCAAGGCCGTTAATGAGTTCCTTCAGAAAGACCTGCTGGGCATGGCCGACGCTGCTTTGCAGGCCGAGGCTCAGCTTTTGCCCGACCCGAACATCAAGCTCCGTACGGTACTTGATCGAGCAGCTGAGAATATTGAGGGGCGTTTTTCCGACCAGCCCCTGGTCGAAGCGGCTATTCGACATGCCATTGGTGCGTCTTACGCGTCGATCGGCGAATACAAGAAGGCTGAGACACATTATCAGAGGGCTATAGAAATACGAACTAAGAGTGCTGGAGCCGAGGCGGTCGAAACACTTTCATCGATGAACGGCTTGGCAATCGTTTACGAACATCAGGGACGTTACGGCGAGGCCGAAACGCTGTCTCGTCAGACGCTCGAAACCGCCCGCCTCACGCTGGGCGAAGAACACTCTGGGACGCTCGCCAGCATTAACAATCTGGCGAACATCTACAAAAGCCAAGGCCGCTACGAGGTGGCCGAAGCACTGTATCGCCAGGATCTCAAAATCACTCGCCGCACGTTTGGCGATGAGCACCCAGACACGCTCATGAGCATGATGAATTTGGCGAATCTCTTCACTGATCAAGGCCGCTACAACGAGGCGGAAACGATGCATCGCCAGGCGCTCGAAACTAAGCGCCGGACGCTGGGCGAAGAGCACCCTGACACGCTCCGCAGCATGGGCAGTCTGGGAATCGTTAAATGCCGCCAGGGGAGTACAGACGAAGCCGAGGCCCTTTTTCGTCAGACACTAGAACTCTTCCGCCGCACGCTGGGTGACGAGCATCCGGACACGCTCCGCAGCATGAACCATCTGGCGATCGTCTACGCCGACCAAGATCGTTACGAAGAGGCGGGATCGATCCTTCGCCAGGCGCTCGAAACTAAGCGCCGGACGCTGGGCGAAGAGCACCCAAACACACTTTTAAGCATGATCACCGCAGCGAACGCATACCTGCACCAAGGTCGCCATGATGACGCGAACGAACTCTACCGGAAGACCATCGAAATTCAACAGCGAGTGCTCGGTAAGGAACATCCCGATACGTTATTGGCCGAAAACAATTTGGCGGCCAATTACACGAAACAAGACCGCTTCGCCGAAGCTGAGACGCTATTCCGAAAAGTTCTGCAAATCCGCCGCGGCACGCTGGGCGACGGGCATCCACACACGCTCAGCAGCATGAACAATCTGGCGTTCGCCATTCACAGGCAGGGTCGCTACGACGAGGCAGAACCACTTTACCAGCAGGCCATGGAAGCACAAGTGCGTACGCTGGGTCAGGAGCATCCAGACACGAAACTTACGAGGGAGAATCTTGGGACGATGTATAACGACCAGGCATGGAACGCAGCCACATCAGCAGATCCCGCCGATCGTAACGCTGAAATCGCCCTGCGAGCGGCGACAAAAGCGATGGAACTCAAACCGGAAGACCCCAACACCTGGGACAACCTGGGCATTGCGTTGTATCGCAACGAGCGCTGGAAGAAAGCAATCGAGGCCCTCGAAAAAGCAAGCGAGATGAGAGATGGGTATGATCCTTATCATCAGTTCTTCTTGGCGATGGCCTATTGGCAGAACGGCGAGCAGGAAGAAGCAAAAGCTAACTACCAAGAGGCTGTGCAGTGGATGTCGCAGGCCGACCGCGGCGACGAGCAGCGGCGGTTTCAAGCCGAGGCGCAGCATCTCATAAACCTTAGTGCAAGTGAGCACACCCACCCGTCGAATGCAGAATCAGGTGGTGACGCCGGACTTAGTAGTCCAAGAGAATGATCTCAAGAACTAGACCACGCACAACACACTGATATGAGGTAATACATTCCTTCGGCCCTGCTTGTTGCAGTGCCAATAGACAACCCAGTCGGCGAGCCAGTAGCGCCAACCACCACTCACCGACCGGGGCCGCATGCCCGAGAGCACAGTCCGCGCGCTCGGGGCGATGGCTTTTTTATTGTACCGCGGACGACCCAAATAGAAGGGAACAAAGTTATGTTAAATTCCAAACTAGTCTTCGCGGCGGCTCTGACAGCTATCGCCTTAATGTCATTAGCCATTTCTCCGGCCCAGGGCAAGAAACCGGACAACCCAGGAGGCGGAAACAACGGAGGAGGCGAAAGCCATGGCCAAGTCTACGTCAGCACCAGCGAAAAAGAAGTCTGGAAGGTCGACCTTCCCTCAGCCAATAAGACTTTCGTAGCGTTGACTCCCGAATTATTCTTCGACTTGGCTGTGTCACGCGACGGTCTTCTCTACGGACTCAGTTATTCGTCCGCAGAGCTTTATCGAATTGACGTGAATACCGGGGAAACCCTTCAGATCGGCACCATTGGCTATCAAGATCCTGGCAATTTCAACTCGATGGACTTTGATGCCGACGATGATCTCTTCGTGGCAAGGAATCGGTTGCTGCATGTCGATTCGTTGACGGGTCAAGGCACGCTAATTGGTGAGACGGGTTTCGAGGCAACTGGCGATCTGGCAATTTCGCCAAGTGGCGGCTTTTACATGTCCGCCTTCGGTCCGAATGATGTCGACGACTTGGTGCAACTAGACCCAGTAACTGGTGCTGGCACTTTGATCGGCTCGATCGGCTACTCCAACCTTTACGGATTGGATTTTGTCGATGACGTTCTGTACGGAATTACAATAGATCGCCGAATCATCCAGATCGATCCAACCACAGGCAGCGGCACTCAAGTACGCAAGCTTGGGATTCGAGGAGATGTTTACGGGATGGCCGGTATTCCAACCATTCCAATTCTTCAGGCGACTGCCGTTTCCGTCCCAGAACCTTCCGTTGCAGAGATGTTAGGGACCGGCCTCGTCGGTCTAGTACTAATTCGCCGGAAACGACAATCAGATAGAGGAACGGAAGAAACGCATCAGTGACCAAACGCCTGAGGCTATGGCAAATAACTCACCTCAATTCTAGCAAGGAAACCAACCATGACTTCTAACAATATCCTACTCATCGTTTTGTTGAGAACGCTCGCCAAATCATACGTGATCCTGCTTGTTTTGGTCGTCTGCATTTTGTTTCAAGGGCGAATAGTTCGCGCGGACTTTGTAGTCGCTGAAAGCACTTTCGATACTGACCTCGATGGATGGACTTCCAACAATTTGGGTGAAACCTCATGGCAATCCGCCGGTGGCAACCCTGATGGGTATCTACGTTTTACAGATTTGACCGCTGACTTGGCCAACGGTTTCGCGACCGCACCAAGTAAGTTTCTTGGCGACTGGTCCTCCCTGGACGGTCTAGGCAGGGTTGAGTGGGACGAAAGCCTGATCGATACCGGCGAAAATGTGGACAGCTTTGGGGCACCCACTCTCATAATCTCGGGTCCTGGAGGCCGGGCAGTCTGGATAGGTACAGCCCCGACTGGCAGCACAACGTGGGAGGCGTTTTCTGTCCCGATCAGCGAATCTAGCTGGGAAGTCGACAGTGGTGGCAACTGGAATGCCCTGCTGAGTTCTGTAACTGAATTCAGAATTCAGCTAGAACACGTCCTGCAGAGCCCTGGGGCAACGGGTATGAAGGACATTCTCGGCCTTGATAATGTGCGACTTATCCAAGTCCCAGAGCCGCACTCGGGACTTCTAATACTTGCGTGCGTAGCTGGTATTTTGGCGTGCCGATCGATACTAGATGGTTGACTGTAGGCAAAAAAGCTCAGATTTGGCCTGCTGACTCGAACGCGTTCCAAGCAGGAAGACGACCGTAAAATTCTGGCGTAGATAGGCTGAAATCGGAGACTTCCGAATCTGCAGGCGGTGAACCGACCGACTGCAATTCGTACCGCCGCGAATTGAAAGAAGCTGGACCACCCGCTGTGACTTCACCGCTTATCAATCTGAGGGAGGTGGTGGCGACCTATGTAGTTGCGCCACCAGATTGGCAACAACCAGGCCTTGTTTAGCGAAACCCGCATCGACTACACACTTCGTGCCCAATGTGGGCGTGTCCTGCGTCTATTGTTGGGGAGATGTTCAATCCGACGATACATGCGATGCATGGCAACTCGAATCTGCGTTCGACCGTAAACGCCGAAACTCATCTATCAACCTACAAACTCCTGCAAAATTCTCATCCAAAGCCACCTCCGGTGGTGGTCGTTGCTTGTAATGCTCTCCCGCTGTATCGCTTCACTTGTCCGCTGCTACGCCGGCGAAACGAAAAAACTCGAAAACCCCATCCCATAGTAGCACGACTTTCCGAGTCGTAACTACGTAAGGGTGTCCAGGAATTGCGCCCGCTACTTTCAAGGGCAAAGCGAGTTGTCATCCCGAGGTACTCCGAGGGATCTGGCCAGATTTCTCGGAGTACCTCGAAATGACAGAGAACCAATTCCCCGACACTCTCAACTACGTACCAGATGCGACTCGGAGAGTCGCGCTACATTAGATCCCAAGCCTATTCCGGTCACTCACATTCTCGGCTTGCAAATGGTCGCTGCGCGGCTGTTTTTGAGATGGCCCAAAAATAGTTGTGGAAATCCCTCGCGACATCTAGATAATGGGGCTTGCGATAAGTGATGGAAACTTACCAGTGCCCGCAAAGCATTGCGGGATTGCTCGCGCTAGGTCCGCGCGCTGGAGGAGTTTGGCGGTTTCGATACGCAAGCAGCGGCCAGTTTAGTGGAGTTTTTTCTCAAAAACTCTATAAAAGTGAGAAGGAGGCGTTTTCGCATGTCTTTACTCTGCAAAGAGTTGCGACAATTCGGGACGAGCGAAACGCGTTATTTTTTTTGGATTTTTGATCTCCAAGAAACGCAGCGCGATAACACCACCCCGACGGTGCGCAGGATCAAAAAAGATTCGTGAGCTTTCCACCAACCAATGACCACTACCCACTAACCGCTAACCACAGTTCTTTGAAAACCTAAATCGTTCCTGCCACGCACAGAGCTGCGTCATGGCTAGAGATCCGTCGGTAGGTTTGGGCCGTCCAAGTTGCTCGAGCTGGGCAAAGTTTTGGCGAGTTTTGATTTCAAAACCACTAGCAAAATCCTAAAAAACATCGAGAAATATAGAGTGCGTGAGTTTAGTTTTGTATTTTGTTTTTGGTTTTCGGAAATAGGGCCACCATAAATCTCCCGTCGCGGTGCGCAGAATGGTGCAAGAATTATTGCAGTTGCGCCACACACGGTAGTCCAGCAGATGCACTTTCCGGATTGTCCTGATGAAACAACTTGCGCGCCGATTCTCTGCACAATCCGCATATCCCTCCCGATCAGGCGATGCCGATTGACATGCGCCTCGTTTGGGGGGCCTTGCCCAAAAGTCCCTGACTTCCAAGAGCTATGCTTTTCTAGTGGCGTAACCACTCGGCAGCAATCCGGTTCCCTCCGCTTGGCGCTTTTTCTAGTGCAAGTGGAAGAACGGTCATTTAGCTAAGGACTATTCGATGAGAGCAATTTTTAGAACTTATTCGAGTCGACCAGTGAGGCGGGGGCTTTCCTTTTTCGAATTCATTGGATGCCTGGCTGCGATGATTGGAGGAGTTTTTCTCGGTTCAGCCTACCTCGGCATCGACATGAAAGACATGGCCATCGGTGTACTGGCAAAGGCAGACGTCATCAAGCCGGAGTTCTTCCTGGCCGACGAAGTACAAACTGCCAACCCAACCGACTCGGATTCTAAGCAAGGTGCGTCACAATCCGCTGCAACGAATGAACCAGGAAAGCTTGTCGATGAGCAGCTACTTACTGAGGTAGATTCTACTCAAGAGTCGACCGACCCCTCAGAAGCGAACAGCAAATCACACTTTAAGAGTACCCCCCAGCCAACCAAAGCCGAACGACGCAATGCTACTCGAGCCTATTGGGATGTTCTAACCGAATGCCTTTTGCAAGAGGGAAACAATCGATCGCAAGGTCTTCGCGCGGAGGACGAACTTCAACTCTATGATTATCTTGTCAGTCGCAAGACTGGACATGAGCAAGCGATTAAAAGCCTGCAACAACTCAATGAGTTTGGCGTTGACGAGAGATTACTAGCCCACGGACGCCAGGTGACAACTTGGAATAAGTCGGCAGTTAAACTGTTCGAACGTGCTCTTTCGCTTTTGACAGACGGACCGAGTGCGGGCATTACCGGCCCTTTTGCCCAGACCTGGCAGAGTTCTGCAACTCAACTGCGAATGGAAGAGTCGCTCATCGTAGACAAGCATAAAGCGGTTGCCGGCTATCTGGATCACGAATACCCCGAGATCGCTCCCTTTGAGCCTGCTTTCAAGAAATAGTGAATTATCAAAGCAGGTTAAAGCGATTTTCCTTGATCACCGTACTGGTTCAATCTTAGAATAGAGGCTTAGAGCATTGGTCAAGCAGTTCAGACGTATTGAGTAGGGTTTTGAGTTATGGGTTCGTTGGTCTCCCGTCTTGTCGTCTGTTTGTTGGTTTTATCGCAGCCTGTCCAGCCTCTCTTAGCTTGCGGGTGTGAGCCTGAGGTTTACTTCGAATGCGAATGCCAATCGATGTGGACAGCAAGTGAAGTATGGTTCCCTTATCAATCGGAAGAATCTACTTGCTGTGGTGACTGCGAATTCAGTGAGCCTATCGTTGAAACGACTCACGGAAGTGGCGAAAAAGAACTTCCTAGCTCAGCAGAGGTGCCACAGACAACTGCTCCTGTAGAACCGCTTGCTGAACCAAAAGTAGACTCGCCCGCCCCCGCTGCAGAGAAGCCCGCGCCTATCCTGCCAGCCGCACCGATCGCTGTACCTCAGCCTGAAGAACCAATTGATCCACCGACTGAAGAGTTATTCCCAGGTCCTGTTCCACCAGCAGACGACGCGCCTCTTCAAGTCGAACCGGAAAAGAAGTCTCAAATCGATGAACTCTTCGAGGAGCCGTCGGCCACCAATGAGCCAACGCCATCCAACGAACCGGCGACTCCCCCGCAAGATTCTACCGATGCGTTGTTTGTTGAACCTGAGCAGGCGTCTGCAGAAGAAGCTCTCCCCGAAGAGGAGTCTACGGAGTCTGAGCCTTCAGGAGAATCGGAAGACAAATCGGATTCATTTGAGGATCTTTTCGGGCCAACTGAAGAAGAGCCGACGCCAGAGCCAAAGACTGAATCAGAGGAGAAGCCAGCCGTGGATCCATTTGATCCCTCCGGTCAAAAAGCACTCCCATCTGTGTTAGAAGGTACTAAAAGCATCGCCGTCAAGGATCCACGCTATTGGTCTGATTGCACCTCGCAGTTCTCATGTCTGGCGCACTTGGTGAGTATGAATGCTGAATTCGTGGTTCTGGAGAAGGAAGCCGGAGATCGAATCGCAGTCCCCCTCACACAATTGAGCGATGCTGATTTGGCCTTTGTCAAAGAGCAGGTCCGCAATCTCCGGATGGTGCTACAAAAAGAGTCCCTAGCCGAAAAGCTCGCTATGAGCTGGTCTGATTGAAGAAATCTTCTTTCATTCAAGCACTGCTAGCGTCGTTAAACTCTGCCTGGTTTTCCTCAACAGGTGCTCTGCCATGGTCGATCCTTCCTCTATTGAAGCTAGCCACGAGGCAGTTAACCACGAGATTCGTCGATGGAACAAGTACTGTTAGGTATCGCAGGAGCTTCGGCTGTAGGGGCTGGGAACCTGTTACAGAGGTCCTCACGTGCGGTCCTCGAACCCTTCTCCGATGTTCTTCATTCACTTGCCAACTCCTTCTCCCCGCAGGACAACGAAACAACTCTAGAGAACGTCCAACATGAGAAACCCCTGGGAGAACGCATCGAGGCAAGCCTTTCGACCGCGGGGATTGAAATAACCGAGCCACTTGAGTTGACTGTGATCGATGGCAAACTGGCCGTCGTGAACGACCATCCCCAACGGGCACTGATCGAAGCTGCACTTGCCCAAGATCCAACCTTGGTCGAAGGATTGAGCCGACTACTAGAACGGAGCGAGGGATCATCAACTCTCAGCAGTGTCTTTCCTTCGCCGCTCACCGATCAGCAACAACGAATCGCTGTGTTTTCACGCTTGGCTGGGGAACCTCGGCTGGAACTTCTTTAGTTTCATACTTCCTTGAGCATCGTCGCTAAGCGATGCGCTGCCTCATTTCCGCTGCGAATGCAGTAAGGAATCCCCACTCCACGGTAGGCATTCCCGGCGAGTGCGAAGCCGGTGAGCTGGGCAGCACGAGCCTCGATCTCATCGACAAGCTGTACGTGGCCGACGTGATACTGGGGCATCTTCTCTCGCCACTTCACGACTTCTACAAGCAACGGGGCACCCGATATCCTCAGAAGCGGTGACAGTTCTTCTATCGCTATCGATTGCAGTTCTGATTCAGGCAAGTCAACCAATTCGGGATGCAACGCACCTCCCAGGAATACGCGCACGACGACTTGATCGCCGGGGGCACGTCCCGGGAACTTGACGCTGGAAAAACTCGCCGCTACGATCCTGGATTTTTCAACAGCGGGGACAACCAGTCCAAACGCATCCAAGGGCCGTGAAACTTGTTCTCGATTGTATGCGAGGCTTACAACCGCACTGCTTGCGTAGGGTATTCGCCGCAATAGATCGCAAAGTTGCGAATCGACCTGTTCTACGAGCTTTGCCGTCTGCGGAGCAGGGAGCGCTGTCACTACCCCAGTGAACGGGCCACACATTGAACCATCGGCGAGTTGCAAACTCCAGTTTCCGTCTTCGTCACGCGAAAGCTGTCTCGCGAGTTTGTTCAATTGAATACTACTAGTGGGTAGTCGCCCAGCAAGTTCGTTTACGAGGCGACTCATTCCATCCCGTAGTGTTAAAAAGCTTCCGTACCTTGCTCCGCTGGTGGAGCGATCCGGCTCCGAGCCTGGCGAAACTTCACGGTGCCACAAGGTTCCATGCTCGCGAACCAATGCGATCGCTTCAGGCATGGTCGCCGCGACGCTCAGTTTGGTGGCGTCAGCCGTAAAAATCCCGGCAAGCAGGGGTTCCACAAGTCGAGCGTATGCTCCGTGGCCAAGCCGCTCCGTGGCAAAGTGTGCGAGATTGTCGTCAAAATCTTCTCGATCGATTCCTGAGGGGCGAGCGATCCACCGTTCGGCAAGGAGCCGCAACTTCCCCTGCCAGCTCAGCAGTCGGCTTCGCAATATCGGAAGCGCCCGCTGCGGCCGCATCATGTGAAACCCTTCAGGCACCGGATGAAGTTCTCCATCACACAGCACAAGTGCCCGCCGATGTTCTGAATTAGTGGGGATCAACTCCTCGGCCAACCCGAGCTCCCGGCAGAGTTCCACGGCCCAGGGTTGTTTGGTGAGAAAGCTATCCGCACCGCGTTCGATTAGCAGGTCTTGTTGCTGGAAAGTCGAAAGTACCCCGCCAAGTCGGTCGCTGGCTTCGAATAATTGCACTCGCGCTTGCGGCACCTCTTGCGTCAAGCGATAGGCTGCCGTCAGTCCACTGATGCCACCACCGATGACTGCAAAACGTGATTGCGGCAAAGAATCTGTCGAACGGCCTGACAAGGGATTTCAGATCGGCAAGTAGGGCGGGATTATCAGTGAAACGCCCCTCATGTTACCAAATGCGGCGACTGGTTCGCCAGGGCCAGTAAGATTGAGGCTTTGCTCCAAAACGATATTCCATGCCGGCGGTGAGAGAGAAGTTGTTGACCGTTTGCACGCCGTCGGCACCGAAGGAGATGTTGTCGAGCACTTCAAGCCGCCAGACGAGCCAAGGCCATTGGTGAAATGTGACTCCCGTGCCAATGGGCATCGTGGCAAGCGTCACATCACGAGTCACACCCTCATGGTCGCGAAAACCGATATTCGTCATGCCCAGCCCTAGCAACCAATAAGGCCTCACCACCGTATCGCCCCAAGGATAGTATTTCAAATCGACATCGGTGATGAAGTAGCTGCTGGACGCCGCTGGCTCGAGTTGGTCGGCAAGTCCAATGTTGGGATGAGACCAGCCAAACCGCCATTCGGCTCCCCAGTAGTAGTCAAAGTCCGTTCCGATGCGTACACCGCCAATGGTGCCATTGTGTTGATCGACACGCCCTGGGATCAATTCATCACCCAGCAGAGATCCGACAAACCAGTCGGCATGGTACGGCCGATTGAGCCAACTGGTCCCTTCGAGCGGAACTCCCTTGTGCGCAAACCGACCCGAGGACGAGGAATGACGGAAACCAAAGTGGCGTAGCCAGTCGATCGTTTTTATGTTTGGATCGCCCCAACTGGCTGTGCTGTCTTCGTAGATCTCATTCTCGCTGACTTTATCATCATCGAAGAGCGATTCCCACTCGTCAAACTTGGCTGCGTCAGAAGACAGTACTTCACTCTCCTGAGTCCCTTCGAGAACAACATCATCGAACGGCTCAGCAGCATGACTGCTTCGAGGCATCAACATGGCCAGAACGAGCAATGCAGTAATTGCATAGCACGTGCAGAGTCTGGACCAGATGTGAGCAGTGTTCGCTGCCATTCGAATCAGATTGCTGTCAGAAGGTGAAGAGATGAATCGACTATTGCCCCCTTCAAACGGGGAAAATAGGCGGGGAGTATGGCAATTGGGCCAACTTGTGTCAACGGAGTTGCCCGTGCCCAGCGGGGCAAACAAATGCTGCCTGACAACTGCTAGCAGCAAACGCAAAGCCGACGCTCTTTGCTCGATTCTGCGTATAAGAGTAGGCATCCTCAACTAACTTTCCTCGAAAAACAAAGAAAACAAATAAAAATTAATTCATTCTTGCCGACATGAATCGACGCAACTCATTAGTGACAAATGACTTACGGAATCTTCTCCTTCAGGCTTTTTTGGAGTTTTTGAAAAAGAATTCCCTGTGCCTGCTCAGCTTCCTCGGCTTCGCTACTACGATCGTAGGCTTCAATCCCTGCGATGGCCGTCTTCACTTCCGCGGCACTGACATTGTTTTGACTGGCATCGAAACCGACAGCAGCCAGGTCTCGCTCCAGTTCGCGCTGCCACTTCTCGTACCAACGTTCCTCGGCCGACTTGGGCGTCGGGTCGCCTTGCAGTCCAGAGCGGTATTGGCCAAAACGGGCCTTCTGCAGTTCGTCGAGCCGAGAGCGCATTCGCTCAAGATGGGCCTCATCCATACTTTCGTCGGCCATGATGCTGGCGACCTCATCGAGTAGCGCGCGGACCTCGCTTGGAGAGAGGGATTCCGGTTTGCGGCGAGCGTAGCGTTCGGGGCAAGTCCGCTCAAGCAGCCAGGCGGCTGCGCGCCAGTCGGTACTGACCGCCGAACGCATCGCGCGAAGAGGAGTCAAACCGGCAGTCGTTTCAGCGGAGGTCAGCTGTGCGGCAAACTCCGCGTCGCGACTTGCCTCATTGCGAATCGTGGCGACGGTACAACCGACGTGCCTGGCCGCTTCGTCGTACCCCGCGCCGACCCCGATCAAAGAGCAGACTTCACGTCGCTTGATGGGATCAGCCAACACACGCGGTCGCCCAACAGGTCGCGGCGGCTGTGGTGAGTTCATGATGGTTCCTCCTGGAGTGTTCTGGGGTCAATCCAAAACCCTCCCTTGGGATGGTCGCGAGGTGACGAGCGGGGAGGGTTTTGCAAAAGACATAGCGAATATATACAGGCGTTCACTATAGCAGATTGGGTGGCCAAAAACGAGAGGAAATTTTCTCGGGAGGGGGGCTGGGATCTGGGGACTGGCGGGGTGGGGGAGTCAACTGCGAAACTCCTACCTGAGTGCTTTTGCGAAGCGGCGATCAACTTCGACGTTTCGGGCTGAGGTAGGTTAGGAGTCGAGCGAGCCTGCAAAGGATAAGCCGACTGGCATCACTATCGCAACACAACGAGCTTCATCAGCCTGATTGCGCAAGACTCAGTCCCTAACTGTCGTCGGTCGAAATCACCGCAGTGTTATGAGTCAAGTCTTCCTAGCGGGCGGTTGATGCAACCGATGTGAGTTGGCCAGTCGCCAAAGTGATCGAAGTCAGATTCCCCGCCGCGACTTCGAGCAGCCTTGCAGGGGCCGCCATGCCAACCACTTGGGTAACGCAGCTGGGTGGAGGTAAACTTGTCGATGCCGTGCACCAGGAGCATTCAAACTGGATGCAAGCGTATGTCGAGCGATTCCATGAGCACGTTTGCGCTCCCTTTGGGAATCCTCCGACAACGCAGATTGCCAAAATAAATCGCAGTTTTTTCAAAGAGATACTGCTAATAGATATCTTCAGCTGATTTGCGGCAATTGTGCCCCCACGAGTTCGTCGAGAAGCACTAGGGACTCTGTCCCACGTTGAACTAACACCAGCGGCACACCAATTGCACTATCGAGCATTTAGAATTCCATCAGATCCATATAGGAGGTCTTAATAGTGTAAGAGCATGATTTCGATGTGCGTTAGGGCACAATTCATTGCGCATATCGCACACCACGGTGCCGCCAATCAAGCAGAGCGGCAAATAACTGACATTGGCGGCCTACCAAACGTTGAGGGAGGCCAATGCCATGTGCTCAGTTTATCTTCGATGTCAAGTTTTCTATTCCTTCTTAGTATTCCTACCTGTCTGGTATGTAGCTCCGGCAGTAGCTGATTTCCACTATTCGGACTTTAGTTCCGTTGATGGTATTCGCATGCGCGGCGATGCCATCCAGAGTGGCAACCGCCTGCGCTTGACGCCTGCGGCTTATCACCAGCATGGATCGGCGTGGATTCGCTACCGAGAGATAGTAGACGACGGATTCCGCTGCAGATTTCAGTTTCAAATGACCGGAGGAGGATCTCAGCCGGGTTTTTCAGGTGTCGGGGGTGATGGATTGGCCTTTGTGATCCAGAACAGCAGCGTCACGGCGCTCGGAGACTATGGCTCGGGAATTGGCTACGGGGGTGTAGGTGATCGAGAAGCCATTCCTAACAGCGTCGCCGTGGAATTCGATACATGGAAGAACTCCGACCTCAACGACCCCAACGGGAATCACGTCAGCGTTCATACACGTGGACTCTCGCCAAATAGTCCCCATGAAGACTACTCGCTCGGCTCGACGACTTTTGTGCCTGATTTCTTAGCGGGGGCAATTCACACTGTCGAATTACGCTACCTTCCCGGGGTGATGGACATCTTCGTAGACGACCTGGCGACGCCAGTTTTTGTCGTTCCGTTGGATCTCAATCAGACGCTTGCATTAAGTCAGGGGCAAGCCTGGATCGGCTTCACAGCGTCGACTTGGAATGGCTGGGCCAATCACGACATCCTCAATGCTTCGTTCAACGCGATACCTGAAAGCGATACCTTTCTAATGCTGACAATGTTCGTTTGGGTAGTCTTTTGCCTAAGCGCATTATTTCGAAGGAGTCCCAAACTATGTACATGAAACTAGTGCTATTATGCGCGGTATCAATTGGTATCCAACTCAGTGATGTTAGTGCCCAACGCATACGTTGGGAAGTTACCGATGGAGGGAATGGGCATTGGTATGAAGTGTTTCAGGGTCCTATAGATTCCGTTTTCGGCGGGATTCATCGTGTTATCGATTGGCCCGATGCATACTTTAACGCCCATGCTCATGGCGGATACCTCGCGACGATCACTTCTGCTGAAGAAAACGAGTTTGTCTTCTCTCTAACGGATTCGCCTGAGTATTGGCAAGGAGATGGAATCGGCAACTATTTTGGCCCCTGGTTGGGTGCTATCCAAGAACCTGGAGACCGAGATCCATCCGTGGGCTGGCAATGGGTCACGGGGGAACCTTTCGAATTCACCAATTGGCATCCCGGCGAGCCCAATGATCTATTCGGCCAGATCGATGAGAATCGCATAGCCTTCTTCGCAAGTGAGAGCTCAACGGGGCTGCGATCCGCATTCTGGAATGATGAGCAAGCCACTCGCCTCATCGTAACCGCCTATGTCGTAGAGTCTGTCCCTGAACCATCGAACTTTGTGATGGTCGTGCTACTTACGTGTATCTGGCAACTAATGAAAAAGCCACTCGCTGGTGTTACCAATTACCTGAATTGTTCACATGAAAGGTTGTTGCCATGAAATACTCAAACGAGCAACTAGACAATTTGTTATGTTTTCCACGTCGACTGCTCGCCGCAGGATTGGTAATGCTTGCTGGTTTGTTCGTAACGAATGGAATGGGACTTGCCGAAGTGCCTTCATCAGAATCCCGGGATGAAAAGCAAACCCAGCGTTTGGAGCAGTTGAAGTCTCAAGGTCCAGATGCAACCTTAACCATTCTTCCGGTCCGTGTTGCCGCTAAACCAATGGATCGTGTTAGCGAGTTGATTGGTCTCCTCCTGGAGAAGAAGGGACTGAAGAACATCGAACTAGGAGACAAACCCTTCGATCCTGGCGAAAACAACGACCTACGCCAATACACGAATGAACTCGGCAAGTTCGTCGATCAGAATCCTATTCCAACGGACTATGCCTTGTACGTCGAGTACCATGTAAAACTGCCAGAGGGCCTGTTGACACAAATTCAGTCGGTCATTCTAGACAAAAAAGGGGACATCGTTTGGAGCGAACAACTGACCGAAGAGGATCAAGAATTGAAGGCAATGCAAAATCATCGCGACTTGATGACCCTTTCAGCGGAGGTCGTCGAGCGGATTGCTCCGCAACTGGGTCTGAATGAAGAGACCGCCCGTGCTGCTCAGCCGGGGAAAATGGCACGCCTTATCGACGAGCGCAGCGGATTGCCTCCTCAAGCAGAGCGTGATGCCATCCCGGCACGCGAGCAGCAGTTCCGCAAGGCAGGACCGCAGCGGACACTGCTGGTACTGCCGCCTCGCGTGCTTGGCCGAGCTACAGATGTCGCCAGCGCTCAGGCCTTGGCCAATGGACTAATTACCGCCGCACTGTGTCAAGCCAAAACCGCTGAAGAAGTTGTCGAGTTCGCTGCGTCTCAAAAGGATCCTAACGAATTGAAAACGCTCTGGGATCTGTCACGTGAGGTTCGAGAGTATGTTCGGCAGCATCCGCCGGAAACCGACTACGTGTTGTGTGCTGACTATGTGTTCAATCCCCAGAACTGGAAGCAAGGATACGTCCACTTGATCGTGTGTGACCGTCAAGGGGAATGGGTAATCGTCGATATGCAGAACTCACATCACAAAGATTATCAAGAAATTGAGCCGACATCGCAGGGTGATTGTGATCGACTTTTAGTCAAACGACTAAAGAAAAGTTTAAACTGAGATCTCAAGATAATGCAATACGACTAGTCGTTATTCCTATCAACGATTCGGACACCACAAAAATGACTTTATTGTCGCTGACATCGTACACACTGGTGAGGAATTAGCCATGTGAGCTGAAGGACATTCGATAGTGAAAACTGTCTCGTTACCGAATACATTCCCAAGAAACATCAACCCACATAAGAAGTCCCCTCCTGGGCACATAAAACCATCAAGAAAGGTAAGTGATTTATGCATTTTTAATAATCCCATGCAGCCGGAATAGACCACCTCGACTAAGCGAGCAAAAGAAAATTTCTGGAAACGCTTATATAATGTAATTAGGCAACCAATGAGGAGGAGGTGTGTGATGAGCACGTATTCCTCGAATGTCAAAAGTTTAACTCTTTCAACCGCCACTTGGAAATCAATCTTCGCAAAGGCAGGTCGATTGCTTTGTGTATTAGGTTTTTTCTATCAAACTAGTTCATTCGATTGTGATCTTTCCGGGGCGGAGCAAAATGATTCTCAGCAAGCTCCCTCTGCTTCGCATGAACAGTTGAAGCAACTGATGGCACAAGGCGACGAATTCGATCGCCGCCATGATTTCGACCAGGCACTTAAAAGCTATAATGAAGTCCTTCGCTTAGACAATTCTCTTGCTATAGCCTATTTTCGCCGCGGTGTGACCAGGATGTTGAAAGGTGAATTGCAGCAGGCTCTTGCTGATGCCGAATCTTATCTCATGCTTGAACCGAAGTCAGCCAGAGGCTATTGGCTGCGTGGTGCAATCTATGGCGAACGTGGAGATCTTGACGAATCTTATGAGGCCTACGATACAGCAATACGGCTGGATCCGAAGATAGCCGAAGCCTATTACGGACGGGCACTCATACATCAATCACGCGGGAACCTAACAGAGGCCTTGCGGGACTTTGATGAGTCCATCCGCTTGGCACCTAATCGTATTTATGTTCATAACTTCCGCGCCAAATTACTCTACAAACTTGGAAAATACGAAAAAGCAGTCAAGGACTACGATTTTGTCCTGCAACGAGATCCTGACAATTACGAAGCCTATTATTATCGGGGGCAAAATCTCTATCATCTCGAGCAATTTGAACAGGCACTGGCTGATCTCAATACCTCTCTAAAACTCTACCCCAAAAGTGCAGAAGCACACGACCTTCGGGGAGGAATACTCATCAAGCTTAACCAACTCGACGAAGCCTTGCGCGACTTCGACGAAGCGATTCGACTCGATCCCAACATGTGGGCCGCTTACGTTGGTCGAAGTGAAGTGCATACCGCACTCGGGGAAAAGAAACTTGCTATTCAAGACCTCGATGAAGTTATCCGACTCTACCCCGAGCATAAACTCGCCTACGTGCATCGTGCCATTTTGTGGATAGATCTCAACAACTACGATAAAGCGATTGAGTCCTACACGCTATTCTTGGAACTCGATGCCGACGACTATTGGAGGTCGACCATTTTTGCTGGCCGCGGAGTCTGTTGGTCTGAGAAAAAAGAATATCGAAAGGCCATAGCCGATTATACCGAAGCACTCCGCTTAGACCCTGACAACGAAGTCTACTATGGTGCTCGTGCATCTTGCTGGGACAAACTAATTGAATTCGAAAAAGCACTAGAGGACTGTGACGCCGGACTCCGCCTGAACCCACTATCGGCGATGCTCTACACAGAGCGAGGAAAGGTTCGGGGGCATTTGCTTGCCTATGAAAAGGGAATTCAAGATCTCACTCAGGCCATCCGGATCGACCCAAACTATGCAGAAGCGTATTACCATCGTGCGATATTGCATTGTGCAAATTTCGAATACTTGAAAGCGATTGCCGACTTCAATCGGGCAATTGAACTCGATCCCGAGAATTCCGTATTTTATGCCGCCCGTGGGTCTGCATATTACGCCCTTGGTGAAAAGGAGAAGGCTCGGGCGGATGAAGCCAAGGCCGACGAACTGGGCATCGTCTACGAGAGGATGTGAACCGTGCCTACTCAAGCTATTCACCAATCGAAATCGACGCTTAATAAGGTACTTACCTTTATGGGTATTGTCTTTGTTATGCTTGCCGGCGGTGTTGCTGGAGTGATGTATAGCATGACTTTCTTCATGAATCTCGGACTCAAGTATCACGACAACTACGAGTACTACGGTGGAACTCTGGCCACTTGCTTCTTGTGGTTGGCTGCAGCGGTAGGCTTTGCAACACCTGGAATCATTTTTTGGCATTTTCGAAACCGTGAAGTGCGATTCAGTCTCCGCACTCTGCTGATCACGATCACTGTCGTGGCGGCCCTTGCGGGACTCTATGCATTCTCCATTTAAATGGCGGAAAACATCGTCAGGAAGGTAATGACTTAAGAAGCTCAAGAGGAAAACTTCCTTTGATTAGAGACGGACTCTATCGAATGAGCATTTGAGGGTCTATGTCAACTCTCAATACTAAAGGATCGAGTTGAAAAGGAGGTGTGACATGAAATGCCCACGTGACGAATCACAATTAGCGAGAGCTAAGATTGATGGCATCCGACTTCACAAGTGCCTTGAATGTTCGGGGATTTGGCTCGAATTCCATAAGCTTGAAGCCATTTGTGGGCTGAAACTTTCGAATATCGAGAGTCATATCCAGGAAATAGATGATGCCTCATTAAACAACGACGTAACAAGTGGAGGCTACATGCGGTGCCCGCGGTGCCCAAAAGGTCGATTGCAAAAAGTATCTTACACGTTCATGCATCCAATAAGGATTGATCGCTGCAATCAATGCCTAGGGTGCTGGGTCGACAAGGGGGAACTTGATGCGATTGTGCAGGAAAAGACGACACTAGACGAACAATTCTCAGAAAGTCACTTTCAGATACCTTAGTCTGCCACTGGGGTCTTGACGGACGGTGGGAGACGTAGGCCTTCAACGGGAAAGGAGGTGTACGATGAATAACTCAACTATCACTGAAATTGAAAAAGTGAATCGCTCGATTGCCCGATGGGGATCGGTCGTTGCCGCGATCCTGTTTGCGGTTGGTTTTCTTACCGATCCGAGGTTGTCCGCCAACCTGGTGATAGCCGAATGGGAGCAAATCGCGCTAATCTTGGTAGTCTTTGTCGGTTATTTGCTCGCCTGGAAGAATAGATTTGAACTCACTGGTAGTATGATAGCTCTTTGTGCAATGGCCGGTTACTGGATTTGGTGCCGGATGTGTGTCAATCAGCTTCCAAACCCAATTGTCTTCATGCTGGCCGCACCAGCTTTATTTCATGTGCTGGCCGTGCTGGTTCACAGAGTTTTGCGTTGGCGGAAGGCCAGTTGAATCAATTGAATGTTTTTGGACCATCATGATTGCCGCGTTCGACTTTCATCCACCTAATTATCCATAGTTGCTGATGGACTCCATGGATTGGTACAAGGCTTGCGAAGGCAAAGCATGGTGATCTCAAGTCTGCATGTCATACCGAGATCTGACGAAATCACGACTTCGTGCCTGTGAAGTCCTCGAATAGTCGACTCGGCTACGATTGGCGAGCAAGGTGGCCGTCTGAAACCTGATACCTAAGATAAGGAGGGCCAGAATCATGTTCACTCACAAAACGCTTTTACTTGCAAGTTCAATCATCGTATTAGCGATTTGCTCAACGGCATCAACGCAACAGCAGGGTAACAACACGGTTGAACGTGGGTCTGCGTCACCACAAGGCTCCCCTTCCCAAAACATTCCAGAAGATAATCTCTCAGTTGCTTACGCCCGCGCCTGTCTAAGACTTGCCAAAGCAGAGGTTGCTGAGGCCCGTGAACAGAACCGTCTGGTCAGCAAATCTGTTACTGATTACGACATCTCACGACTGCTTTTGCAAGTTCGATTCGCTGAGCTGAATCTTTCCCATGCGGAACATGGAGCCGATTATAGCCAGTCGATCCTACAACATATTGCATTACAATCAGAATTGGCCAACTTTGATCTTAAGATTGCCGAATCATTGAGAAGTAAAAATGAAAACCTGATTACCGATGTAGAACTTGAGAGACTAAGAAGTTACGCGGAGGTCTGCAGATTGCGGATGAAGATGACTAGTGATCCAGTGAGCACTTTGTCACTCGTCGATCACTTGCACTGGGAGACACATCGATTATACGAAGAAATCTTGCAACTCGATCGCCGCATCGCGCGACTCGAAGAAATAATGAACCGTTAACTGGTAGCTTTGATTAAAGCGTTTTCTCTGACTGAGAGGCGAGGCGGCCTAGAGAAGCGCATTTCGCAGTCAAACCAAGATGGGGCTTTAGTTTCGTTCGGCCAACGCTTGCCCGAGCGACCCTATTGCTATGCCCGAGCGACCCTATTGCTAGTAGCGGTGGCAAGCTTCTCCTTCATCACGCGGAAGTTGGCAGTTGCTGACCAGCGGAGGTGTGCACAACCTCGCTCAGTTTGAGTTTCCTCGAACTGCCAGCGGGTGGACCAACTTCAGCAGCTTCTCCTGTTGCCCAACTGCTGGCGGTGTTGACAACCTCGGTAGATGCGCCCTTATTCTTAAGAGAGGAAGAGCTGACTCTTGTATGCCTTATCCTAAGTTCCACTAGCTGGCCCCATTCTACGGCGAATTCTTGGGACATGCACCAAGTGCCTATCCCAAAACGTAGAATGGGACCCCGTCCCGTTTGGACAAATGCTCTAAATCTCGGGTCGGGGACCCAAGCTACTTTTGAGAAAAATCGGTTCTGGGATAGGTTCTGAGCTTCAATCGAACCACTCATCCTCCGGGTCGAAGGCGGGGACCGGGACGTTTAGCACTTTCAGGCGGCCGATGGCTCTGTGGCGGCAGCCGGGTTGGATGAGGATGGCGTCGCCTGGTTTCACAGGGTGGCGCTGACCGTCTAGTTCCATTTCTCCTTCGCCTTCAAGAATGTAATAGAGTTCCGTCAGACGTTTGTGATAGTGCGTTTGGGCATTGGTGCTAATCTCAACCGACGTGTCTGGCCGCTTCGTCGTATCCCGCGCCGACCCCGATCAAAGAGCAGACTTCACGTCGCTTGATGGGATCAGCCAACACACGCGGTCGCCCAACAGGTCGCGGTGACTGTGGTGAGTTCATGATAGTGGCTCCTGGGGTTTGGGGACTCTATCCCAAAACCCCTCCCCGGCCGCTACCGCGTCCGACCCTCCCGACGGAGGGTAATTTTACTACACCCTCCCCTTGGGAGGGTCGCGAGTAGTCGAGCGGGGAGGGTTTTGCAACAGACATAGCGAATATATACAGGCGTTCACTATAGCAGATTGGGTGGCCAAAAACGAGAGGAAATTTTCTCGGGAGGGGGGCTGGGATCTGGGGACTGGGGGGAAGTCAGCTCCGGAAGTCCCTCCTGAGTGCTTTTGGGATGGGGCGATCAACTTCGACGTTTCGGGCTGAGGTAGGTAAGGAGCAGGGCGAAGCTGTATTAGGATAAACCAACTGGCAACGCTGTCGCAGCACAACGAGCTTCATCAGCCTGTTTGCGCAAGATTCAGTCCCTAACTGTCGTCGGTCGAAATTACCGCAGTGTTGTGAGTCAAGTATACCTAGCGGGCGGGTTAAGCATCCGATTGCAGTTTGCAAACAGCGAAACTTGCAGCGGGCGCTTAATCTCTCTCGATACTGGCTAAATTCTTGCCAACGAACGCTGATTCGTTTTTGACAAATTCCCACTGTTTGGTGGAGTCAGAAGTCAGGTCCGGCAGCCGATGCAACGATGTCGAAGGGACTGGCGAATTATCTTGTGTATTTCCTTTTGATGCCCATCGACCTAAGTCGAGAGTTGAGCGTTGTAGGTTTGACCCCCAAGAGTTCGGCAGCGCCACCTGGTCCGTAAACCTTTCCATCCGCCACGTCGAGAGCACGGCGCAGGTTTGTCCTCTCTATCTCGCGAATCTGAGCGTCAGTGAGCAACTCTGATTCTGAAACTGCTGACGACTTTCCTGGATCGATGGGCTTCTCATCCAGACTCACGCGCAGCGGCCCACCTTGCGACAGGATTACTCCTCGCTCGATCACGTGCTGCAGCTCACGTATGTTGCCGGGCCAGTTGTACTGCTCAAGATGTCGCACCACGGCCTTGGTCAATCTTGGAGGATCGACGCCGAACCGGCGCGACGCACCCTGCAAAAAATGATCTGCCAACAGCCCGATGTCTTCCTGCCGCTCACGCAGGGGTGGCAGCGCGACAGGAAACACACTTAGGCGGTAGTAAAGATCTTCACGGAATCGGCGATGCCGCGATTCTTCGCGTAAGTCTTGGTTAGTTGCTGCTATTACTCGCACATCCACTCGCCGCGTTTTCTCCTCGCCAACACGCTCGAACTCGCCTTCCTGGAGCACTCGGAGCAGCTTGCTCTGCAGGTCGAGCGGCACCTCGCCAACCTCGTCGAGAAACAGGGTTCCTCCATCGGCAAGTTCAAATCGTCCCAAACGGTCGCGGAGTGCGCCAGTGAATGCGCCTTTAACATGCCCGAAAAACTCGCTCTCAAAAAGCTCGCGCTGAACGGCTGCGCAGTTCACCTTAATAAGAGGGCGGTCGGCCCTGCCGCTACGCCGGTGCAGCTCTCGCGCGACAAGTTCCTTTCCGGCACCACTCTCGCCCAGAATGAGCACCGTCGAATCGGTGGGAGCCACAAGATCAATCTGTTGCGCGACATTCCTCAAGGCCGGGCTGGTTCCAAGCATCTCGCCAAATCCCTGCTCCAAAGCGACCTCTTGTTGCAGGTATTCGTTCTCCTCCTCCAGTCGTTTACGAAGCTGCTGAACCTCCTCCCAAGCGTAGGAATGGGCGATCGCGACCGCAGCGTGGTCGGCAATCATCCGCAGCCAGTTGAAGCACTCGTCGCCGATTTTAACTCGGCTGAACACACCGAGCACTCCCAACACCATCCCATGATGGCTAAGTGGTTGCCCTCCAAACCCCGTGATGCCCTCAGCGCGTACCCATTCGGGGTCTGCGATCCACTCTGGCATTTCGGCCAAGTCGGGCGCTTCGATCGCTTCGCCGGTCAGCGCGATCCGCCCGACTTTGCGTACGCCGATCGGAAATCGGCGAAAGCGACCGTCGAGACGCGTAAGGTCTTTTTCCGGCTCGGCGAATGACCGACCTTGGCTGGCCACTAAATGGAGACATTGCGAGCGGTCAGAACATTCGTCTCGTAGCGCGCACGTCTGACATATGTCGCCAGGTCTTACCAGCCAGAGACGCACCAACGCGACCGACTCCGAGTTGCCGATTCGTGTCACGAGCAACTTGAGGAGCGATGCCAAGTCACGTTCTTGTGCAAGGTCCAACAGGAGCTGTTTCGGATCGTCGAACAGCGGCGTTTGGTATTTCAAAGCGGCCATGCCACTACGATAACGAAATTTCGTTTCTCTTGCCATGACATTTCGTTGTTCGACGAAATATCGTGGCCATCTACAAATGCCACAGAAGTCCGTAACCGTCAATATAGAAATCACTTACGACGTACGAAGAGGGATTGGCACGTCTTCTGCAATTGGTGAATTCCGATGAGCATCAGACTCGTCTGTAGTCCCGAAACCATTGTTAATCGCAAGGAAAGAACCATGTCACGACTCCCCCAAATCGCTCCCGACCAAGCCAATCCGCAGCAGGCTGAACTGTTTGAATCCGTCAAATCGAAGCTCGGCCGAGTTCCGAACCTGCTCCGTGTTTTGGGCAATTCCACCGCCGCGTTGCGTGGGTACCTGGATTTTTCCGGTGCGCTTAGCGCTGGCGGCGGCCTCGATCCAAAGCAACGTGAGATTGTTGCACTCACCGTCGCTCAAGCGAACGATTGTGAGTACTGCCTCGCCGCCCACTCCACGATCGGCAAGATGGTCGGTCTATCACCCGAGGCGATCGAGGCCGCCCGCCGTGCAGACGGCTATGACGAATTGAGCCGCGCGGTGGCTCGCTTTGCCGACGCGGTCGTCAAGTCTCGTGGTCGTGTTGACGACGAGCAACTTGATGCGTTCCGTGCCGCCGGCTTTAACGACGATGCGGTCACTGAAGTGGTGGCGCACGTCGCGCTTAACGTCTTCACCAATTACCTCAACAATCTCGCGGAGACCGACGTCGACTTTCCAGCCGCGGCGCCGCTCGCCACCGAGGAGTCGGAAGCAGCAGCCTGCTCGACTGCCTGTGGCTGCACCGTCTGACTCAATTCTGCCTAGGGCCGTCGAACGCGGAGGTCCGGGTGGATTTCCTTTTACACAAACCTGGAAAGAAATCATGTCCACATCCACTTCCATTCGTCCTCCCTTCACACGGGAGACAGCCACAGCGAAGGTCCGAGCCGCAGAAGATGCTTGGAACTCTAGAGACCCTAACCGCGTATCACTCGCTTACAGCGAGGATTCAACTTGGCGAAACCGCAACCAGTTCCTTCAGGGTCGCGACAAAATTCGCGAGTTCCTCAGCAGCAAATGGGACATAGAACGAGACTATCGCCTCATGAAGGACCTGTGGGCGTTCGAAGGCAACCGGATCGCGGTTCGCTTCCAGTATGAGTATCGCGACGCCGACGGCCATTGGTGGCGAGCCTACGGGAACGAGCTTTGGGAGTTCGACCCCGAGGGGCTGATGCGACGCCGCGAGGCGAGCATCAATGACCTTTCCATCACCGAGTCGGAGCGGAAATTCCATTGGCCGTTAGGTGAACCTCGCCCCGCCGAGCCGGCCGTGGTGCTCTGCGTTAAGTGAGAAACAACTGACGGATATTCCTCAATGCGCACTTCGACGAGTGAATCGTCTTTCCGCACCCACCGTCCTCATCAGTAAGGAGCACCTCATGTCTACGATACCGAGCGACATCGCCTTTACGCCTGCCGTGAAAGCCGTTCAGACAGCTAAGGGCTCTCGCGCCGCTTACCATCGGATGGAGCGTAGCCGGGGTTGGCAGACGCAAGTCACTCCCGACTTGGCTGAGTTCCTCTCGAATCTTGACATGTTCTACCTTGGCACCGCAACAGCAGATGGCCAGCCTTACATCCAGTACCGCGGCGGGCCGGCGGGTTTCCTCAAACCGATCGGTCCCGGCACGCTCGCCTTCGCCGACTTCGGTGGCAATCAGCAGTACCTGTCGGTGGGAAACCTCTCGGAAAACTCCAAGGCTTTCTTGTTCTTGATGGACTACGAAAGTCGACGCCGTATCAAAATCTGGGGCCGCGCCCGTGTCGTCGAGGGCGACGACCCATTGGTTGCCAAACTAGCGCAGCCGAGTTATGCCGCAACGCCCGAGCGCGCGATTGTGTTCGACATCGAAGCGTGGGACGTCAATTGCCCACAACACATTCATCGCCGAATCCCCGAGGCGAAAGCTCAATCCGAGATCGACCGCCTCAAGCAAGAGATCGACACGCTGAAAGCCCGGCTTGGCGACGCAGCGTAACCCAGTTCAAAAATCGTTTTCCCTTTCACTGCAAGGAGTTTGCCATGGCATTGCCAGTCCCCGGATTCGAATTCACCAAAAGTGACACCGCCCTGGTGGTCATCGACCCGCAGAATGACTTTCTGAGTTCCGAAGGCGTCGCGTGGGGCGTCGTCGGCAAGAGCGTCACCGAAAACGAGACCGTCAAAAACATCGAGTCCCTGTTCCGTGCCGCGAAACACGCGTCGATATCGGTCTTCATCTCGCCCCACTACTACTATCCGCATGATCACAAGTGGCGATTTGAAGGCTCTCTCGAACGGCTGATGCATGACATCAAGATGTTTGACCGTCCGGGTCCGCTAGACTTAACAAACTTCGAGGGTTCAGGCGCTGATTGGCTTGAACGCTACAAGCCGTTCATCGACGATGGCGAAACAGTCATCGTCAGTCCACACAAGGTCTTCGGGCCCGAGTCAAACGACCTTGCACTGCAACTCCGTAAGCGAGGGATCGACAAGGTGCTGCTGGCCGGCATGTCGGCGAACCTGTGCGTCGAGTCACACCTGCGCGAGCTCCTCGAGCAGGGCTTTGATGTAGCCGTCGCCTGGGATGCCACCGCTGCGGCCATTCTGCCAGAGTTTAATGGCATGGCGGCGGCAAAGACAAACTACCACATGCTCGCCAGCGAGACGCTCGATGCCGCCGAAGCAGTCCGTCGCATCGCCTCGCTTTGATGCCGCGGCAAGTATGCCGAACGAGCACAAGAATCCGTCCTAATTTATGCGATCCTTCATTTCAACAGTTATAGGCGAAAACCCATGACGACAATCCTCAAACTCAACGCTAGCGCCCGAAGTGAGCGTTCACTTACGCGGCGCCTCTCTTCGCAGTTCGTACGAAACTGGTTGAAACACCGTCCGAAAGATGTGGTCATTGAACGAGACGTTGGCAGAGAGCCGCCACCGCCCGTGACCGACGAATGGATTGCCTGCGCTTTCACGCCTCCTGCCGATCGATCAGAAGAGCAGGAAAAAATGCTCACGCTTTCGGATGCTCTTATTGCAGAGCTCGCGGCTGCTGACATCATATTGCTTGGTACGCCGATGTATAATTACGGTATGCCTTCATCGCTGAAAGCGTGGTTCGACCAAGTCATTCGCGTCAATAAGACCTTTTCTTTCGATCTCGACCGCGGAGACTTTCCGCTTGAACCGCTTCTATCTAACAAAATACTCGTTATCCTTACTTCATCAGGTGAATTCGGATTTGAAGTTGGGGGAGTACGGGAACACATGAATCACTTGGTGCCTCACATAAAGACTTGCTCTTTCTATCTCGGCGTTAATGGGGACGACGACATTCACCACATCGGGATTGAATATCAAGAGTTTGGCGATGACCGCCATCGCAGATCCATTGACGAAGCGCAAGCTGGCGTCGCTACTCTCGTCGAAAAGCTGGTCCAAACCTTATAGCCGTTCTGTCCAATATGTCGTAGATAACGTTCGTTCGGCAGGGTTGAGCGTGTTTCGAAACCGCGAGCAACCCTGCCAGTGTCGATTCACCGCTGCAGATTTGTTCCGTCGCCAAGGCGCAGCGACTGGACCACTCGCTGCAAGTTTCGGCTGGAGCTAAGTCGCTGAGGTGTGTCTCAGATCGAGACACCTCTGCGCATTGTAAAAGTCGATTCCAGAGGGCGGACCAGGTGGCTCTGGGTGATTACTCACCCAGGGCTCCCACAGACCCGTACGTGCCCGCATTAGAGCATGCGGTTCCTCAAATCATGGTTTCGCTGCGTGACGAAGCTGCGAACGAACTGCGCGTGCGGGAGCAAGCGGGTAACGACGGAGCAATGCGCAGAATTTCTGCCAGTGCATCGAGCGGATGTTGTTGCGGCGGTTAAGCCACTTACGCCATCGGTTCTCGACTTCTTGGCGGAACCTGTTCATGCACTCCGAGTTTCCCGTTACTCCGTAATACGCGTAGTGTCCCCGCAGCTTCAGGTTGAGCGTGTGTTGTTGCTCAGCAAGTGGCAAGTGCCGATTGTCGTGGCACCACTTATCGATGCTACGCACGGCTCGGGTAAAACGATCGGAGGCAGTTTTCAGCTTGACCACCCAATAGCCCTTCAGGGATTTCGCCCAGTAGTGGGTGAATCCAAGCAGGTCAAACGTGCCAGGACGATCGTCGTCCTTCGTCCGTGAAGACGGGGGACGGAACGAAATGAGTTTCGTCTTGGTCGGGTGGACGGTCAGCCCATACTTACCAAATCGTTTCGGAAGGACTTCCAGCACGCGTTCAGCATCGCGAGGATCGCAAAAGCCGATCACGAAATCATCCGCATAGCGGATGAGGAAAGCCTTCCCACGCAGGCGGGGCTTCACTTCTTGTTCGAACCAGAGGTCCAGCACGTAGTGCAAGAACACGTTCGAAATCAAGGGAGAAACAACACCACCCTGGGGCGATCCGGAGTCCGGGTAACTGACGTTACCATCCTCCATCACGCCCGCTTTCAACCACTTGTCGATCAGACGCAGCAACACGCCATCACGCACCCTCTGTCGGAGAAACTGCCTGAGATGTTGATGATCCAGATTATCGAAAAATTTCCGGATATCGACCTCCAAAACTGTCACGCCCGTTCGCCAATGGCGCATCGTCTGGTCGCGGAAGGCACTCAACGCATCGTGTGCCGAGCGGCCACGTCGAAATCCGTAGGAACAGTCCAAGAAGTCCTGCTCATAGATTGGATCCAGTAAACATGACCACCGCACGCTGGAGAATTTTATCCTCAAGCGTAGGTATTCCGAGCGGACGAGTCTCCGTGGTGGAGCCGCCTTTCGGAATGTGCACTCGGCGCACAGGAGGAGCTTTATAGGTGCCGGACTTCGCGCGGTCGAGCAGGCTTTGAAGGTTGCCCTCCAAATCCTGTTCATATTGTTCCGCGGTCACTCCGTCGACACCAGCAGCACCGTCCTTACGCGTGCATCGATACGCATCCTTTAACCAGTCAATGTCCATCAGATAGGCGAGCGATGTGAAGGCCATCTCTGAAGACCGTCTCGCCAACGCTGCTATCCGTCTCTGTTTCGTGTACACGTCTATCGAATTTCGAGGCATTCGTCGTGTTTCTCAAAAACGGTTCCATGATTCGACGTCTCGCTTCCCTCGACTGGCTCCAACGGGGTGAAGTTCGCCAGCTTCAACGGTACTATCAAGACGCTATGACTTCCTGCTACCCATCTCGCCGCACTTCGTTTCCTTCGCTTGGCGATACCTCAGCTGCACTCGTTCTCTTTCGCTCCCTGGCAGACGAGTAAGCTGCCAGAGCCTGGAGTTGGTCACTCGGTGTCTCCGTCCGGGATGTTGCCGAGGAAGCAACAGGATCTCCCAAGTTCCTGGGGAACCTCTATCATCCGTTTGCACATGTTCCAAACCGACGCCGGCAGGACTGCTTGCACCAGACCAAAAAATGCGGCAGCGTGGCCCTTGGTCATCAAAAGGCAAAGGCTCCCACGATTGGGTCTTTCGACGCTCAATAGCATGGCTTTCGGACTCGCTGCGGGCACCGAGCGGAGCTTGGTCGGCTTCGCAGGGCCGGTCACCCGACACCACGCAAAACTCGCTTCCAGTTGCTGGTCAGGCTCTACTGGACGGGGTTATCACCCGCAAGGTTCCGATGAAAGGTTTCAAAGGTGTAATTTACATCTCATTCCCCTTTCCCAAGCTTTGCTTGGCGCAATTGGTCCAACCTCAGCAAGTTCCGGATTGGGCCAATTGATGGCGGTGTAGCTACCTCGTGAAGTTCGGGGACTTGGCGATATCTTTGTAGGAGGTGCTCTCGTCGGCAAAAAATGCCAAATTAGGTTGCATCCCTGGCTGGAGAGAAAATAGCAACCTACTCCTGGAAAAAGTCGGCTTTAATCGACCTCATGACCTAAGTCACGCAAATCTTGCCCCGAATCGAACATGGCGATCCGTCCGCTGCCGACCAGCTTTTGCCCTTGTTCTACGACGTGTTGCGGAAACTCGCTGCCGCTAAGATCGCCAACGAGAAGTCAGGTCAGATTCTTCAAGCGACGGCGCTGGTGCATGAAGCCTAACTGCGTCTAGTTGATGTGGATAAGGCTAAGCGTAGGAACAGTCGAGGCCACTTCTTTGCGGCCGCTGCGGAAGCGATGCGTCGGATTCTCGTCGAGTATGCACGGCGAAAGCAAGGGCCGAAGCGGGGTGGTGATCGAATACGTGTTTAGCTGGATCACATACAAGGTTTTCTGGACGTCAGAAAAGCCGGGGAGTTTCTCGCGGTTATAAATGGCAATTGAAAATGGCTCCACCGGCGACCGTCTTCCCAACGGCAGTAGTTCCTACCAAGAAGCAGTTGTTCAAGGGCACTCGGTATCCCAGCTTGTCATAGAAAAGAACGACCTCATCCCTCATTGAACCTGAGTAGTATTCTCTGTGAGAGTCGATCTGGAAACCGGCACTCCACTATGCTTTTTTCTGGCGATAGAGTGAAGCATCTACACATGCGGCCATTGCCTCGTAATCAAGTTGCCTTCCGAGCACCGGTTCGAGAAAAGCTGCGATCTGCTTGGCAGTAGCAGTCGGGTCTGCAATTAATTGAGCGTATTTAACTTCCAGCAAAGACGTGTCGGTGCGAGCTTCGAGTTCTTTGCGAACCAAAGTAAGCTGGCTCTCGAGTATATCTCGCATGCGCTGAGGAGCAATTTTGGCTTGCGGTCGACCAAGTCGCTCGAGCATGACCGATTGAGAAGCGAGTACTTCATCGAGATCACGCTCAAGAAAGATCACGGCCAACGGCATACCTACTGGGATGTGTTTAAGTAGAGCATGAATGACTTTGACTGCCTTGCCAGCTGAGTCGTGAAAAATCGACTTGTCCTGTGCCAGCCGCATGACTTCCTTGTGCTCGAAATATCCACGAGGATTGTTATCGTCCTCCGCACGCTCGCCGTCGGTGATGACCTTGATCCCTGATGCAAGAAGCATTTGCATCATGAGGCTGGTACCCGAGCGAGGGGGGCCAGAGACGACAACCGTGGGCAGAATATTGGTCATAGAGATTCGCCTAAAAGACCATACTTCGGTGATTTGTCTGTACAGAATTCCTGTATCGGGATTTTACCTAAGAAATCTAGTATGAGTTACCGAAAAGTATTGGGTTTTCCAAAAGCGGCCACCGTAATTAGGATTTTTACACCGCACAGTACTAATCTCTTGTGGGATTTCCGAAAGAAATGCGGCTTTATGGCTGCCTCGTATATTGAGGTTTCAGCCTCACCAACTTGAGGTTCAAACAGTAAGTTTGCTTCCAAGGCATTTCTTCAATAATGAAGTTCGACATAATGACGAGAGTCAGATTGATACCAGGCTCTACCGAGAATGGTAAGACTAGGCGGGCCACAAATCTCCCAAAATAATCGACTATTGCGTCAGAACAATTAGTCGTCCCTGATAAATTCCCTTTTGGGTTTCGCGCAGTAATTTGGGTAAGCAACCTCAGGCAGACGCCAACCGGCTCGGCGCGTCTTTGCGTCTGATCTTGAGCCAAAGTATGGTCACCAAGCGCAGCATGGACTGTAAAACAGGCAAAAAAACGACCCAGCGCAGCAGCTTCCGCAGATTGTACCCCGCGGCGGCCAGCAGCGTGTTGATCCGATCGCCCGCTTTGCCGGTTAAATGATTCCGACTGAGTCGGTTGTCACTCTTCAAATGACCGATGGTCGGCTCGACCGCAGCACGACGTTTTAACATCCGCCGCACGGCGCGAGTCGCCCTTTTGGGAATCGTGCGAACCACGTGCACCATTGCTTCTCCTTGATAACCGTGCCCTTGATAACCCTTGTCGACGATCACGTCACTGGGCGTGTTACGAGTTAATCGCTTGACTTGCTCAATCGCTCTTTCCAGCGTATGGCCGTCGTAGGGATTGCCGTGCAAGGCCTGCGCGCCGACAATCCAATTGCTCTTGCTGGTGGTGGCCACACTCGCCTTGCAGCCAAACTCGTAACGCTTGTGTGCTTTGCCCTTGGCGATGCACTCCACTTCCGGGGCATGTACGCTGTACAGCTTGTTCTTGCTGTCGCGCGTCTGTGCCAAGAGGCGATGCGCCAGAACCAACAACTCATGCAGCGCCTCGTCAACGATTTGACCACGTCTTTTCGGGGCCTTACGCTCAATGTCACGGACCACACGGCCCAGCAGCGTTTTCAACTTACGCGTCATCTTCGCAGCCCGTTTCATTTGTTTGGCGTGCGCGTAGCGATGTTGCTTGAATAGCAGCTGTTTGCCCACGAATCGGTAGCTCTGCCGCAGCGGCAGGTTTAACGCCTTGGCGTGCCGCACCAAAGCAACCCGCATCTTCTGATACAAACGAGCGTCGGTCGGAAAAGCAATCGCCTTTTCTTGGACAGTCGTATCGACGTTCACCTTCTCCAGCTCTTTGGGCTTGATGGCTTTCATCGCCAGCGCGGTATGGATCGTCACTTCCAGGAGTTTCTCCAATCGCTCGGCGCCCACCCGCTTCCGCCACTTGCTCATCATCGACGAATCGACCGGAGGATCGTGCTGCATGTACTCGAAGCCACAAAAGAACTGCCAATACGGATTTTCCACCCAACGAGCCACTACCGACTCGTCGCTCTCGTTAAACGCATGCTTCAAGTACATCAGGCCAACCATCAGACGGGTGTTCACGCCTGGTCGGCCAAGCTCGTCGGCATAGCAGGAATCGATGGCCACATCGAACTGCTGCCAGTCGATCCGCTCAGCGAGCACGTACAACGGGTGCTCGGGATTCAGCATTTCCGAAAAGTGGGCGCCAAACAATTCGCGTTGCAAGGTCTGCTTTTTAGGTTTCATTTTTTGCCAGCTTTCACGACCATAAGGATCAAAACTTGGCAAATTTTAGCGCCAGCGGAGAAGAGATGCTACCGCTATTGGAAGAGTTTTGTGAGTTTATCAGGGACGACCAATTAGAGTGTTGAAAGCCAATTCAATTGCGATTCGAGAGTTACCCTCGAGAGAAACTTCTTGAAAACTAGGGATGACTGTAAAAACAGTACTCAAGGCGATCGGCAAGTGCCGCCACGACATGAACTGGCCATCATCTGGGGGCTCAATTCCCCGGGAGCTTCTCTAATTCAAAATACAGGTCTTGCGTCGGACCATTAATTGTCTGCTCAAACGGAGTCGTCTTCTTGGACATGTATATTCGGGGAATTAACGGCTCACCGCTCATGTAGGACTTCAGTACGGTGAAACACACCTTATAGGTGCCGGGGTAAACTCCGTCGTCTGGTTTCAAAGTCGTCATCCGAAAGGAACCATCCGGTTGAATGTAGCCATAGGCTCCTTTGATTACTTCGCCGTCGGTGCTCTTCTGGTAGGACGTTGGTTCGAAGCGAATCATAGAGACTTCCCCTTGAGGGACTTCTCCGTCAACGAAATTCACCGTCCCGCTTACTTGAACTCTGCCTGAGTTGTCGCAACCTACCAAAAGCAGGCATATCATAAGGCCACTCACGGCTGCCCGTCGTCGAAGCTTTATGATTACAACTGGCATCGATTCTGGCAACGGAATCATAGGTTCTCCTCAACAACCGGGGCTCGAGTTGGCCATCCCGCATGGATCGGAGCCAAGACTCTTAATAGTTGCGATGGCATTCCAGGTTTACTCGGCGCGAGGAATTCACAGCAGAGTTCATTCTCTGCCATCGATAATTAGTCCATCGGAACTGGCGATCAATTTATCCCAGACCGTCCAAAACTCACCGTAGGGTCCGCTGGTTTCAATAGTATCGCTAATCCAGTGGACGCTACCATCTGCAAAAGCCATCTGAACACCTCCGAAATGCAGGCTTCTGGTGGTTGCCTGGGCGCTATATCCTCCCGTCCAGCAAGGCATACACTCCGTTGCCCTAATCGCATCCTCGGAGGGCACGCACCCGTTAACGTCGTCTGCATTGACGTTGCACACATTAGGGCCGTTTGAGTCACTCGACGAACCGTACCAGGCAATCAAGCTCGACCCTGCGCCCCCCAAGGCCCAGACGCCACGCCGATCGCTCTGAGTGACACCTGCTCGGACTTCGCCCAACATAATTGTGTTACTTGTGCCGTCGGTGATTTGTCCAAGCTTAACTGAAACATTGGGCCCCATCACACCACGGAGGTTCGCGTCTTGCCACCCTTTGGATTCTTCGCCCCAGAAGGCATTCTCTCGGTTCTTATCCCCAATGATTGGGCCATTGCCTACACTGGCCGCATAGTTAGACCGAGCCCAATTATCACCCATCTTGCGTCGCAAGGCAGTCGTATCGTCGAGTGCTTCAGCGTTGAAGGAATCCGATGGACAAAGCATAGACGCGATTCGCGTTCCGCGTACTGCCTGGTTTTGGGCATCTGGAATGTAGGAAGAGAAGTCAAAAGTGTCGTAAAGACCCTGCTGTTCCATCTGCGGCAGTACGGAGATGATCCAGTTCTTGCCGATCTTAGTCGTAAACGCCGGCTCTTCGCCTTCTTCAAACTCCATACCGATTGGGAGTATCTTCTGGCTAGATTCGTAATTCAACACCGCCAGTGCCAGTTGCCGGAGATTACTCTGACATTGGGTCTTGCGCGCCGACTCCCGGGCAGCCTGTACGGCAGGGAGCAACAAGGCAACCAGGACTCCTATGATCGCGATAACGACCAAGAGCTCTACAAGTGTGAAACCACGTGCTAGGTGCTGGCATTTTTTGTCGGTGAACCTATTCATGATTTTTGGTCCTATTCAAATGACGGGGACACGATTGCTGACTCCCCAAGGGAGTGGCAAATGCAAGATCCGTCATGTTTTCGACAGCCGATTGACGACGTTGCGAGCATGTTGCATCTCTCACGCACTACAAAGGCAATCCACGCCAACTACAATGCATTTTTGAAAACGCAAGCTCTTCTGTGTCCCCGGATTCTGGTGCGGGATGCTCGCCCAATCTGAATGAGGCAGACCACAATCACGAAACACCGCGCATCCTAAGTCTGTGGACTGACAATGTCAAGCCGTTGGTAACTGTCTTGGGGGAGGTATGAAGCGTCCTCATATCGGCGGAACTCTGTATCCTGTATGCCCAACAGCAGGCCGCTCTGTTGGGAACCTTAGTAGTCTCTATCGGGTCATGAATCCCTTCAGGACAAGTTGGCCGAATCCCGGTGTTGCTTGGCTTTGGCCGGATCTCGGAGGAGATACAAACCGGCAAGACGACTGTGTGTTTCTTCTAGCTCATAGCCCATGGAGAGACAGGTTTCAAAGGCGGCGATAGCTTCCTCGTCGTAACAGGCGTAGTGCAGCGCCGCGCCAAGATGGAAGTGGGCAGCAGGAAAGTGAGGGATCAATTCCACAGCGATTCTCGCATGCTTCACCGCAGTGTTAAGCTGATCAAGCTCAAGATACACTTGTGCTAGGCCGTCATGGGCTATCGGATTGGTCTTACAGGCAGCCAAAGAGCTCTGAAAGACTGACTCCGCTTGCACCCAGGCACTTGCCTGCAAAAACAGGCCACCAACGCGGTTCAGAAAGTGAGAATTGTCCGATCCTTGTTCTGCCAACTCGCAGGCGATGCGCAGAGCCTCACCTTTTTCGCCTTCCTGCAATGCAATCTTTGCCAACATAAACTGAACTTCGGGTAACTTCCGGGCTTCTTGCGGGATATGTGCCAGTGTGTCCTTGCACTCAGACCAGCAATCGAAACGCTGGTAGCACGACGCCAGTTGAATCGCATGGCTGGATTCTCCAGGGTAGTCGGTGACGAGAGCTTTCCAATGCTCGATGGCTTGTGCTACGCGATTGCTGTCGGTGAGCGCTAACGCAAGATTAATCCGATTGATCAGGGACACCCTAGTCACCATCTGCTGCAAGTCACCGCTCGGGGCATAATTATGTCCCAGGTCACTCAGGAGTTGTAAAGCGTCGGCATTGTCACGAGGGTTGGTAGCAATATTTTCGATAGGCTTTCCAGCACTTCTCTGTTCCGATTCCCACGATTTGATGTGTTTGGATGGAACCTGTTCTACAAATATCTCGTGCCAGGGACGTCCATCCATGTCATTGCCGACGGCAATGCCAAGCATTGTCAGAATTGTCGGTGTCACATCCAAGACCGTCGCACCAGTAAGCTGGGTGCTGCTAAGAATTCCCGGCCCTTTTGCGCAAGCGATACCAAAGCCGTACTGGGGTAGGTCGTGCGACTGGGAGGTAACAAAGCCCTGTTGATAAATTCCCCGCTGCCCACCGTGGTCACTCACAAGCAGAACCGTGGTATCGGCGCCAGCAAGAGATAACAGTGTTTCTAACATCATGTCGAGGAATTGGTAACAACCGATTAGTATGTTCCTGTGGATAGCATCCCACGGAAGATCGGCATCCGAGTGCTTCTGGGAAGAGGGGCCAAAACACTTGGAAAAGTCGTCGATCGCAGAGTAATAAACTGCCTGGAAGTCCCAGGGTTGCTGGACGATTTGATGGCAGGCGGCCGCATGTACCGAGGATGTGCGTGCGATTAGGCGAACGAGATTGTGAATTCGCTGGTCACTTTTCCAATCGATCTGTTCGAGTTGGGGAACGAACGGAAGAATCGCATCCATCTGAAGCTCTGACGAGCGAATGCAACGCGGGCCAATCTCTTTCTCAAGCGAAGCCGGATGAAACGTCTGTGGAGCGAACGAAAGTTCCTCCGCAGCGTCTTGCAAAGAACTGCCGAAGCGATTTGAAACCACGGTGCCTTGAATCGGTTCGGCAGGGTGGCTGGCCGGCCAGCCCACAACTCGGGAGGTCATGCCTACCTGAGACAGGATATTCCAGACTGCTTTGCAGGAACGCCTTGAACAGGAAACCGGTCGCAGGCCAGTAGCGTCCTCTGTGGGTTCGACACAACCGCAAATCCCGTGTTTGTCAGCTCGTTTGCCTGTAGCAATGGAAGTCCATAGCATAGGGGGCACGATTGGCTGAATAGTAGCCAGGTTCCCACTCACGCCGTTTTCCATGAGCTTGGCAAGCGTCGGCATCAATCCGGAGTCAACAAGAGGGCGGATGACATGCCAATCTGCCGCTTCCCAGCCGATCAGCAGGATCCGATGCGCAATGCGTTTGCTCACGTCACTGGATTCCACACAAATTCGACACGCACTCAACGAACATGACTGTTCCTCATTGGCTCTAGATGCCCGTGCCGCTCTTACCGTTAGGTACGTCGGCGTCGCTTCAGGGCTAGTGCACCTCCTCCGGCCGCCAAGAGAGCCAAAGAGGTCGGCTCGGGTATGCTGGTGCTCGATGCCACTAGCATAGGCCCTGTGTAGCTCCTTTGCCAAATGAGAAAGTCTCTGCCGTCGCTGTCACCATCCACATCGGCATCACTTCCTCCGTTGACGCCGTAATCGCCTTGCCACTGATTAAGGTCGGCGCCGTCCACATCTCCATCATCATCAAAATCTCCAGGAATGAAGGAACCTACATCGCCCGCAATAATGGCGGTGTCCGGATCCGTTTCATAGGCCCAGTCAAAAATGGTCGCTGTCAGGGGCGCAACGGGCGTGAAATCCTCGAGAGGAGTTACTTGCATACGGACCCATCCATAATGTGTCATACCGCCGATGTCTATCCGGATACCGGCAAATTGCGGGTAGTTCTCGGTATCTGTAGCGCCGAAGTTCGTATAGTTCGGCGCTACAATCCCATAGCCGGTAGAGGTAGTTACTGCACCAGGTCCTATCGAATCGCCCAGTTCGAACGAGCGAACATAGTAGTTACTGCCCTTGTCTGTATTCGAAAGTTCCTCCGAATAGCCCACCCCTTGGAAACGAATCGCTGCTAGGTCGTAGCCTGCAATCTGATAGCGGATCCTGAAGTCGTCGATCCCGTCACCATTCATATCGATATAGTAGTCGCCTACCAGACCTTGATCCATGTCGATCAAAGTGGCGGCAAGATCCGGTTCGACATCATGATGGATCACCAAGGCTTGGGCTGTTTCACCGTAGGCAAACGCGCCCAAACCTGCTGCGGTCGTGTAGCAGGTTAAGCGCTTGGCGAAGTGCTTCGAACGACGTGGTTTCTGCTTGCCCTTCAACGTTGTCTTTCTTTGTGGTTTCATGTGTCTTCCCACTCTTTGAAAAAGTTGTCTGGATCGCAATGGAAAGCGCCGGTCATTAAGCCATTGTCCTGGCTAAATGACAACTCTTTGTTATTCCAATCCCAATTCTCCTAGAACTATGCGTTAGCAGCCATTCTAGCATGTATCTTAATAAAGTTGGCGAATAATTCAAATTTTCCTGGGATCGGATGTCACTCTGAGTCCAGAAGTCAGAAACAAGCTCGCAACTGGGCTTTCCGCTTCTTTTCCCGATTGCGCCGAGGTCTCGCCTCTTGAGTCGCCGAGGCTATGCGAGGCGAATCACTTCCCCTCGCTCCCCATGTCGACCTTTTCCACAAACGGCTTCCCTCCATTCCAGGTCAAATGAATTTTCAGGGTGTCGGTCGGCACAGTAACATCCACTTCCAGTCCCGATGTCAGAAAATCCGCGTATTTCTTCGGAGCATACCAGCGTATTGCTGTCTGGCTCAAAACCTCGTTTGATACGATCTCAATGCGATGCATTCCAGGAATGGCCCCATCCTCACCGTCAAAACAGGTGAGTGTAAAGTGCCCCTGCTCACCAATGGTGCCCATTGACGGCCTGGCCCCATACGGGACAAACTTTATGTTCCCTCCGGGAAGTGGCTTTCCATCGATCAGGACTTGTCCGGACACAGCAACCCGCTTGGGCCGCCCATCCCCGCAGCCTACTACCATCGCCCCCAACCAGCCGAGAAGCACGGCCAGGCAAAGCGCCAAACCGCGGCCAAGAGTACCATGCTGGACGGTATAGGGGGAAAGCATGATTCCAGTCTCAGCGTCCTTGATTGCAATTCCAGGTCTGCGCAGTTCGAATTGTGTTGTAGGTAACGTGGAGAAGCCCATCACGAATTGTCGGCAACGGCTTCCTGTCCTGCCCGTGTGGAAAGAGCTCGATAGGTCTCGAGATCGATATTTTCACTAATGAACACGGCGTGCCCGTCTCCGAAGACGAAGTTTCCTCCACCGGGATGGTTGCTGATAAACGCTCCATTCGCCAGCGGAGTGGAGGTGGCCTTCATCGCCCTGGTTGTGCCGATGCCAGGTGGGGTATTCAGCGGATTCTCTGTGTTACGCAACGAGGTGACATGGCGAATGCCCTGACTCCAAATGTTGTAGGTGTCGAATTCCTTGAGGTGACCATTGGTAGTCTCCCCTGCGACGAATGTCCTGCTCATACCGTCAACCACTTCGCGGAGGGCGAAGGTGCGTGCGTACATGAATAGTCCGGTGTTCTCGAATTTCACGTCGGGGAGTATCCCGTACTTCGGGCCGTTAGAGCCCATGCATAGGGCGTAGCTTCCGGTCCCCAGCCCTTCAATGTCGTTGTATTCGACTCCTTCGACTTGTGGTTCCGCGAGGTCGCTGGGACACACGTAGAACGGGGGGCGGGTCCGGAGGAAGTCGAGAGCAGCCGTGTTATTTTTCCATGGATCGGGGCCATCCCCTACCATCAACATGCCTTCACCCTGCAAATCGAAGAGCAGATATCCAGACTGAAGCTCCATGTAGGGAAGGATCACAGCAAAGCCGCCGAGCTCACTTTGCTTCGGTACCTCAGTATCAGAAGGACAGTAAGGCTCAGGGCGATATCCGTAATCGCATCCGAGGCGGCCCGGGGGGAGGTGTCCATTCGAGACTTCAAAGTTTAGGACTCCCAGGCCAATCTGTTTGAAGTTGTTGACGCACTGCGACCTTCGTGCCGATTCCCGAGCCGCTTGTATGGCCGGCAGGAGCAATGCGACAAGAACCCCAATGATGGCAATCACGACCAACAGCTCTACCAATGTGAACGCTCTGCCAGTGTTACGGCTGACGAAAAGTATGTGCTGTGCTTTCATGGGACGAACCTATCTCTCGATGGAAAACGTGAATTACCAATAGTATTCAACTGGACAGTTCGTATGTTCGTTCTAATTTGTTCTCTTTCGCAAGGTCTCCTCCGCACGAGCCTTCTCTAGCAATCATTCGATAGTTAGGTTCCATACGGTCGTTTGTTCTCCTCGACTGCCTCCATGAAGGCAAACCTCTCAATGATCTGTTCCGAACTGAACAGCGGTTGACGGCTGCGGAAAAATGTCGCGCTCTCTTGCACCAACGGTCGGTAGCTGTTGTACCCGATGATACTTACTCGTGCTTCCAGAGCACCCTGGATGGTACCAACAATCCAATGAGACGGGCCTGCTGAGGAGAATACTGCCAGCCAAGCTGTCAGCGTGGGAATCCATAGCCTTGCGCTGCTGCCCTGCTTCGACAGGACAGTTTTGAGAGGAATCACGGAAAACTCACTCCGGTGGGGCAGATTCTGGCCGTGCGGAAGAGCAGGCCGCCTCGGAATACAAACTCTCCCACGAAAACTGCTAACGAAAGCAGGGTACCACAAGGTTCCGGTACCACGAACGCTGCAGTCAGGAGAGTCTGACCGTACTGCTCTTGAAACACAACCAGATCAGAAACATTGACCGAACCACTTCCGTTGGCGTCTCCATCACTGCTGGTGGCACCGCTGAGAATTCCAAATCCACGTTGCAAGGCCAACCAGTCAGCACCGTCCACATCACCATCGACATCGAAGTCAGCGTTGAAGGTAGGCGTGGGAGCCTCGTCGATGTAGTCAATCACGGCATGAAAATCGACTCCCGTGATGTCGGTTCCATAGTAGGCCTCGATTTCGCTGGCGAGCGTCATTACCGCTTCGAAATCCGCGAAAGTATTTCCAGGCCCAATTTCTGCAACATTCAAACCAACTCGAATATCACCGTTGAAATTAGCCACTTCCCAGGAGATTCCGTTCTGGATTGAGGAGAGCGTACTCCGCTCGTAGGCCATCATTGTAATTCCATCCAATGCTACCCCGATGTCTGCGAACCACTGAGTTCGATCACCTCTCGTCCAACTAACCGCCGTGGTACTGTCATACCACACCGGCAAATCGGCATAGATCTTTACTTCGGGATAGCCTCCCTGGTCGAGGGTCGCCCGGACGGCTGTGTAAGTGTCACGAAGTTTGTAAAGCAGATCACGTTTATCGGTCCCGGTGCCATTCTTCCAGGCGTTCGAACCGTGCGGTTCGATGTCGAGATGCACGTCATCAACATGCTCGCGCGGGTCAGTGCGTGCATCATTAAAATCGATGAGTCGCGTCTGGACCAGATTCGAGATACTTGTAGGACTGAAGTCCACGAGCCCAAGCAGTAGCTCGCTTCGCATTCCGACGTCATCGAGACTGGCATTCCAATTTGCGACGATCGGAGGGTCGTTTAATACCTGAGCTCCGTAGCTAGCGTAGATGCGATCAAAATTCCACGCCCCGAAATCAGCGATCAGCTCAGCCTCTTTCACGGAGTTGCCAAGAACGTTGGAACCGCCGTAGGGATGCGACGGGCTGCTCCACATCCAGACCCCGCGATTATTCTGAGCCGCGGCTGGAGTGCAGAAGGCGAGGATTAAAAGAACTGGAACCAGTGCCATCCGCACTGATACGGAGCAAGGACGCGGCGAAACAGTTGAAGGTTGCCGATCAACGAGAGCAATCGTGGTCACCATATCGCGCTATTTACCTCTTCTCAAACTGGCAGCCTCATCATTGTCGTCCTCTTTAAGGCGCAACGCGCCGAGCAACCTCCCGAAGTTAGCAGCATTTAGGAGATCACCGAGGCCATATTACTGAACCTAACAAAATTTACGGGTTCATTCAACCTTTTACCGAGATTCTCCTACTTCGCGAACCACGTACCGAGACCGCCAACAGTGTGTCCTGGATCCAGCATGGATCTGGCCATCGTTTATTCTATCCAGATTCAGTGACTACAGGGAGTTTTCTCTGTTCGCCTGCGACTTATCTTCTTTACTCACAGTCTTGAAGACCAGCCAAACGTGCGTACCCGCGGGCTTTTTCAGGGTCGCGCCCATCCTTGAAATAGAGTTCGGCCAGCCATTTGTATGCGACACGCATCTTGGGTGCCATGGCCACGGTGGTTTCCAAAGCCTGGATCGCTTCTTCATCCATACCTGATTCTGCCAAAGCTATTCCCAGGTTGCAGTGCGCACGCGGAAAGTGATGATTCAAACCTACTGCTCTCAGAGCGTATTCAACTGCCTTCGAGAACTGCCTCCGCTCAATGGCGATTCCAGCTAGCCCATTCAGTGCAACTGCACTTTCCTCATCGGCTTCTAACGCTTTCTGAAATTCTAGTTTGGCGTCGCTCCACCTCGAAAGCTGAGCGTAAGCCTGTCCCATTGCACTGTGCAGAGACTTCAAGTCGGTGCTGATTCCTGCTGCACGCTGAAAGTAGTCTAATGCCTCCTCTGGTCGTCGACATTGTAGTTTCAACTGGCCGTGCATCATGAGAGCGCCAGTTTCATTCGGCGCATGCTCAAGCAACTTGTTGAGAATCTCTTCGCACTTCTCAAGTCGCCCCACTTGCATGTTGCAGCGTGCCAACTCCAAGTAGTAGGAGACGAGCTCTGGTGAATCTTCCAAAGCGAGTTCGATGAGCTCTTCCCACAACGGAATCGCCTTTTCGATTCGCTGGCAATCCGACAAGGCTGATGCTAAGTTCCTTTTCAGATCGACGGTGGTATTCTGAATAGTCTTTTGAACATCGTCGCTGGGGGCATCGATGTATCCCAAATCGACGAGTTGCCGAATAGCTTCGGCGGCTTCCACTGGGTCTTCGCGACGATCTTCGCTGTGCATGCCACTGTCGCCGTCTAAATCGTCCCAACTGGGAAGCCGTGAGGGAGTGATTTCCTTATCGAAGATTTCCAGCCACGGTCGGCCGTCCATGTCATCGCCAATCGGCAAGCCAAACAATGACAACAATGTCGGCGTCACATCCAGGAGAGTTGCACCATAGATGGTATTATTACTCTTGATTTCCGGGCCGCGGACACAAACTACACCATAGGGTCGATGCCAACTGACAGGGTCTTTGAATCCGTCGATATCTTGCCGGCCACTACCGCTATGAAATCCATGATCGCTGACGAGTATGACGGTGGTGTCTCGGCCAGCATAGTCGAGCAATGACTCGAGCATCATGTCGTGGAACCGATAGCAACCGATCATCACATCCTTGTAGATTTCGGCGTCATGTTCAGATACTCCTTCCATTGCGGGTGGATGGTAAGGCATGAAATGGTGGCCAAACTGGTCAATCGCGTCGTAGTAGACCGCCATGAAATCCCAAGGTTCTTTGACCATTATCGCGCAGGCTGCCGCATGGATACTCGATGTGCGGGCGAGAAGCGATGCCAGTCTGCCCAAGCGTTCGTCCTTAGAGGCGTCAACCTCAGCTGCGCGGGGAACAAACGGCAGAATGGCTTGCGCGTCAAGGCTTTTCGGATTGACTTTCAGGTTGACAAGCGGCCTCAGGAGACGCTCCGGATGACAGACTCCTTCCGGAAGCGAGCCGAAGTCTTTGCCCTTTGGTGTGGGGTGCACATAGTGGTCAGTGACGACGCACCCGCGGATCGGTTCCGCCGGGTGGCTCGCAAACCAGCCGACGACATTACTCGTCAATTGGTTCTGTGACAGGATGTTCCAGACTGCCTTGGTTTTGCGACTGGTGCTGGTGACCGGACGGATCCCGCTGCCATCTGGCAGAGGCTCGGTAAACCCGCAGATTCCGTGTTTGTCGGCCCGTTTGCCAGTTGCAATCGAGTTCCACAACATAGGAGAGAGAACCGGTCGAATGGTCGCCAGTTTGCCGCTGGTGCCTTCGGCGATCAACTGTGCGAGGGTCGGCAGATAGCCCTGCTCAAGGAGCGGCTGGACCATGACCCAGTCTGCCGCGTCCCAGCCTATAAGCAGAACTTTCTTTGCAAGTCGTCTAGTCATGCGGTGAGGATATTTCGGTGGATCACTGTTATTTTCAAACTGGTCTTCGAGATTCCAGACCACCGTTGCGTAATCTGACGCGACACGCAAACATTGATGCCTCTTGAAAGCTCTTCCGCAATTCTGCTCGGAATCTCTAGGATTACCGAGACCAAAAACAGCACGAGGCCAGGAAGATTTGCCCTGGCCTCGTATCTCGTTAAACTGTTGCGAACTTGCCGTCCTATTACAACTCAGTCCGATCGACGACGAAAAGCCAGTGCTCCAGCGCCAGCTGCCAGTAAAGCCAGTGACGTGGGCTCGGGGATCGCGCCTGCTGCTATCGCGGTGTCCGGCGTAGTCTCATAGGCCCAATCGAAGATCGTGCCGGTAAGGGTAGTCTCTCCGCCAACATATTCAGTCTTGATCCGAACCCAGCCGTAATGCGTTACGCCAGCAATATCCAATCTGATTCCCGCATACTGGGGATCTGTTGGGTTTCCAAAATTGGTTGCATTCGGCGAGGCAACCCCAAATCCGGTAGAAGTGGGTACCGCGCCCGGTCCGATCGAATCTCCTGACTCAAACGAGCGCAAGTAGTAGGCACTGCCTTTACTCGTATTCGTGAGTTCATCAGAAGCCCCATATCCCTGAAACCGAATACCGGCTGGCGCATAACCCGGCTGGAACCGAAATCTAAAGTCCGGGACCGTGTCGCCGTCCATATCGTAGTAGCCACCGGTGGGGTTCGCCGAATTCACCACTATGTCCGGGACATCGGTATAGACGACTGTTGCTTCGGCGGTTTCACCACAAGCAAACGCCCCGAGACCTGCCGCCGCAGAATAAGCAGTCAGCCTTTTGGTGACATCCTGCATGGAGAGATTGTTAGATACCTTGTTGTTCTTTTTCACGAGACGCTCCTTAAGGATTGAGAATTGGATTGTTGTCTAGCGCTCTTGATGATCCGGTACTCCACCGATCCTACAATGCCTTGGACATCCATCGAAGCCCAGCTGTAACGACCGTTTGCTACACTTATGGTCTTAGCTCATCTTAGTGAAGAAAGTAAGGAATGCAACGAGATTCCGGTCTTTTTGACCAAGTTGCTCGATTCCGACGACCTCGAGGTAGTCAGGCTCCAACCAGCAATCGAGCTAAGACACTCACACGAAAGCAGTTAGATAGTTAGACTAGTTCCTCAACCCAAATCAATTGTTTTCATGACTCAGCTATGAAGGGCAATCGGTATTGTGGTCGACAGCACGGGCACGTTCGATAACTCGGGGGAAGGAGCTTGGGTTGGCAACTTCGGCGGGGCAGAACTTTATTCAGTTACGCCGGTGGCGATGGTGACGACGTATTCTAGTTTGCCAATCAGGGACTCCCTGGCGACTTCGACCACGACGTCGAAGTAGATGGCCGGGATTTTCTCGTGTGGCAGCGTAATCCGAGCGTTGGAGAATTGAAGCTTGGCAAGCCAACTATGGCATGGCGCTACATCTCTCTGTGAATGAAACCATGGTGCCTGAACCATCAACTTGGCTGCTACTGTCCTTCGTGACGGTTGGCGGGTGGCTAGCAAGACGGCGACGACTCTCTTGGCAAGTTTCAAGACCGATTTATGCGTGGCACTGGTCAAGAAACGACCCTTTTCTGAGACGCAGCTTATTAACTCTTTGCATGCGGCGGTGTGCACAACCTCATTCAGTTCGAGTTTCCTTCAACTGCCGATGGATGGACCAGTTTCAGCAAGTTAGCAGCCCTGCCAATCCGCTGAGGTTGCCCACCGCCGGCGGCATCTCCGCAGCTAAGCCGGGAGACGCCGCTCCGGTCGGATTCTAGGCCTGTCGGAACCTTCGCCGACAGCACGGGCACTCGCCATCGAACCCGTGCACCAGGGCGGTGAACGCCGTCGGCTGGGGAAGCGACATGATTGCCTTGAAGGCGAGCGGGTCCCGGTGAGCATAGTGCCTATATGTCACGCCGCCTACGGAATGGCCGAGGATCTCGATGGAAGATTCTGGCATGTGCTCGTCGTAGTAAGTCGCGCAGGTCTTCCGAAGGTCCTTCAGGACCCAGGATTTCTCTTCGCCGGTTTCCACGTCCTGCTTCGTCTTTACACCTGCCAAAGTGCAGAGACGTTGGAACTGCGCGTTCGGACGTGAGCTACCGCAGTCAAATACTGGCTGGTCCGGTTCAACCGAGTCGAGACGGAGACTCTTTAGATGCACCTTCACAACCCGATTCATCGGTCGATAGAACTGCTTCTTCGTCTTTACCCGGCGATAGTACAGCCAGCCGTAGCGAGACTCCTTGCCCTGGCCGTTCGGCGGTTCGGGAAGCCAGCAGATGTGCCGCCACAGGATGGGCTCATGGAACGCTGCGGTCTTGAAGATCGTTCCCGTGTCCACCCCGTAGTTGAAGAACACTACCAGAGCCGCCCGCCAATAGTGGCCGACAGTTAGCGGCTGCTTCCATCCCCTCGGCCGCTCCAGCTCATACGTGGCGAAATAGAGAGCGTTCAGGTCCGCCTTCGTGAGGTAGTGCCGTCCGGCGACGTCGCGCTGCGTCTTTGCCGTTGGAAACCTCGGCAGCTTCTCCAAAAAGTCCTGCTCCCAGGCCCACACGACAGAATGGCCCTCATATTCTCGCGGGACTTGTTGGCCGTACGTCCGGCGTTCGACCCGCCATCAGCGGCTGCCTTTTCATGGACCCAGTCGAGGAAGTCCCGTAAGTGAACCCTGCCAATCTGGTCGACGTCGACCCCTTTCCCCCAGGAAATCCATTTGGTGACGGTGCCCCTGTACTCCTTGCAGGTGCCAGACGAGAGCTTCTTGGTGGCCAGATACTTGGCGGCGACGGACTCAAAGCTGTGAGACATGGTGACGACTCCAGGCTGTCGGCACATGATTCCTTTCCCAGCTCCGCCAACCGATAGCCTCAATCGGCTTCCTACTGAACCTCCTGTCCCTCTAGAGTAAAATAGGGCAGCTTACGCTAGTTGCACAGTTGCCCCTATTTTAGTCAGGAAAATGGCGAAGTGTGCGAGTTAGCGATCTGGCTAACTTGCTGAGACTGATGCAACTTCAGCGAGTTAGAACGTCGCCAAACTGATCGAAGTCAGATTCACCTCTGTAATTTACTGTGCCGGGCAACTCGCGTCGGGATGTCCATCTGGTGGCAATCTGACTGACCCATAGTTGCGGGCGGCAGTTCTCACAGGCTGTGCGCAACCTAATTGGGCGAGCCCGTATGATTCAACTCAGTCTGAAAAGCTTGCGTGTTTTAATGAGTGATGACACATCGGCAGCTCCAACAAAGTACGGCTCCAATGACGAGCAGGAAACTCGTCGATTCCGGAACCGCAATGGAAGCAGACAGAGGTGGTGTCGCGGCACCGTAATTGGTCTGCCAATCTAGCAAATTGCCCATACTCGGATCGTGCTGCCACCGCAAAAAGTCATGCCCGTCGACGTCGCCATCCCCATCGAAGTCGCCGGGTATCGCCTCAACCAACGTCACAGATATGTCATCGACATACATCGAGCCGATTGCCGAACTCCCAGACAAAAATGTGAGATCGAAAGAGCGGATGCCGTCAGGCAAATCGATCGTAGTTTCAAACATTTCGAACTCACTTGCCAAACCCAGCGCAAGGAAGTTCATTTCGAGCAGAGGATTGACCAAATCGAGTGATGTGACAAGGTCATTAGAGAAGCGTAGACGAGCTTGAAATTCATCACCTGCTGCCGCATCATACTGCCAGAACCAGCGGAGCTTGAGAGTGCGATCTGTCCCCGCTGGAACGTCTGTTGCATAACTGCGCCATTCTTCGCTGGCGGTCGGGCTGTTGTCGGTGATCTCCAATGAGTGAGTCGGGCTGAGGGCTTCCTCAGCAGACCACTTCGCACTGCTACTGTAGTGCCAGAAGGAGGGACGTGCTGTGCCCGGGGAGATTCGTTCGTCCACGTCGCCGTTACGGATCAGATTGTTCGCCAGCAGCGAGGCGTTATAGTCGATCACCACATCGTTCACGAGCAACCTCCTGCCTTGGCGAGTTTCAAGTCCTCCCGCAGGAACGAGCACGAGTTGCACCGCTTCGCCGGCTATCACGTCGAACATTTGCTGTCCGCTGACGGAACGCGCCACAAAACGATTCGCTACGGCGTCGTACAAATCGAAGGCACCCGACCCTAAGTCGATCGCAATCGACTGTGTGTTCGCAAGAGGATTGTAGTAAAGATACGTCGGGTGGGCGTCGCCACGAAAGGAGTCAGTTGCCAATAAATCAAGTTGGAGAATTTTTTCGACGTTCGTCGTTTTAATGATCGACCCGAAAACTCCCGACATAGCCGAGCCATAGATGGCGAAATCCGTCTCAGGACCCCAGTTGTAAGTGAGTGGATCACCCGCTGCATATAATTCTTCGCCGTCGAACTCACCGCCTAACCAATGGTGGCGTAACCCCTCGTAGGCGACAGCACTGTTTGGGTCCCCGGTCCAGAACTCCGACGACTGACTCTGGTTAGAATGGGCGTCGCCATAGAATAATCTAGCAGCACTGGCGACGTTGACCATCCATTTTCCGATAGCTTGACTGTAGCGATCCTCATAACGTACGAGCGGTACCATCGGCATGGCGGTCGCGAAGGTGTTCATTGAGAAGGCGTATCCGCGGACGTCTCCGATATTCGGGATCGTGAATCCCATCAAGCCGCCAACTTCTTCGCCCCCCCATTGCTCGCCGCTGATCATAATCTTGGTGGGGCGGGCGTTGCTGCGATCGAACACCCAGTTCACAAACTTCTGAATATCGTAGTTTCTTCCGTGCTCTGCATTCATTCGAGCCGCTGTGTAGGCTCCGAACGGCGAAAGGATTTCATAGTCAGGGTTGGCCGACGTCTGTACATAATAACTAAGCGCCCAATCGACAGCGGTCAGATGCTGGGCTGCTAGACCAGGGTTGGAATCCTGGTTTCGCCAATAAGCGGCATGCTGCATCCATGCCATGCCCAGTCCCATGTCAGGCTCGCGCCAGACACCATTGTCGACCGGTTGACGAGTGCGGAAATTGTAGGCTGTATGGTTGAAGTTGGGAGCCGCTCCATTGGCTGTTAATACGCCAACAGCATCGTAGAAACGCTGGTCAATTTGGTCCATGATCGGTCCGAGATAGGTTTCGTCCGGATAGCGATCGGCGATTTGATAGAACAACACATTCGGGTAAATGTCGTACCATGCCGACCCTCCCGATACCGAGAAGGGCGAGTTGAGCACGATGTACTGGCCATTTCTGTTTACGTAATATTCGCGTGCCATCGAAACCCAATTGTACGGACCAGCCGACTTGTTAACGCCCACGAGCGTTCCCCCCAGTACAGCTGCAAGCGACGAGACCGCTTCGTGAACGGGTTCGCCCGTCTCACCAAAAGTGCGCGTTTCGCCCACATAGGCGGCTAAACCGAATGACTCCGTTAGCTGAGGAGAAACGGGCGTGGTGTCGATTTTTACCAGGGGAAGATACTGACCCGTCGCGGTGGTATCGAAGGCAAGCGTATCAAAATCGATGGCCGTCTGTCGCCAGTCGCGCAATTGGTTAGTGCTCGGCGCGTTGGGAAGCAAGTCGATCGAGGGAATCGAGAATTGATTCTGAGCACATGCGTTTACGGTAAGCATGCACATCAATAAAACAGTATAACCACGGAACCAACACGAACCCTTTGAATCCTGAAAAGCAAAATATCTCCAGGCACTACTTATTGCCGCGAGTCTCTGTTTGGTATGGTGCTCATGGTGAACTGGCGTCAGATGCTGCTCACCAGCACTTATATAATCAAAAATCAACGCTTTCGGCCTCTCAAGTTCAAGCCAAGCGTTGCGCCGGCAACAAGCGCGAGCAGCCCGGCAGAAGGTTCCGGTACGGCTCCCAGAGCAGTGAGACTTCCGTCACCGTAATTGTCTTGCCAGGCAAGAAGATCCACGGGGCTGAGGGAGTTGGGAGAGCTTCCGCGTTGCCAGACGAGGAAATCGTGGCCATCCACGTCACCGTCGTTATCGAAGTCACCGGCAAGTCCCCCGGTCGATTGGAAGTTGTTGAGAAACACGTCGCCGTTGGTAAAATCGTAATTGACGCTGGCGGTCGTATTGCCCAGGAAAGTCACGGAACCGAACTGGCCCAAGAGCAGCGAGGCAGTCGCGTCAATGAGCGTTAGCTTGGATGTTGGTGTGAAGGGGTATGCATCGAGATTTAGCTCAAGTTGTGCACCCTGAATTTCAGCTCCACCGGATGGTTCGCTGGCGTTCTGAAAAAGCGTGATCGGAGTTACACCTCCCGAGTCTGCCGTGAAAGAAAAGACGGCAGTAGGAGAAGCAGCAAGAATATCGCGGAGGGGGGGCATGGGGTCGACAACCAAAGGGTCAGGGTCGACGCCTACGTTAAAGGTTCCGCTAGAGCCAAAGATGGATACCTTGGCTAAACGCTGGGCCAGGAGGACTGGATTGGACTGACAATTATCACAGAGGTCCATGATCAGCCCTCCGTTCAAGTTTACCGTACCACCAGAGAGACGAAGTTCTCCTTGCGCGCCATGCTCGGAGAAATACATGTCTTTAGCCATAAAGGAGCCATGTACGTCAACCAAGCCTCTTCCGTCCAGTCCCGGTTCGGCACCAAAATCGTCGTAGGCGGGTCCATAGTTGCCGATGCGAATATCTTCCGTGCCACCAAACTGGTTGGGTACGACAGTCGTATCCCAGGTCCTCATTTCAACGATAGAGTTCTGACCAATAGAAAGTAGCCCCTTTGTGCGTTCACCGACGATGAGTCCATTAGCAATTATGGTAGACGAGCCATTCATGATGAGTTCGCCCCCTTTCTTGGCGTCGTCGGTGATAATGGGTTCTCGTTCGCGGCCGATGCCAAACAGACCCTCCGCACCCGAGCCAGTTATTTCGAGCGTCCCACCCGACATCGTTAACCTGCCAAAATGTGTGTCCCCAAACTGATGCTCTTTGGCCGCCGATCCGACTCTTAGCCCCTTCACCTGAGTAGTGCCGCCGGAATAAGTTGACGAAAGGCCATCGTCGATGCCATAGATGTCGACAAGATTGGTGCCAGGTGCATTCTCTGGTGTCCAATTTGTCGCGAGACTAAAGTCAGTATTCGTACTTCCATCGAAATACACAAAAACTGCCCAACAATCTTGGCTAACTATAGATAGAGCCAAGATCAGGGTAAAATGTGTCATCTTCTTGGCCGAAAGTCTTGCAGTTTTCATCATACGGACTCCAAAATAATTGCGTAATATTAGGAGGTGCAGAATGTCCTCGAAGAAACCTCTCCGCGGCTATCGTTTGGCACCGGCTCACGGGTTACTTGTCTTTCTCACTCAATTCACCTGTGATGTGTCGACTACTTCCCCTCTATCCCGAGTTCCTAAAGCGTTAAACATCAGGACATCGACGTCGAAACCAATCGAGCGAACTGATCCATCGGCAAAGATGCCGTTGAGCCCACCCGGGTGGGCTGATCCAAAGTAGTAAACGTCTCTATCTCTCCCGAAGAAGTCGCCAGGACCGTTGTTAGGCTGAAATTGGAATCCATCGCCATCGCTGTATGGCTGAAAGCAAGTCGAGCGGATCGCATCGGGATCCCAGCCATCGATCCATCCCTTGTCGTCTGATTTACTTCCCCCCTCGTACAAGTCGGTCCGGACATACTTCTCGCCAAGCAAGAAGGTATTGCTGGTTCCGTCGGTGATTTGGGCAAATCTTATCGGGCGCGAATTGTTCGTGAATATCTTGTTCTGATAGTCCCAGGCACTACGAACAATGACGCCGTCGTAGACTTGGTTATTCTTGGACACGATACCCGCGACTTCCCCATTTTTCCCTCCCCAAAAAGACAATTGATTTTTTACGTAGCCGTCTCTGGTAAGGGGCACCGAATCCTGAGGGTTGTATCGAACTGGCGTTGCACAGCCGGGGGAGCCTGGCGGGCAATCGTCGGTACACGGCTGCACAGCGGCATAGTCGATGAGAAACACCTGTTGGTCGCCGAGAATTGCAGCGTTGTTCGAAGCGGCTGAGACTGTCCGACGGGAGGGACATACATAGAGCGGGATAGACTGAGCTTGAAGTTCAACTTGCGTGGTAAGGCCTTGAATTGCGCCTTGTTCCAGATAGGGTAATATCTGGTAACACCAGTTGAGACCTTGCTTCTCAGGGCCAAAGGGCCTTCCTCCCGTGACGAAATTCGCAATGTCTGGATAAACGCCGACACCTCCTGTCGGAAATACACGCTGTGTGCTGACATGATTTTGAATTGCCAGGCCCATTTGCTTGAGCCGATTCCTGCAGTCGGTGCGTCGAGCGGCTTCTCTTGCAGCTTGAATCGCCGGCAAAAGCAACGCTACCAGAATGCCGATAATGGCGATCACCACCAATAGTTCGACGAGAGTGAAACCATACTTCTCGTTCGTGGAGCATCGCTTCCTGATTCCGACGATTGCATTCCAAGAAACCGAATTATTCATGCCTTGCTCCGGGCTTTGTCCTCAGACTCACCTTCGTTCTCTGTCAATGTCCACTCCTAGATAGTCTTCGTTACCGACAGCCGGCCATCCCAAGAGCGGGATGGCCGTTCTGTCAATTCCAATAGGAATGGTCAAAAACTATTACCTAATCAGCACGATTGCCGACGTCTTGCGCCGGCTGTAAACATCAAGCTGAGGCCGAACAGTAATATCGTCGACGGCTCAGGAATACGTTGTAGGAGAATGTCCCCGACAGCTTGGTCATAAACCACTGAGTATTGTGCACCGAGGGCACCGCCGCTAACCGTCGTCGAAGCAAACGTACCGAATACTCGGTCTCCTACTAAGGATTGGTCACCATCAAACAGCAAGATCGACGAAAGATTTGCCAGAGGAAAGCTATTCAAGTTAACTACGAGCTCGTTATTGGTGATATTAATCGCGTCCTGCAACTTTATAGCTGACACACCGAGCAAAGAATCGGCGTTAAACTCATAAAGTGTAGGAACCTCTCCCACCAAACTTTCCGACTCCAGATTGAAGGCACTTAATGTCGCCGTCGCACCGTTCATCTGAACCTTGGCTGACCCACCCGCTTCAAATCCAGAGGGTCTTGCAACCAGGTTGCCTGTCAGCACTACCGAACCGGTGTCGGAAACCCGCAACTCGCCAGTCGAGTCTCGGTCCCCGATGAAGATGACATGGGCATTGAAGGTGCCATTGTCATGGACATCCAGCAGGCCATTTCCCTCGAGACCGGCATCAACACTCGGGCCGTAATTCCCCAGCCGCCAATAATTATCATTGCCCGGTGTATTGTAAACCTTGCCATTCAGGCCGACATCAAGCACACCATGATCGCGTGTTCCTACGATCGGGTCCGAACCACTAATCTCTAACTCGGCATTGGTGATGACAATCAAGCCATCCCCATCGGCATCGCCCACTACGGCTCCGCGTGCGCGGGCGATCTGGAAGTTGTCGCCACCACCGGTGACGATGATCTTTCCGGCTGACAGGTTGAGCGTTCCATCGGTTCCAAGTTCTCCCGTCACCGGCCAATCGGCACCGACGATTAGACTCCCCAAGGTAGTCGTAACAGCTGTGTTATGTTGTACAACAAAGTTGTCGTTGATGATGGCTCGGTCACCAGCGCCAGGCACAGCATCAGGGCCAGCGGCGAAATCATTCCAGTTGGCCGCTATCTGGAAATCGTCAGACGGTAAGCCACCGCCATCAAACTGAAAGATGAGTGCCCAGCTATTCGTGCTGATCACTGAAAGGGCCAACAATAGACCGAGGCTCGTCACAGAAAATTTCTTCATTACGCTTTCTCCCTCAAAAACCATGGAAACTCCTGAACAGGATGCCAAGAAAAATGGCAAGACACAACCAAGACGCATGGCGTGCCGGCTAGTACCCAGACCGCCCAAATGAATAACCGCTGCCCGCGGCACCTGAGACAGAACAGATAAAAGAGAGCAATGACGAGCCGGAGTCCGCTTTTTATCCCACTATTTCGTTATGAGCGGACGCAATAAGTGATGTGGACGCGATAGTCGACGCCCGTCATCTGCTGACCTAAGTATATAGCAGTTGCGACCAGAATCTTACGAATTCAAAGATAATTCTACTAACAATTCATTACTTTATTCGAATCTGCAAAGGAATCGATCCTTGGGGCAGTATTGAGGCTATTTCGAGCATGAAACTCTCATTGACTCCCCTTTCCGGTCGATTGATTTACCCCTGTATTCTACCTTTCGACTGTTTTGTACAACCTTTTTGTAATACTTAAAGGCCGAACTATTCCAATCTGCAGTACTAATGAATTCTATCTCTTCCGTACGCATCACAAAGTTTTAGTGTAAGATTCGTGATATAAGTGTTCTTTTCTTTAGGAGAGGAGATGAATGCCATGACAGCCAATGATTCGGCCGTCACTCACGATTTCGTCGAACTCATGACCCAATACCAAGGGCGGCTATACGGGTATATTTTGTCTCTTTCAGGAGACACCGATTCAGCCAACGATGTACTCCAGGAGGCGAATATAGTGCTATGGAAGCAGTGGGACCAATTCGAACCTGGTTCCAACTTCAAAGCATGGTCCTTCCGGATTGCACATTTTCAATTCATGGCATATCGGCAAAAAATGATTCGAGACAAAGTTCACTACAGCAACGAACTATTGTCCAAGCTCGCCTGGGAGGCAAAAGAAATCGATGAAACCCATGAGCAGAGGGCCGCGGCATTGGAAAAATGCCTAGCCCTTTTGCCTCTCCGCTCGCGTGAGGCGATTCGACTCCGATATTTGGAGGAAGTGAAAGTCTGTGACATGGGCGAGAAACTCCGCTGCAATGCGAACTCGGTCTATCAGATTCTGTTCCGAGCTCGCAAGTGGTTAATCGAATGCGTTCAAAAAGATGCCAATACGGAAACCGCATAATGGTGAGCAGTAGTCAAGATTTTGAATTTCAGCAGCTTCTCGGACAATTGACCGAAGGAAATCTGAGTCAATCTGAGCATCAACGGCTGGGCGTTCTGATCGAATCAGATCCAACTTTGAGACAACAATATCTGGATTTCTGCCAGATGCACGCCCTTCTCTGTTCTGAGCATGGACTACTGACTGCCATGGTGATACCCACAAATCGATCCGTCAAGGAAATGGTTCGAGACAAGTGGACCAGGCGAAGCAAATTATTCGGTTGGACAATAGCTGCAAGCATCTTGGTCGCAGTCATTGGGATGGCACTTCGCACCTTCGAACAAGGTCAACCGCCCCTCCGCGGCGAAGAAATAGCCGTACTCAGCAAGGTCGTAGGTGCTAGCTTTAGCTATGGTGTGAATGGCGAAACGAGTCCCTCGGAAGGCATTCGACTGCGAAAAGGAATCTATGAGTTACTCAATGGCTTGATAGAAATTCAATACGAATCAGGAGCCATTCTTGTCTTGAAAGCTCCAGCCGTTTTCAACTTAGTTGATCACACTAGCGTCCAGCTGGAAGATGGGCAACTCGCAGCGCATGTGCCCGCGGCAGCTACCGGCTTTCGCGTCGAATCGCCCGGAGCAACTGTGATCGACTTAGGCACCGACTTCGCTGTTCAAGCGGTTAGGAACAAAGAATCAGAAGTTCACGTGTTTAAGGGAGAGGTGCTAGTCGACCTGCATGGGGAAAAAAGCAAGGCAGCGGAAAAGTTACGCTTGGTCTCGGGTGAAGCAGCCCGAGTCGACTTTTTCACAGGGATGCCGTCTGGCATTAATCTGGACTCTAGGCAATTCCTCCGTAGCCTACGTGGTGAGGTTAGTTCCTATGCCCAAACTGTTCTAGCCCTAAACCCTGCGGTGTATTATCGCATGGAACCAACCAGCGATGGAAAGCGGCTTATCGATTCGTCCTCCAGCGGGGCAGATGCGAGAATTCACATTGGACGCGGCAGCATGCCAGTCTGGACAGTTGGTAGAGTTGGTGCTGCGCTGTCACTTGGGGGACCCGCTGAGCAAGCATACGCCTCGGCACGGCAGTATCCTCAAGCGGAAGGAGACGCTCTGAGCGTAGCCGCATGGGTTTACGCCAACTCAAGACCTCGTTGGGCCAGCATCGCCAAGAATTGGGCAGGAGGTGATGAGGACAAGGGCCAGTTTCATTTCGGACTTTTTCAGGATGGTGGTGAACTTGAGGTACATATCTTCGACAGTAGTGGCAGAGAAATTGTCGCGAAGGAAAAGACGCCACTGCCACTGAATATGTGGCACCATGTCGCTTTCGTCGCCGATGGATCGACGCTGCGACTCTACCGCAACGGGCAAGAGGTGGCGTCCGCTGCGTATCACCAAATGCACCGCGATCCGCGGATCAGTTCTTTGGCGATAGGGACCAAGCTGAACTTGAGTGGAGATGCCCCCGAAGAGAGAGATTTCAACATGTGGGATGGTCGCCTTGATGAGTTGGCGATTTTCAACCACCCTCTTACGGCAAGTCAAGTTCTAGAGCTCTATGAGTTGGCAGGCGAGGCCGATTAAAGCCACCGATCGAGTTGGTCCGTTTAGTCACCGCGAGCCTTGGCCGCTTCACTGCTCGATTATGCGTCGTAGGTTTTTACCTGTTGTTTAATCAAATTTCTACGGCACTAGAATTAAGACAAGTCTCTAGAGGAACGTCTGCAGGCCGCTAGCTCGGCACATATCTCTTGGGGAAGTAATGTTTATGAAAATGCGATCCGCCTATCTGCGCATCCACTCCGGCTTTATCTGCTTGTTGACGCTTGGCGGTGCCAGTCCATTGAACGCTGTTGAGACAATGTCGCAAACTATGATCTCGAGAGTTGCACCGATGCCGAATCTTCCCCAGCCGTATTCGATGCGTGATTGGTCCCAGGTAACCCGCGATTATATCAACATGCTGTTCGATTTCGAGCAGCGTGGGGATCACCTACCTCTCGTCAGTTGGATAGATGAGAAGCAGACGATGGTCTCGATGCCAGCATTCATCGGCGGTCCGCGCGATCCTGAAGCGATTAACTATCTGGGTGCGGTGATCAGTGGTTCACTTGTTGGCTTAGACATGCGAACTCAACTTGGTCATGATTGGGTGACGATGGGTATGAATTTCTTCAGGCCAGAGGAAGGAGTCTACTTGAACCGGCTGCACCGCGGCTCGGGGAGCTCGTTTTGGTATGACATTTTTCCCAATGTCTTATTTTATCAAGTCGACGATTTGTATCCGGATGATCCTGTGCGCACACAACAGGCCCTCTCCGTGGCGCTAAAGTGGCATGAAGCTTGTATCGCCTTGGGAGGGGGGACTGTTCCGCTCGCACTGCCCAACTTTGATCACACTGGATTGAATCTCAAAACCATGAAGCCTGTAGAGAAGGGGCGCATTGAACCCGAAGCTGCCGCTGGGATCGCATGGCTGGAGTATATGGCGTGGGTAAAGTTCCAAGATCCGCGTTTTCTGACGGCCGCAGATTGGGCGATCCGATCCCTCCAAGAAAGGCCGGCCGATAAGAGTCCACTCTATGAAGTCCTCCTGCCTTACGGCGCGCTGGTCGCCGCCCGAATGAACGCCGAATTGGGTCGTGATTATGACGTCGCTAGGTTAGTGAATGATTGCTTTGAACCCCTTGGCCGACCTCAAGCCCGGCCAGGGTGGGGAGTGATCTCTGATCGGTGGAATGGCTTGGATGCATATGGTCTGGTTGGGAGTACTACGGATGGCGAAGGCTATGCTTTCGCCATGAACACGTTCGAATGGGCTGGCGCACTTGTGCCACTAGCACGCTACGACAATCGGTATGCTCACGACATAGGTAAATGGATATTAAACCTAGCGAATGCGTCGCGACTATTTTATCCCGATGCCCATGACCCCGAGCATCAATCGAGTTTCGAATGGGCCAAAGCACACGACGGTAAATCAGTGATTGCCTACGAGGGAATACGCAAGTGGAAACGCGGTTCAGCGACCGCCCGATCCGATTTCCGGACGTTACGAGGTAAAATCTTGAATGGAAGTTTCGTTTCCACTCATTTTCAGGAAGAGGCACCACCCGATCTTCAGGTATTCGAAGAAGCGTCCGGCATGGGGCCACCGTTTGAGCATATCTGGGAATTTGAACTTCCAGATGAGTTGGATCGTTGGCTCGTCGTGGCGGCCAAGCGAATAGATGGCGGACATATAGGGAATGCTTTTCGATTTTCATTTTCCGATCGACCAGACGGTCCGTACACTCCCGCGTTCTCGGTGTCTGGTTTAGATTCCGCGTATGTTGCGGAAATCCCCACCAAAATGAGGAAAGCACTCTACGTTAAAGCACATAGCAGTGACGAATCTCCGTGTGGAAGTGGCCAAGACAAACTCTCGGTGGACGCCATGGCGATTTCCTATCAATCCAACGTCGGTCCGTTTGCCCAGGGGGACTTGGTGGTCAAGTTCATCGACCTCCTCGAAGAAGCCACTGTTCCCATCGTGCTCTATCGGCCTGCTCCGGCAGCCACCGATCTGGGGCTGTACGGCAGTTCCCATGTCGGGACACTTGGCGGAATTATTCGACGGACTAATGTTGAAGCAATTTTACAATTGGATCTACTGAAAACGGATTACTACCACGACACAGCGTATCCCACCTACCTCTATTACAACCCTTACTCATCGAACAAGGTTGTCGAGATCGATGTCGGGTCCGAGGCGAAGGATATTTACGATGCTGCAAGCGACGAGTTTCTGCAGAAAAATGTAACTGGAATTGTATCGTTCATCATTCCAGACGATACAGCGAGGATCGTGGTCCTTTCTCCGGCAAGAGGGGAAATCCGACGCGAAGAAACTTGCATTCTGATCAACGACGTCGTAGTACGATACACTCCATAGGAAACGTTCAAATAATGGCTGACATCGCAAAGCGATTTGCTCAGAACCCCCTTCTCGGGCCAGCCGATATACCTCCAAGCCTAGAGGGAATGAACGTGGAATGTCTTCTGAATCCCGGCGTCTTCCGATTCAAGAACAAAACATGGTTGCTCTTGCGTGTTGCCGAACGCCCTGTGCAAAGCCCTGGCAAAACTTCATTTCCCATACTTGCCGAAAACGGCAGACTTCAAATACTAGAATTCGACAGTGCAGATCCCAAGCTCGATCTCTCTGACGCCAGGATTATTAGCTACGACAACAAGGACTACTTGACGACGATGTCGCATTTGCGGTTGGTCGCTAGCGAAGACGGCATCAACTTTTCAGAACATCCCTCGTATCCGGCGATGTGTGGCCAGGGCGAATTGGAAGCCTACGGCATCGAAGACTGCCGCGTTACGCAAATTGAGGAGACCTATTACCTCACCTTTACGCAAGTGTCGGCTCATGGAGTTGGTGTCGGACTTCGTAGCACAACGGATTGGCGCATGATTCGCGAACTCGGGATGATTCTTCCTCCCCACAATAAAGACTGCGCAGTTTTCGATGACCGGATAGGTGGCAAATATTATGCACTCCACCGTCCCAGCAGTCAGTTCATTGGCGGCAACTACATCTGGATTGCCGAATCGCCGGACCTCGTCCATTGGGGCCAGCACCGATGTCTAGCACACAGTCGTCCGGGCATGTGGGACAGCGCTCGCGTGGGGGCTGGGGCAGCTCCCATTCGCACGTCCAATGGCTGGTTGGAAATCTACCATGGTGCTGATGCTCAGAATCGGTACTGTCTCGGGGCATTGCTGTTAGATCTCGAACAACCCTGGAAAGTTTTGGCCCGATCAAGTGAACCTATAATGGAGCCCATTGCCGAATATGAACGGATCGGTTTCTTTGGCAACGTCGTCTTCACCAACGGTCACTTGGTCACAGGTGACGAGCTCACAATCTACTATGGTGCCTCCGATAGCGTGATCTGCGGGGCACGATTCTCGATTGAACAGATACTTCAAACTTTAAGTTGATACCGACCTATGAATAAACTCCGCCAAGAGTATCTGCACTTTCTCTCCTTTCCGCGCGATATGCAGATTTTGCTTCTCACGAACCTGATCTACGCCTTCGTCCTGCCCGTGATTGACATTTTCGTAGGGGCCTACGTCATGCGCAACACGCAGGACGTGAAAATGGTCGTTATTTACCAACTTGCAGTCTACACAGGTATTCCGTTCACATTTTTAGTCAACGGCTTCCTGCTCCAACACATTGGTATTAAGCGTCTCTATTCGGCGGGAATGTTACTGAGCGGGATTTCCATGGCGGTGATGATGTCGCTGGGAAAACTCAGCATAATGGGCATCGGGGTGGCAGGCTTAATGATGGGAATGTCCTTTGGCTTATTCTGGGCCAATCGCGACTTCCTTGCGCTCTCTACTACCAATGACTCAAATCGCAACTACTACTATGGCCTGGAAACATTTTTCTACACGAATACCTACGTCGTTGTGCCGGTCCTCATCGGCTGGTTTATCGAGGGCACAGGCCAGTGGGGATGGTTTGGCGGGGACCGCGTCGCAGCTTATCAAATCGTCACAGCGATGGTGTTCCTACTGACCATTTTCTCATCAATCTTGATCCATCGGGGTAACTTCGAAAACCCGCCAAAGTCCGATTTCATCTATTTTCGCTTCCACTGGCTGTGGAACCGGATGCAGTTACTGGCCATCTTGAAAGGATTGGCGCAAGGTTATATCGTCACCGCTCCAGCCATGCTGGTAATGCTTTTGGTCGGGCAAGAAGGTGCCTTGGGAACAATTCAAGCAGTCGGAGGCATCCTATCAGCTTTTCTACTCTACTTCATTGGCCGGACTGCCAAGCCGAAACACCGCATTATGATCTTCACTATTGGCCTTGGACTGTTTGTCCTGGGCGGGTTAGCAAACGCTCTGCTCTTCAATGCTACAGGCGTTCTCATCTTCATGGTATGCCTTCTGCTGGGCCGACCGCTGCATGACATTGCCTATTTCCCCATTCAAATGCAAGTGATCGACACAGTTTCCGCCATCGAACACCGCAATAAATTCGCGTACATCTTCAATCAAGAGTTCGGTTTTTTCATCGGCCGCTTAGCCGGTTGCGGGTTGTTTATTTTGTTGGCCAACAATATTTCCGATACGTTCGCATTGCGATACGCACTATTAATCATAGGAATCGTGCAATTGCTTTCGATTTGGATGGCCAAGCGCATTCTCAGCGGTTGCGGACAACTGGTACCCACTCGCGAAGTGCTCACTCCACAAAGTCCTGACATAATTCTTGAGAAACAGGCTCCAGGTTTGTTGGGTTGAGTAGTAAAGAATGGCATGAGCCTGGAAGTTGCCTCTCTTAAATGTTCTCAGGATCTAGCTCAACCAAGGTTCAGAAACCACTGTTGGCGTTTCTCTACCGCAGCGAAACCAACCAGACCTAAGAATGAGGTTGTCCGAGGGTTAAGAAGGAATCGTTTCAGTCTGCATGGTCTTCAATGAGCGACTTGGATGAACGAGAGAGTCCCTTATTGAACCAATCTGAACGGATGCAATCTTGTCGATTGGTAGATGAACTTCTGCTCAATCGGTTCCCCCGCAGTAGATTAGACCATCAGACTCCAGCCCTCCAACGTAGTGCCAATGAGGATTGGGGCAGCAAACAATTACCAGGAGAATCGCACGTGTTTAAATTCGTCTCAAATACTCATCGATCCGTGACACTGGATAAAACTGACTCTTTTCGGGGTTACGGTAGCGAAACCTAATTCGGTCTAATCGACCTCCCGCAGTTCGCGGATTTCCAAACTGACAGCGGATGGACCAACTTCAGCAGCTTAGCCTGTTGCCCAACTGCTGGCGGTGTTGACAACCTCGGTAGTTGCGCCCTTATTCTTAAGAGAGGAAGAGCTGACTCTTGTATGTCTTATCCTAAGTTCCACTAGCTGGCCAGGAGTGGCACTTTTCTGTAGATCGGTTCGTCTTCCAAGTCTGCCTCAGAAGTAAACGCTGAACGCGATGAAGACACATAGTTTACTCGCACAGGATGTACCTGTCGTGAATCGCAGACGAATGTTTTTTGAAGTGCCCAATCGGCCGGCGATAGCAGGAATAGTGAAGTTCATAACATTGGCCGAGTCATGGTGATCATTTAGCCGTTTTCGCGGATGATGACAACTGCTCATGAAAGACGAAGCTACCAACTCGGTAGTTCGATAGCCAATTGCTTAAGTTGGCCGAGCAGCAGTACTGAGGAGACGCCTCTGGGCGGGGTGAGCAAGAAGCCTGCCAACAGAGTCACCTGACGTAACACTTTCAATCGCACTGGTGGTAGTCACCGGTGGCGGGCATAGCAGGCGGCTTTCTTCCTAAGTGACTTTGCCAAAACTTCGCAACGGACAGGAGAGCCCATTCTACGGCGAATTCTTGGGACATGCACCAAGTGCCTATCCCAAAACGTAGAATGGGACCCCGTCCCGTTTGGACAAATGCTCTAAATCTCGGGTCTGGGACCCAAGCTACTTTTGAGAAAAATCGGCTCCGGGATAGGTTCTACGCTTTAATCGAACCACTCATCATCCGGGTCGAAGGCGGGGACCGGAACGTTCAACACCTTTAGCCGGCCGATGGCCCTGTGGCGGCAGCCAGGTTTGATGAGGATGGCGTCGCCTGGTTTCACAGGGTGGCGCTGACCGTCTAGTTCCATTTCTCCTTCGCCTTCAAGAATGTAATAGAGTTCCGTCAGACTTTTGTGATAGTGCGTTTGGGCATCGGTGCTAATCTCGACCAGGTGCATGGAAGCGACGCCGGCGGCGTCATCGACAAAGGCCCGGCGCGTTTCGCCGCAGAGGCATTTGACTGGAGGCAAGTCGGCGAGGTGTTCGATGCGATAGGGTTCGGACATGTTACAAACCAACTCGGTGGTGAATGAGACAAGTAGTACTATCTACACCTAAGATAGCCACGAAAAGCACAGCGCGGTCACTTGCCGCAACCAAATTAAAAGGAAGAAACTAGACGCGGATGATCGCTGATCGGACGGATTTACGCGGATGTCAAGAGAATTCAACTCACGAATGATCCGTGGTAATCCGCTAAATCCGCGTTTGTCCGCGTCTAATTTCCCCTCTTTGATTTCAACTGAGATGAATTTGCGTATGCTTCGAAGATTTGTGTCGTTAGTAGCACAAAAAGTCACAAAAAAGTAGGCATAGGTTTGCGCTGTGCCATTCAAACTGTTCTGACAAGATCGAATTTGTTGCAGAGAAGTGTAGCGCACCGTTGGGCTTCATTCAAGTTCACTCGCGTTGTGGAGATGGGGCGGGTGCGGTCCCAGTCGGTGAAATGCGTGACCCAGCCAAGGTCGCGCAGTTTTTGCACTCCTTGGGAAACACGACCCTCGTAGTTCTCTGGCACTTCCAGCAAGCCTACGCTTGCGCCACTGGTTAGTGCTTCAGAGACCATCGAGACACTGTCTTCGCTGACCCAAACTTGTGACGAATGAGTGAGTTGTTCGGGCACCCAGTTGAGGCTCGTGCTGGTATGGGGCACAACTGTGAGATTTGGCAGAGGAAGGTGCTCTAGTAACATCACTAGATCAGCGGGAGTGCGGCGCGATGTGGTGAGATGCCAGTTGACGTCGGGTTGGTTGCTGACAATGGCTCCAATCTGATTGATGATGGATGGGTTGTCCCAGCCATGAGCGGAGGAGGGGCCGCCAATGAGGATCAGTCCGCGTTCCTGTTGCTGCGACCGCGAGGGGTTAACGACATTGAGGACGCCGCGAGTGAGAATCACATTCTCGGATTTTTCGAGGCCGTCCTGGTCGGGAACAATGCAAAGATCAAACAGCCAATGGGGCAACGAAGGTTTCATTAACACAACTGCCTTGCCGCCGTTGTGTCGACGTGCCGCCAGAAGGGCGAAGTGGGTGGCGTGGCCTGCACCTAGAATGAGGTCCGGCCGTTTAAGATTTTCGCCCGGGGGAAACTGATTCCCCAGCCACCAGAGACAACTTTGTCTACGAGAGAAGCAAGGCAAGTCGAAAGTTTCGACAGGCGTGATCTCCGCTATGGCTTTGACGAGACCACGAGTTTGATTGATGTGACCTGATTTGTCGTCGTGGAATCGCCAGATGACTGTGCAACTTGCTGGATTGACATCCCTGCGTAGGGAAGCGTCATCTCCGCACGGTCGGGGATCCATTCGACTCCGCGTAGTGACTAGGTTCCCGCCTGCGCGGGAATGACCTGTTGATTCCCCGATTTGCATGGTAAATCCTATGCAGCCGTGCGTTGCCGTTGGGAGAGATACGCGTGGGCCATCTCCGCAGCAATGGATGTGGTTGCAACTTCGCTGAAGCGCTGCTTGCCGCGGAGTTCCTCAGAAAAAGAGAGATTGTCGATGACTGGCTTTGTAGGAAGGTAGGTCGCTCCCATCCGCGTGGCGATGTCGTGCGATTCGGCGTTGTATCTCAAAAGTTGCTCATTGTGTTGGGCATTGTGTTGTAGGGGTGGACTCCCCCAGAGCAGGATCCACACGCCGGGATTCGCTTTGCGAGCGAACTTGATCATCCGCTGAATGTTGGAGCAAAAATCGGCGATTGGCACTAAGGTTTCTCCTGAAACGACGCTTCGGGGTGATATGTTGCCCGAACGGAATTTCTTGAGATTCAGCAGTTTGCGACTCGTTGTCTTCAAACCCACCTCAGTAATGTAGGGATACGTGCCCCGAGCTATCGGTGTGATCCTTGAGTCTACGTGTCCGTAATTCAACAGGAGAATATCTGCCTGAATCTTGCTGGAAGCCATCAAAGCAGTTCCTTCTCGAGAGCAGGCCCGCTGGCAAGCAAGATTCTGTCCGGAGACGCGATAACCCGCCTGCTCAAGGCATCGGCAAAACTTATCGAGGATCGAACTACCTTTGGGAGCGACATGTGTGCCGAAGAGATTGCAGTCTCCAAGAGCTAGTACGCGAGTGCTGCCAACTGGAAAAGGAGCGTGTTGATTGGGAGGGATCATGGTGTGCGCAGTTGCCGTTTTGTGTTGGACGAGAGTTAACAAGGTGCTTCGGCTCTCTGCTTGTTCAATTATTGTGGAGGATTGAAAAATGTTGACATTGTAAGAAGACGTCTATAGTCCTTTTGCTACCGATGAATCAAGATCATCAAGAATCCTCGGTAGCTTTCACGATCTCATGATTCGAACTCAATTCTTGGAGGCCTGCTAGCAATTGACCTGCTAGCACAACGCCTGTTCGACTCGTTTGGGGCGCTGTTCTCTTAAAGGTTTTGTGCTTCTATTCGATCGGCTACGACCCCCGGAGAAGGGCATGGTACTTTCACTATGATTCCCCTGCCCTTCACTCCAATGAGGTTGACGGAATCTGGGCGATCAGGTCTAGTTCGCCGGGTATTTCTCCGCTGGAAGTGCTATGAGTAGTCTGTCTGTCGGCGGACGGCTTCACTTATTTGAAATTGCTACCCTTCCTGAGACCCTTATGTCTAGTGATTCGGCGCCTGAACTGGTGGTAACCAACCTCAATCGGAATTTTACCGGGGTCTCGGCGACGATAGATCAACTCCTGCGCATCCAGGAGAAGAATTACAAGACACTTTTTTGCGGGAACCCACTCCCTGCAGTCAATACGAAGCCCGTCTCAATAAGACAAGCGATCCTCAGTTCCTTTAGGGCGCCAAGAAACAGGCCATGTATTATTTGGCATGTGCGTCGGAATTGTGAAATGTTTTGGGCACTGGTTGCTCGCGATCTGCTGCGGTTGCCGATCAAGACGGTTTTTACTTCGGCCGCAATTCGTCGCCACTCGGCGTTGCCGAGATTTTTGATTTCGAGAATGGACGCGGTTGTCGCTACTTCGCCAAGGGCGGCGGGATTTGTGCCGAATGTAGTCGCCGTCGTACCGCACGGCGTCGATACATCGAGTTTTCAACCGGCAGTAGATCGCGCTAGCGCCTGGCAAGCGACAGGCTTTTCAGGCAAACGAGGGATCGCCACGGTTGGTCGAGTCCGACCAGAAAAGGGGACGGATCTCTTCGTCGAGGCAATGATCCGAATTTTACCGCATCATCCCGAAGTGACCGCTCTAATTATCGGAAAGACCGAGGCGAAGTTTGCTCGATTCTCACAGGCGCTGAAACGTCGCATAGCTGAGGCAGGACTCGAAGGTCGAATTTGTTTTACGGGGGAGATCGAGAAACAAAAGCTGCCTGAAATCCTCTCCGCGTTGACGCTACTGGTTGCTGTGCCACGTTACGAAGGCTACGGCATGACTCCCCTCGAAGCGATGGCCTCAGGTACTCCTGTGGTAGTCAGTGATACGGGCGCGTTTGCCACATTTGTGGCCAATAGCAAGAGTGGTCGGCTAGTGCCGATCAACGACATAGAAAAGGTGTGTGATGCAGTCGAAGAGATTCTCGATGATCCTAATCTGGCAGAAGATATGTCGCGAGGGGCACGAGAAACTGTCGAGCAGGAGTTTAGCGTCACCCAAGAAATTGAAGGAATCGGACAAGTCTACCAACAGCTTTGGGAACTTCGGAATGCTGCTTGAGTGATGTCATAATTCACATGTAGCCACTAAGGAACCACTCGTTATGAATAAATCAGCGTATTGTAGCCAGCACGGCGAGGACATCTTGCTTGATAAGGTGTTTGCAGGACAAAAAGAAGGATACTACGTCGAACTCGGCAGCCACGATGGTGTGCATTTGTCGAATACCTACTATTTCGAACAACGGGGCTGGAGTGGTCTGTTGGTCGAAGCGCATTCGGGACTCTTCGACGCTCTCAAAACAAACCGCAAAGGATCGACTTGTATTCGGGCCGCTGTTTCCGAAGAGGACGGCGAAGTTGTTTTCTACGAAACTCCCCGTGGCTCCCTCTCCACGTTTGACCCAGCACAACGAGATTACTTCATCCAGCGGCGTTCTGAAGTGACAGCGCACAGCTATCGCGAAACTAAGGTCAGGACTGCACGCACTACGACTCTGCTTGATGAGGCTCGTGCTCCTGCAACGATTGACATCATGTCGATTGATATTGAAGGTGCTGAGCTTGCTGCGTTGCGTGGCCTTGATTTCGACAAATACAATGTTCGTGTGCTCGTAGTCGAGTCAGACCACAAACAACATGAAGCGGAAAGCATGGTGCGAAAGCTACTCACTGCTCAAGGATATGAAATCGCACGCACGATCGGCGTCAATTCATTCTGGGTCAGAGAGGGTGAGCTAGCACGGAAGATTCGTGAGGTACCGTTTTCAGGCGAGGTCAATCACTATCGAAATGTCGGCAGGGAACTCGATGAAAAAGTTGTCTGCAACACGGTTAGCGTTTCCTTTGCTGCCGGGGAAAACTCAAGAAGAAGATCACTTCTGACACGTCTTCATCAAAGCTTTCATAAAAGATATCAAAGGTATTTCAATAGAGCCGCCTAGGTCACCCACGTTGCCATTTAAATTCCTTCGCATCCGGTTGAATAGGTTTACTCTTACCGAGATCTAGAATGAACGTCAAAGCATTTATTGTCCACCTGGAACGAGCAACGGATCGGCATGAACAGGTCGAGCGTCTTAAGCAGCAATGTCCGATTCCCGTAGAGGTCGTAGAAGCGGTCGATAGTGAAGCACTTGAGAATGAGAGTGTTCGCGAGAGAAGAGACTGCTCACACTTTAAGCCGTCCTATCCTTTCCAGCTGAGGTTGGCAGAGATAGCCTGTTTCTATAGCCATCGTAAGTGCTGGCAAGCGATCGTCGATCAGAATCTTGATGGGGGTCTAATCCTAGAAGACGATGTCGAACTTGACGTGACTGTTTTTAATTCCGCCTTCGACCTTGCGCTACGACATTTTACTCTGGAAGACTATGTTCGGTTTCCTCAAAAATGCCGTGAGAGAGCTGCATCAATTCGTGCTTCTACGGCAACTCACCGGCTCATTGTGCCCGAGGTGACCGGCTTGGGAATGATCGGACAATTGGTTGGACAGAACGCGGCAAAATCGTTATTGGAACATACTCAGCGATTTGATCGGCCCGTCGATGCGTTCTTGCAAATGACATGGCAAACGGGTGTGCAGCCAATTAGTGTTTATCCGGGCGGAATCACCGAAAGGTCTGCTCAACTCGGAGGGAGTTGCATTGGGAAGCGAAAGTCATGGAGAGAAACGCTAAAGAGAGAAATACTCCGCCCGCTTTATAGGCACAAACTGGCGAGCTGCGCTCGTCGGAGTGCCCAAATCAGCTTTTAGATAACGGATCCGGCGTATGCATCGTAAAATCGAAAAGGCGAGACGATACTGGAGTTGGCGCCTAAAATCGACGGCGAATCTCCCCCTTTTTTGGCATGTCGGTCGACCAAATTTCGGTGACGACATCAACCCTTCGTTTCTGGAGCGGCTTAGTGACCAGCAAGTCCGCTTCGCCACGAATCGTTCCCAACCTCACCTCCTCGGCGTAGGTAGCATCCTCGAAAGTGCAACGCCGTCTTCAATCGTAATAGGTTCCGGTTATCTCAAACCCGATTCTGGACCGTTGCCGAAACAGACGAGGGTTGTCAGTGTCCGCGGTCAAAGGAGTCTCGAACTCGCCGGCTGCGGCGATCATGTCCTGCTAGGGGACCCCCTCGTTTTGGTCGATCAATTATTCGATAAGCCAATTCGAAAGAAGCATGAAATCGGATTGGTATCGCATGTACTGAATATCTCCGCGATGAAGGCAAAGTACGGTCGCTACACCCATCTGATCAGCCCCATGCAATCTCCGTGGAGAGTCGTGGAAGAAATTGCTTCCTGTGAAAGAATCGTGAGTCAATCATTGCACGGTTTGATTGTGGCAGACGCATTGCAGATTCCTAATTTATGGCTCGCACCCTCGGATTCGATGGCTGGAGGGAGATTCAAATTTGACGACTATTTCTCTACGCTTGATCAAGAAAAGCCATTTTTCGCTGCGAACGAAGACATCTTTCAACATCCTTCGCAATACCCATTCATGATCGGCCAATTCAAATATTCAAAACAGCAGTATCGCACCGCAATAAGTAATGCCTGTGCGTCCTTGTCACTTGCTACAAACCGAGTTGAAGTCGGAGTCTCAGTATGACAATTGCAATACTCCCCTATCGATTGAAGAATATCCGTAATCTAGCCGATGTACCGCTTGATCAACTTATCTTGCCACTCGAAGCGAGTATCCGCCAAGGGACGGTCCGCGAGTTGTTACCCGAGGATCACTTGGTCATTCCCCCGAGTTCGCAACTACTGTATCGTCCCCTTGAGAACCTCCAGTGTTCAATCTCCCTGAGAATTACCGAACCCTATGCGGTCCATAGGCGTCACTATCTAGCGATGTATGTGCTGTGGCCACGATTCTTTCGCATCTTTTCGCGATGCCATAAGCTGAGACGGCGTATTCCGAATGCCCGAGCATTGACACTTACGTCAACTTGGGTGTCGGACCTAAACGCTGCGAACGTTTCAAAAACTGAGCGAATGTCTTTGATAGCATCTGGCAAACAAAAAATGAGAGGGCATCGCATACGTCATCAATTGGCTGCCTGGATTTCACAAGCTGGGGTCGAAGTAGATCTCTTGGGTCGGGCGTTTAAGTCCTTTGATAAGAAGGAAGAAGGGCTCGCTCCCTACCGGTTCTCAGCGGTTATTGAGAACAGTCGCGAACCGGGCTATTTCTCTGAAAAGTTGATCGACTGTCTACTTTGCAACACGATTCCCGTCTATTGGGGCGCTCCGGATGTGAACCAATACTTCGATACAAGAGGGATGGTCATTTGTCAGAGTATCAATGAATTAAAACAAGCCCTATCGTCTTTAAACTATAGAGACTTTGAGCGTCTCAGCGCTTACTCTGCCGAAAATCGTGAGCGGGCGCTCTCCTATATCAATCAAGAACAAGCCATTGCGAAAATGCTGCAATATGAGTTGTCCAACATATCGGCTGCATAAACTGCTCTTACGCGGTTCAGCATGAATGCACATTACTTATAAAAAACCCACAGCGGTCGGCTTAATTCTGACTTAAATACTGAAGTGGCAAGATCGGCCACTTTTTCAATCCGTGAGAACGCGACTGTATTGAGAAAATTGGCATAGTCGTCCAAATTCGTATCCGGATGTCCCTCAAAAACAACCGCTTGGGTAACATTGTTCTTAGCGATATGAGCTAGTCTTTCAGGATTCTTTAGATGGTGGTGCACTGATAGCATGAAACCAATATCAAATTGCTCTGCTCCATTCAACTGATCTGAATCAACATTGAATTGGCGAAACTCAACGTTGGGGTAACATTGGTCAAACATGGCAAAACGCGTGGCAAAGTTCACAATTCTTCCAGAAACTTCTAAGCCGACTACCTTGCGTGCTCCAGATTTGTAGGCTCCGATGGCATTCATGCCAATATTGCACCCGACATCAAGGACTGTTTTCCCTCCTAACAACTCTGGTGGCAACGTGGCGAGCCGGTCGTAGATATCTTCACGACGTCCATGCCTTACGATGGCTTTGTCAATATAGATACTTTGGTATGGCAAGTTCTTGTTATTCGTCCCATAAAATTCGTCGACACGCATATACTGGTCGAACACATCAGGAAAACCGAGTACTTTTGCGTTTACTGGAAGTCCAAGCGCAGCGGCGATACTGCACCGATGATTTCCATCGACTACGAAGTAGCCCTGCAGGCCGGGAATCTTTGTCAAGATGACCGTGGCATTGAGCTTGCCCGCTGCTTCGGTCTTTTGGACTAAGTCGACGAATCGATCGTATTTCTCTTCCAGATTACTTGGACTGGTTTCAATGCCGTGGCTAGGCCAGCTAAATTCCAGATACTTGAGATACTCTCGCTTCGCTTTTTCAATCGCCATGCTATCGCCAGAGCGAACTGACTCTGCGACCTGATAGTGAGGCAGTTCGGCAATCTGTACATCAAGCGGTTGGTCGTTCTGAAGAAAATACTTCGCGTTGCCCGAATTGAATTGGAAGAAATGAAACTCAAGTATCTCTTCCCGCAAAAACTCCTCACTCGTGGTGAGATAGGTCCGCAATCGGTTGTATTTGCGCTCGACGCCAAGCATTCTTGTCAACTGTGCAATCGCCATGTTTCCACTCTTTCGGGTGCTTGAAAGGCTTACTAGCTTCGATCCCTGTCGCAACAGAAACCAGTTTTCGAAAGCTTAACCAGCAATTACCTTTCGAGGCGAGAGCAATGTGTGCTAGCGTTCTCCCCACACAACCAAACCCCAGCGGTATTAACGTTTTCTGCCGCCAATCGGGAGAGATCTGCCCATCATTTGGCGGCTAATTCTGCAAAATGCAGGTGGCCAGGAAAGTTGAGCAGGAAGATAAGACTTGCTAGAGGCGATCTCCAGCTAGGCTCTCATAGAGTTCTATTTCTTTCTCAAGGGCAGAACGCAAGTCATATCCTTCTACGGGAATTGGGGCCTGCAATGCATTCTGGTACACCTGAGCGAGCTTATCTGCCATAGCAGTAATGTCGCCGACTGGGACTCTCCCCATAGGATAGACTTGCGCGAGAATCTCACCCACACCGCCATGCTCGTACCCAAAGGTGGGGCGCCCCAGACTGAGCGACTCTAGCACGGTACGCCCAAAGCTCTCAGGCTTCGTAGAAGTCGATACGACGGCCGATGAAACACACATGATTTCACGCAGATCTTTGCGTTGCCCAGTGAAAAGGATGTCCTGATTTAGATTCTTGCGACCTATCTCTTCTCTGAGCAATCTTGAATACTTGCGACGTCGAGGGTCTTCGCCACCAACGATTAGCCCTGCGACGGGGATTCCTTCTTGTTTGAGCAGGTCAATTACTCCAAGGAAATCAAAGTGGCCCTTTAACCGTGTGAGGCGTCCCGGTAGCAGTACAACAAATCTGCCTGTCAAGGAGGGGTATTGTTGATTCCAAGAGTTGCGCCATTCCGCACTAGGTTGAAACCCGTAAGAAAATTTCGATGGATCAATTCCATGAGGAATCACCACAATCTTACTTGCGTCCGTATCGGGATAATTCTTCAAGATAAACTCTCGACAACACTCAGATACTGCAACTATTCTTTCGCCGTAGGTCATAACTTTACTGTAACGATTCACAGAATTCAGACCGTGCACGGTCGTCACAATACGAGGACGCTGCCGAGCAGGCATCATTCTACAAGCGAGAAGTCCAATCCACGCCGGCATTCTGGAACGTGCGTGGAGAACATCTACACCACTTTGCTTCAAGAATTGCCGCAGCTTGAATGCATTCAGAAGAGCAAAGGGTGACTTGCGACCAATGTCTAGTTGGAAACTCTCTCCCCCTACAGCCTCTATTTCCTCAACCAACTTACCTCCTGCAGAAACTACCACACTGCGATGCCCCCGCGCAACTAAGGCAGCATTGATTTCCACGGTACAGGACTCGACACCTCCACCTTCAAGAGCGGGGAGCAGTTGCACAACCGTCAATAGACGCCCGGATTTTTTGTGCGCGGATAGCTCTGGATTTGACCTCATGAAAGAGCCCTTTGGAAGCGAAGCCAGCAAATTGACCGCATGACTCGCTACTGGTCAGGTAGCAGTCTTTTGCTAGGATGCTAACAAGTATTGGTGGGTTGCAATACCTTACTATTGCTCACCTCGGACCATTTCATGCAAAGCAGAAGAGCAGTGAACAAATGAATTTCTCCTGGGCAAAGGGCAGCCTACACCAGTTCTTATTCCTGAGCGTGGTCGCAGTAGTCGGAAGCGTGCTGTACCCCCTTTCTTGCGATGCAGGGGGTGGACCGGAGAATGTGTTTCTTGTGGTCAACAGCTCCAGCCCCGCTTCACTTACGGTAGCGAATCACTACATCGACCTTCGCAAAATCCCGCCTTCCAACGTTTGTTTTCTCAAGTATCCTCCCGGACGGGCTTCGATGGGAGGAGATCGTTTCAAGAAGGTATTCCTCGAGCCGATCATTGCCAAGATCAAGAAGCGGAAGCTCACCAGTCAAATCGATTACATCGTTTATTCTTGTGATTTCCCTTGGCGAGTGAATTTTGCCAAAGTGTTTCCAACGGAGAACTTCAGTCGTCAGCAGAATCCTTATGTCTCGCTTTCAAGTGCAACCTATTTGTCAGCGTTTGTGCTTGCTGATCGCAAGGAGATGTTTGGTTCCAATGCAAATTTTTATTGTAGTCCTGCCAACAATCTCGTCGTTGTCTCGCGAGGTTTCCGCTCCAGCTATCGGTGGTCCCTTGGTGGAAGGAGGGCAGGTGCTGACGGTTTGCCTTACATGCTGTCGTCGGTTCTGGGCGTGAACAGCGTGCCTGGCAACACGGTGGATGAGATCGCCTGGTATCTGAAGCGGTCGGCTGAGGCTGACGGAACAAAACCCGCTGGTACTATCTACTTTGCCAAGAACAAGACGATTCGCTCAACAGTCCGCGACAAGGAGTATCTCCAAGCCGTCGCCAAGATCCAACTCGCTGGCGTGAAAGCGGAAGTCATCGAAGGGTATTTTCCTGAATACAAGCAAAACGTTGCTGGTGTTACCTGTGGACACAGCCTCGTGAACCCAGCCGGGTCGCACTGCCGATTTTTGCCGGGTGCATTTATCGATAACCTCACAAGTGCCGGTGGCCAGTTCTTGCCGGGTAAGAATCAAACCTGCCTGAGCGAGTTCCTTCGAATGGGTGCCGCCGGTGCCTGTGGCACAGTTGTAGAACCTTTTGCTCTGGCACCGAAGTTTCCCAACTCAACTCAGCAGGTCCACTACGTTCATGGTTGCTCTTTGGCCGAATCGTTTTACCAGTCGGTCGCCTCTCCCTTTCAGCAGATCCTGGTGGGGGATCCTCTTTGCCAACCTTGGGCGAAAATACCTGAAGTTTCGCTCGAAGGAATTAAGGAGAATTCGATGGTAGAGGGCAAAGTGACGATCACTCCACAGGTCTCAGATATTGAGGAAGGTGTGGCAGACCTAAAATTATTTGTTGACGGTGTTCTAAAACAGCAGAAACAGGCGGGACAAAGCTTCCAGTGGGACACCACGAAAATTCCTGATGGCTATCATGAATTGCGGGTCGTTGCCACCGACAATACCCCCATCGAAACCCAAGGCCGTTGGTTGGGGCAAGTGATAGTTAAGAATGGCTCCGATGCGGTTCAAGTTAGCGTGGAGAAAGATTCTCTGGCTGCGAGCTCAACTTTTGTCAATTTCAACGTAAATGCTACGAATCAGGACCCGGTTGCGCTGTATTGCAATGACATCGAATTGGGCAAGATCGACAATGGCAACGGTCAGATAGCAGTCGCGAAAGAGAAACTGGGGGCGGGACCGATTACCCTGACAGCCATCTCCAAGGGAAAGCCCGGCATGCGATCTCGGCCTCTGAGGATAGAGTTAACAGATTAAAAGTAGATTGCTTAAATCCTAGACTCGCTTTCGCGGCATGAGATAGTGCATTCCTAATAGTCCAAAAAGACCGAGCACCAAGGTGGCAGATTCGGGGACGACATGCGCTGATGCTGCAAAGTGTCTTTGCCAATTAAGCAAATCGCTACCGTCCAAAACATCGCCATAGTTGGATTGCCACTCGCCGAGGTTAAAGTTCACGATTGGAGAGAGTTGAACTGTAAAGTCATTTCGATGGTCAGTTTTCCACTCTTCCAGATGTGGACTATAAGTCTGCGCATGGACTGTGGCCTCTTCAAATGTGTAGGTCCGCAGCCAACTGCCTCCGCCCCCTTCAATTCTTTGCGTATTGAATCCTATCTCATTGATGATATGGCCGTCATCCGCAACGCTCGCCCAATTGACAGCAAAGAAAAGGGGATCATCTATATCGATGTCATCACCATCTAGTTCGTGGCCATTGAAAACCATCTCCACATTGCTAGTGGACCTAAGCCACTGCCACAGAGGCTCCGCGTTCGGATCTCGGGCAAACAAAGACTCTCCTGTGTTCGGGTCAGCGTCTCCTTCTTCGATATTCATATGTGTCGCAACAATCCCCGTATCGTAAGGATACTGTTGAAGAATTGAGGTAGCCCATGCTAATGCTTCTGGACGAGGGTAGTCTTCGAGATTTAAAAGCAAGAGTCTGCGACCGTCGGGAGCCCTGAACCTTACATAGCTATTGACCCAGTCTCCCTCTTGCCAAGGGATGAGCCCGGGGAAAGTTTCGTTAAAGTACTGATTATATCGAGTTGTCGGTTTCCATGTATGACGTGCATACGCTCCGACGGGACTATAGTCGTGGTTCCCTGTAGGAACAATATACGGAGTGTTCATGCTATCAAGTTGCGCCTTGATCGCAGCCCACTGCCAGTCGGAATTGTCCCACGTGATATCTCCTGTTCCCAACACAAATTCAAACTCATGATCGCGGATCCAATTGACATGCGATTCAAGCCAAACCTGCTCCTGCGGCCAGTAGCGCACATAGTTTTGAGTATCTGGGATGACGACCATCGACCAATCCGCCATGACTGCCCCAGGACATAATAGCGGAAGTAGAGCTATCGCCCGTGTAGAAACTCTCATAGTCGTTTTCCCAGTGTTGAACGATCGGAACAATCAATCAGAGTTTCCGTTTGACCAGAATGACTAAGGTTTTATTAAATCCTGAACAAATCTGAATGCTTCCTGATGGCAACAATTCTGAATTCAATTGTGCCACAGGTCGGAGTTGTTCCTAGGGACACCCGTCAAAACAAAGTAATACTGGCAGGAAAATAACAAACAGATAAGTGCTTGACTCTATCGCCTTGATCTACCATTTCAAGACAAATACGTTCAATTTTAGCCTAAGCATAATCGAGAACATGGTTTATTGGACCGTCTGAAACTCACCATTATGACGCCGATGGCTAAAAGGCCTAGCGAAGCTGGCTCGGGGACGGGCAGTCCCAAGTTGCCGCGAATCTCCCCCATACCGAAGACATCCGTATGCACATTTAAATAAGATTGACCGCTTTCCATAATGGCAATAATTTGAGCAGGGGTGATCGGATCGTAGGGCTGATTGGTCATTGGATTGATACCCGTCTGCTGAAGTGCCTCGAGAGTGTGGCTATCGCTCCATGTGTCTGAATTGAGATCGACCGACCCGGGAATGTCAGGGGGTCCAAAGATCTCAATGATATGCGAGGGATTGCTGGACGTAGCATCAGCCGGTCCGTGGACATGAAGTTTAGTCAGGGCACCGAACAAGTTACTCCAAGTAATCTCATACGAGATAACATTGGTATTCGTGTTGTATTCAAAACGTCCACTACCAGTTGCTGGGCTGTTCGTGGAACCATCAACCTCGGGGCCGTTCTTGATTTGGGATTCGTCGATTGAAAAACCCCAAATTAAGACTTCTGCCAAGGCTAAGTTCGTAATGTTTTCCAAGAGAGCTAGGGCCACGATTAGATAGGAACAAGCAACCACGAACTTTCTCACGGGATGCTGTAGAACTGAAATCATCAATTGTCTCCTGCCATCAAAGTTGACTTGAATAAATCAAGCTGTGGGAACCAATGTAGGTAAAGGAAAAACCGCCTTGAGTCGCAGCATCCGCACTCCTACTGGGGCGAGTGAATACTTCGATTCGTGGCGGTTCAATATTAGATCAATCTCGATTGTATGGGTCCGGAGCAGGTCCCAGTTGCTTATCAGAACATATTATAAACCTGTCGCAGGCAAATGCAAGAAAAATCCGTTTTCTGCGAGTGATTTTCAGTTCAGCAAACTCTATGCGTATATCTGCTTACCTATCGTAGTGGTCTAAACCGAGTCATTTGAATGCAATTCCGGGCAACCAATGTCAACATGGTCAAGGCAGCGATGAGAATACCTGGTGGCTCTGGTACAAGGTTTATGGCCTGCAAAGAAGATGTCGTTTCAAGGCTGTATTGGTCTCGCCAAACACTGAGATCGAGAGCGTCTACACGTCCATCGCCGTTGGCATCGCCATCAGCGAGGATGGCATCCATTAATATTCCAAATCCTCGTTGCCAAACGAGGAAATCAGCTCCATCGATCTTACCGTCCTCATCGAAATCAGCGTTCGGTGGCCTAGGTAAAACATTGGTAGAATTGACGACATGAAGCCCCCATTGTGAGTCGCTGAGCAAGACGCGCTCGTGACCTCCCCAGGGAAACACACTCTGGTTTCCGACAAAGCCTTCCAATGGACTGGTAAAATTCGATGTATCGAATTGACCGATCAACTGTACTCCCCTATTGAGTAGATCATTATCGAGATCGAGCAACTGAACACCTGCCTGCCACCAAGCAACATACAGCAGGTCACCTACGGCAAGGACTTCGCTAGCCGAATAACTTGTAAGCCCCAAGTCGGAGGCGTCAGCAAAAGAGGCGAGCGTTGGTTGACTAAGGTTAGAAATATCCCAGATACCGATATCGCCCCCTACCTCGCGATGAGTGACTGCAAGGTATTGCCCATTGTAAGTAAGCGCAGCGGATGACGTGTTGGCACCGGTGGCTACCTTACCCAGAAGCGTCGGATTGCTGGCGCCAATGTCGGCAATGTCGTAAACATACACGGCACCCTCTCCCGCGGTTCCGCCCAGCCCTGATGCGTAAAGTCGATCTCCGACAAGTGTTGCATCGTAGATACCTACCGAGTCACCTGTGTCCATGGTACGAACAAACTGAGGTGAGGCAGGCATACCAATGTCAAACACATGAATCAAAGCAGACGCCTCGTCCAGTTGATACAAGTAGCCGTTGCCGAGGGTCGCATTTCGCACGTTGTTGTGACCGCTGGTACTGACATTGATTTGAGCGACTTCAGTCGGCACCGCTGGGTCGGAGAGATCAACAACAAAGGTGCCGCCACCATCTGGGCTGGAGAAAAACCCATAGTCGCCGCTAATTTTGACATCTTGAAATTGTCGAGGGCTGGACGGTAGAAAGGTTCCGATGTGATTCAACGGCCCAGTTCCACTGTCTTGGATAATAGCAACTCCCGATTCCAACGAGCCAAGCACTGCTAGATCCCCTTCACCCCAGACGTCGGTATATGTCGTCGACTTGTTGTTACCGAATGGTGCGAGATAACCTGTAAAAAGCAACGGTTGGACATCGCCAACATCGTGACCCTGGACATTCGAAATTCCCATTAAGGGGACGAACAGCCAACAAACTAGAAAGCTTTGGATCGGTGGAAAAGTACGCATAGGACTGATGTATTTGGTGCCAATCGCCATGGAAGCTAATTGCTGCCACGATCTCCGATTCATTATAGTCTGTGATAGATCAGAAAGGCACCTGAGCGGCTCCAGGTGCATCGTGCGCCGCTAATCCAGATCAGGGTGCCCTTTCTCTGTTGACGTCTCTTACAACATCATTGGAGTCTGGCTAAAGGCACGAGCAAAGATGTCGTAAATTGGCAACATTCGCAAAGGACTACTTCCTATTCGTTGACACTTTTGCCCTCTTGGGCGAAGATAACATACTGGGAAAACGTTCTGAATCTCCGGAAGCTGAACGCTAGCAAAGCCTTATATCCAGAGAGGATACGCCAACTTACTTGTCCAGGCACCTGGCAGATTTATGTGGCCATTCGTATGCCGGGCGCGGAAATTGCACTATGCTATGGCCAGGAGACTTGCATAGTCCGTCTGACAATAGGGGTCGTAGCGATTGTCAGTTCAAGAAGGACTTTAGGAAGGCTCTTAGGGTATCGGACTTTTGTAAACTGTTCCATTGATTGTTAGACTGGATAATGTTGGAAACTGATTTCTCGTCGTGTACGCATGTAAGGTCGCATTGCATGCTCCTATTGTTCTTCAACTCTAGAAGTCGTATGCACCGAGAGATCTTGATAGCTACAAGAAGCAATTCTGATCACGACCGAACATTGATAAGCCATTTACTGAGGAATTGTTAGAAAATGTACTATTTGCTCGCACTGGGATTCATCGCTGCCGTTGTCAGCTACACGCTCACCAATTTTATTGGTAGCTGGGCGCCTCGCTGGGGTTTGGTCGACCGACCAGACGGACATCATAAAGGGCATAGTCGTGAAGTTGCACTTGGTGGTGGGCTTGCTGTCTACTTGGCTGCTGCGGTTACCTTTGCTGTTGAATACTTCTCTTCCTCTCGCCTACAAGAATTGCTTGGAGAGAGGCAATCGCTCCTTAGTGGACTGCTTCTAGCTTGTGCATGGATCGTTGGACTTGGGCTGTATGACGATCGCTTTGGTATGAAAGGCCGTTACAAGCTACTCGGTCAGCTTGTTGCGACGCTGATAATTATTAAGTCGGGTCTGCAGATCGACCGCTTTGTGGTATTTGATCAAGAGTTTGTATTAGGGCCTTTCGCGATTCCATTTACGATCTTCTGGTTGCTTGGTGCGGTCAATTCTCTAAACCTGCTTGATGGCATCGACGGATTGGCTACGACGATTGGGATTATACTTTGTTCCACGATTACGGTGATTGCCGTTGTATTTGGACGGCCTGAAGTGGCCCTTGTCGCTGCCGTTTTTGTAGGAAGCCTTGTTGGATTTCTCCGCTTTAATTATCCCCCGGCAAAAATGTTCCTCGGAGATGCCGGTAGCATGTTGATCGGTTTGGTCGTTGGATCACTAGCGATTGGCGGTTCCATGAAGGGCCCCGCTACCGTCGCTATGGCGGCCCCCTTGGCAATGTGGGCGCTGCCGATCTTCGACTCCGTGGCAGCGATTATGCGAAGAAAACTGTCAGGCCGAAGTATCTATGCCACGGATCGCGGCCATCTGCATCACCGACTCATGGCAGTCTTTGGCAAGAATACGCGCGTCCTGGCTGTCGTGGCTGTTTGCTGTGCCGTAACTTGCGCTGGGGCCTTGATCAGCATCTTCATGAAGAATGACTTGGTAGCGCTGCTTTCGATTGTCTCTGTCCTTTGCATCTTAGTTGTGACGCAAGCTTTCGGACATATCGAGTTCGTGATGCTGCTGAGCCGCTTGAAATCGCTCGCAATGTCCCTAGTGCATTCCAAGGGAGATCGGGAATACTCATTTCGATTGCAGGGTGAGCGTGACTGGAAACTGCTCTGGGAATCCGTGATCGAGTTTGCCCAAAAGCTGGACCTTATCGAAGTCGTGTTGGATGTGAATCTTGCTGCCGCCCAAGAGGGGTTTCATGCCTCCTGGCGCAGACCAAGTCGGACTGAGAAGCAGGAGCGATGGAGTGCCGACGTTCCCCTGTTCTCAGGCGACCACGTGATCGGTCGACTGCATGTCTGTGGTACACGCCCACAAGGAATGACTTCTTGCGAAACGATCAACCAATTGATGGAACTCCTCGAACCTCTAGAAGCTGAGATCGTTTCCACCGCGACCGATCCAGAACGTCGGGATATTCGAGCCCTTTCCTCAACAGGGATCTCTGCCCCCCCTTCCGTCTCCTCCTCGGCACCCGCCTCGGCCACTTAATGCCCAATCGCATGGGTGAGCGGAAAAATACATTTGTTCCGGAGACGGTCATTGCTGGCTGCTTGCCTGGTAGACGGGCAAGAGTGCCAATTCTACATTCAGTACATTATCAACTGACGCGTGTCTTCACAGGCTTTCCGATTGAACGATAACCAGTGCATGTCAGAAAATCCCAACGATACCGAGGCTACTAAGTCCGAGAATAAAGTTTCTCTCGGCAAAGCAGCCGGGCGTGGTTTCTCATGGATGTCTTTTAGTCTTGTCTTGGGAAAGGTGCTCATATTCTTTGCCCAGATCGTCCTGGGCTGGATTCTCACTGAAGAGGATTTTGGTGTCCTTGCTATCGTGGCTTCGTTCATCGCCTTTGTCCGAATCTTTCAGGATGGTGGACTTTCCCAAGTATTGGTCCAACGCGGGAAGACTGAATTCGACGCCTTGCAAGGCATTGGCTTCTGGCTCGTGGCAGCAATTAGTACTGGTGCGGGACTCGCTCTCATGATCGCTGCCCCGATCATAGCCAGGATCTATGGAGATGCCCGCCTGACGAACCTGCTGTTTGTGCTGGCTCTCACATTGCCCTTGGGAGCGCCCGCGACATTCATGCGAGCCACTCTGCAGCTCAACCTTCAGTTTCGAATCATTTCGATTATCGTAGCGGTTCGTTTTGCCATCCGCAGCATTGGAATGATTCTGTTGGCATGGATAGGTTTTGGCGCGATGAGCTTTGTTCTTCCCTTGCTTTTTACTGGAATCTTCGACAATGTGGCTACTTATCTCTACACCCGAGCCAAGCCTTGGAATGCGCATGTCGCTTGGAAAGAATGGCGCGCATTGGTGGCTGATTCATCGTGGGTCGTGTTCACTGCCATATTCCGCGGACTGGCGCGAAACGGTGACTATCTCGTATTGGGGCTTATGATTCCTACCGAATTGGTGGGTCTCTATTTTTTTGGCTATCAACTCACAATCCAATTCACTTGGCTCCTAGCCTTGAACCTGCGCCATGTATTTTTTCCCATTCTATCCCAATTGGCAGATCAGCCAGCTCGTCAGGCCGCAGCGATAACTCGCACACTGCGAATGCTCATGCTTGTGATGGCACCGATCAATACCGCGTTAGCTGTAACGATTGGTCCACTGGAACAATTGATTTGGCATCAAAAATGGGCTTCTGCAGTTCCGCTGATGCAAATTTTTGCCATCATCTCCCCCATCTTGATTCTTTCCGATGTGGTTAGCGCTGCATTGGCATCTCGGGGGCAATTTCGCCTGGGTGGAATTCTTACCTGTGCCGAAGGCGTGTGGCTTCTGTTTTCTGCCTGGTTGGCTGTGATGATAGCCGGCACCGAGGATATCACTCTCATCGCTTTTTGGATTTTTGGGCTTCAAGCGGCCTTTCTCTTAACCGAAAGTGCCTTGGTCCTCCAGACTTTTAACATTCGGACCCTGACATTTCTGAATTCTTTTTTGCCGCAATGGACGATCGCAATGGTTGCAGGGGGACTGACTGCGATAGTTGGTCACTTTCTGCCAACAGGAACGCTACCCCTGGTACAGATCTTGGTGTTGGGAACCGTCTATACGATCGTATTCTTGCTGCTGGCGATGTGGCTGTTGCGGTCTGATCTCAATGACTTGGCCAGAGTCGCACCGAAACCGGTTGCCAGGATTCTTAAAAAGGTCTTCTTCTTGCCAACACTCGAGGTAAGACAATAAGCACTATCCCAATACCCCTCCCCGGCCCTGAGTAGCTGACCCTCCCAAGGCAAGGCATCTTCAATTTTCTCTCCCCTTGGGAGCGACAGTGTTGATTTTCAAGTGGTAGCTGATTGATATTTCCATGGCGCTCGATCCTGCGCAGCAACGCGCGTCTTGTCAGTTCCATTTAGTCGATGACTATTTCTAAAAAACAAAACTCCGTGGAATTCTTACGTTTTCCTGCGGTTTTAGGGAAATTCTCAAATACTATTTGAAACAAAACTCGCCTCTCCGGGCTACAAAAATGTGGAATACTACGAGCAATCGACGGGCTGGGGATGACAGACAAATCCGTAGCCCTGCAGCTCGCAACAGGTAGCTACTTGAGGTAGGGAGGAAAGGGCTGAATTGCCAATCGATCGGCGCAGCACCAAGGTATGGTTCGATACCTTGTGCAAAGAGGATTCTAGCAGATCGCGCGGCCAAAAGCTCGCGCAAAGTTACGGCAAACAGCTAGACCAGAAAACTCCTGCTCAATTGTTCGGTGCCAGGAGCCCACGGATACGCTCGACAGTGTAGGTGTTCGAGGGTGCCAATTCGCCACCAGGTGTCAAGCCGTGAAGATCTTGGAATTCTTGCGAGGTAAGGCCAATATAGTAATAAGGGACATTTTCCTCGGGTACGGGATAGACCACGGCGTCAGGATCTTGTTCTAGGAAGTAAAGCCTTTGATTCTGATAGGGGCCGTAGTTAAGTGTGACATTACTACTATTGAAGATGCGATCAATGCCACTGGAAGTGTAAAACGCCCCGAATACCATTTCGATTTCCCGCATCCATGTGAAATTGAACGGCGTGGGGTTGAAAGTAATCGGGCCCTGAACAAGAACGAAGCGATTATCATTGTTGGCAGTACGAACACGAATTGCACTCTGCGTGGTAAAAGTGCCGCCGTTGACTATGGCAAATCCATCTCTGGCAACATCGATCCCCGTGTAATACCCCGCAATCTCAAGGTTCTCGTACATTATGTCTTTTGAATCGATGTTCCCGTCAACTCCAGTCGAAGTCAGAGAGCTAGGATTCCGGACGATGTGCAGATTTCTCAATACCAGTTGCTCTGAATAGGGCAGATCGACTCCCTTCTCCGTATTCCAAAATGTGGAATCTTCAATCAATCCCGACTGAGTACGAGGAGCAGATCGTAAATGATTTCGTACGAGTAGCCCCATCTCAGAGGCATAGCCCGTGTTGCCGGTGAATTTACGAATGGGGACGCGATCGATACCGATCGACTCGGCCCCGTTGGCGATGGATGGGTCAAGCAGATTGGCAGTGAGGTAGGTGGCTCGGATGCCATTGAACGATAGGCCTTCGGTGTAGTAGGCAAAAGCGGCATTGTCCGCTCCGCTTGCAAAATTGTCGATCACCTCGATACCAGCTCCCTGAAACCAAAAGCCATCCCCGGTATGACCAAAATCGCCGATTGGCCGGCGAGAATCGATTTCCTCGCCAGAGCCATAGGTTCTCATGGCAAGGTTGCCCTGAAAGAGACCAACTTCATCGCCCACTTCGGTCACGAATCCTGAACCAGTGATACCATAAGAAACATTATCAATGAATTCCACATAGCTGCTGTGATTGACATAGCCCCATCCTGGCGCATCCATAACGATACTTCCTGAGACCGCTGCAGGATCGCCGGTGGCGAGTGTGCCAGAACGATGAAAATGAACTGGGTAGCGCGCGCGATTATTGCTCCCCGTGCCCGGCACGAGATTCCAATTCTCGTCAACGACCGAATCGTTGATTGGATTGAGCTTGTCCGTTCGGCCTAAGGTATAGAAGCCGGCGTTTTGAATCTGCACATCCTTGTTGTGCATGAACATCACGTGGCCGCGACGGGTGATTGAGGACGATTCGGAGTCAATAACTATATTGCGGGTCAAATTGGCCACATGGACCGAGAGCCCACCCTCGGGAGGAAGGTGATCGTGTACCAACGGGGCGACAATGACCAAGTTGCCTGAGACACCAATAATAGTGCGCACTTCGTCCTGATTCTGACTCGGATCTGTTCCGGCAATCACGATCTGATCGCCGAACTTCCAGCCCACCGGTGCGCTGGAAAGTGTCAAAGCTGTGGTGCCTGCGGTAATCGGGCCTAGCATTTCTGCGTAAGAGGTCACTTCGGCCCCTACCATCTCCACACTGCCATGGGTGATCAGACCACGACCGATGCCAAAGGGATCGACATTGCGATCAATGGGGCCATCATTGGTGAACCGTAGTCGTGCTGTGACATTGGGAGAAATTGGTGCCGCAGCAGTCCCGATCTGTAGTTCTCCCGTGTCACCCACTACCATGGTGTCGACGAGGAGTTGGGTATTGGCGTTCGTGGCAAACGAAAGATTGCCGTCCACTCGAATGGTTTTCAACCTGGCGGTCATCACTCTGTCGACCGTAATTGAAACTCCAATAGGAACCAGCACACGGGCGCCATTGCCAGGCACGACTCCACCGGCCCAGTTGCTCGGATCACTCCAGTTGCCGCTGGCAATGGCGGCATGCGTCACATCAGCGTACTTTACCAGCTCGAATAAGCCGAGATGCTCGGTTTGACGACTACTATCCATCCCCGCATGAGGAACTAGGGTATGGAGTGCCTCGTTCTCTTGACGACCATAGATCTCGTCCAGTGAATCGATAAAAGCAAAACCCTCCACGACCGGCAAATGACCAATCACCGGTACGGGGAGGTGAGAATGATCCTGAGTGCCTTGGTGTGAGTGGCCGACTTCATTCACAGAGTTACCCGTGGGATCGTAAATCGACAGCGCCCCAGGCAAGAAGAACCAATCTTGTCCTCCATCTCCGGTGACACTGTCAGGAACGTAGTCGTCGAAAACTGTCACTTCCGAATAGAGCCGAGCCAAGAAGCCCTCGCTTTCTAGGGTCATTCGGCGCTGGTCGTACGAAGCAGTTGAACTCCAGATAGAAAGAGCCATATCCAGTGCTGCCACGCTATGCGAAGTCGTGCCGCCGATGAGTATGTCATCGCCTTCGCCTCCAGACAGGGTATCGATTGCCTCTCCGCCGATCAGCAAGTCATTGCCATCTCCTCCGGCGAGTTCGTCATTCCCTGTACCGCCGAGAATTTGATCTGATCCGGCCCCTCCGTTGAGCTGATCATTCCCCTCGTCGCCTAGTAGCGTATCATTCCCTTCATTGCCGTGAAGCTGGTCATTGCCGGCATCCCCTTGGAGGTAGTCGATCCCGGCTTCTCCGTAAAGCAGATCCTCACCATCGCCGCCAAAAAGAAGATCATTGCCTAGACCGCCATAGAGGGTGTCATTGCCGGTGTTTCCTTGCAACAAATCATGACCGTCGCCACCTAGCAAGGTGTCGTTGCCGACATCGCCATAAAGTTGATCATTACCTTCCAGCCCACGAAGATTGTCGTCGTCTGCACCTCCTTGAAGAATGTCATCACCGCCGCCACCGAAGATGTCATCATTTCCGTCGTTGCCATAGAGGAGATCGTCACCCAGGTCTCCGTATAGGCGATCGTGGCCATCGCCGCCAACGACTATGTCATTTCCCATGCCCGCGAAGATAGCATCGTCACCGGCACCTCCATCTAATTGATCATTACCTTCGTCTCCTTGAAGAGTGTCGTCTCCTTCCTCACCATTAAGGTCGTCATTGCCATCACCTCCGTAGAGACTGTCGTTGCCGATATCTCCAAACAGAGTATCATCGCCAATACCTCCGCTTAGTGAGTCAGAGCCTTCCTCGCCTCGGAGGATATCGGCGCCGTGACCGCCATATAGGAAATCGTCGCCCTCTCCACCGTAGAGAACGTCATTGCCATCACCTCCATCAAGAGTGTCCACTCCTTCGCCACCGTAGAGCATGTCTTCCCCAGTCTCGCCGATAAGAGTGTCACTTCCCTCTTCGCCGTATTGAGTATCATTGCCATCGCCGCCGCTCAGACTATCGTTGCCAATACCTCCTAAGAGCACATCGTTATCTTCGCTGCCGTACAGCTTATCATCCCCATTATTACCGCGGATGACGTCGTTGCCTTCGTTCCCATAGAGTGCATCGTTGTCATCTCCCCCAAACAAGCGATCATCGCCGGCATTTCCGTGAATACTGTCGAGACCGGTCCCACCGTAGAGGGTATCATTTTCGTTTCCACCACTTAGCGTGTCGTCGCCGATTCCACCATCAAGGGTATCTTCGCCATCGTTGCCATATAGGACGTCATTGTCATCATCACCCAGCAGTATGTCATTTCCCTGCTGACCGTACAGTGTGTCCTCACCATCTCCGCCACGAAGCCGGTCATTGCCCGTTCCAGCTAGGAGTACGTCGCTACCAGATTGTCCGAGAAGATAGTCGTCATCATCCCCTCCATCCAGGCGATCGTTACCAGAACCTCCCCGCAAGAGGTCTTGCCCTGCTTCACCGCGGAGATCGTCATTTCCGGCTCCCCCATCCAGAACATCGTCACCATCGCCCCCAAAAACCAAATCATCGCCCCCCTCTCCAAGTAGGAAGTCGTTCCCTTCATCCCCTCCGATGGTATCATTGCCTTGACCGCCACGAATAGAATCCACTCCGGCTCCACCGTAAATACGGTCATCGAAATCCCCTCCAACAATTCGATCGTCCCCATCATTGCCATAGATAATGTTGGATGATCTTTCTCCCGTAATCGTATCGTCGCCCATTCCACCATAAGCATTCATCGAAATGTCCGTTTGATTCGTCAATATGTCGTCGCCACCGTTGCCACGGAGAATGAGAGAGGAGATCTCTGACTTCGAAAAGTAGCTATTGTGAGTTTCACCATTGCTCAATATTTCGACATGGATTCTCCCGAGATCTATTTCTGAAACTGTCACCTGATCCGCCTGGTCGGAACCTTCAACTACCAAATTGCCATTAGTTGGGTGAATAAAGGGGGGCGTGATCGAAAGCAAACGGCGCGCTTCGAGCGACTCTACGCTGAGAGCCGTTGTCGCTGAATTTCGTCGCGATTGCGTACGAAACACTGTACTGGTAATTTCCACCCGCAAACGATCCCAAAAGCTACTCTTTGATGCCATGACGTTTCTGATCCCTCAAGTATGAAAAGCGATTGGTCAACATTGCGATCATGCAATGCGACGCACCAGGAAATTGTGATAATGTGCAATTGCCGCCTAACGCGACACACAAGGCCTCACCATCGGCTAGGGACTAAGCCCAATGCGATGGAGGAAAGATGCTCTGTTCCATGAATCGCCGCCTATCTGCCCCAAGAAGAGATGGCGACGCCCCATGATTCTAGGGGATCAGAGCAAAAAAAACTATCTAGGTAAACCGCAAATACTGAGAGATTTGCATTGAAAGCACCAGATTGGGGGGGATGCGGTCGGTCTCTTTCTGCTAAATCGTTCTCTGGCCCATGTAAATACTTTTCCGCAGCAAGACTCCTCGGCGAAAAAAAGAAAAACATAATGCAAATGCAACTGAAAAGAGCATAACCGTTTGGGGCTCCGGTATGCTTAGGGTTGATGATAAAGCTGCATCCGTTGCGTACTGCTGCTGCCATATTGCAAGATCAAGAGAGTTAATCATTCCGTCGTTGTTGGCGTCGCCCGGTGAGAACTCTGTACTTCCGAACCCTCTCTGCCAAGCAAGAAAATCGCTTCCGTCGATATCATCGTCCCCATCAAAATCGGCTGAAAAGAGTGGCGTTAGTTGAAATTGAAACTCGTTGCGGTCATTCGTCAACCAGACATCCAACGTTGGGGAATAAGTTCGGACCTGAACTGTCGAACCATCATTCATGAACTCCATCAATCTTATGTATCCGTTACCACCATTGGGTTGTTCCTGGGCATTAAACACGATTTCATGTACCACGTTTCCGTTGTCACCGATACTGGTTTGGCGACCGGTCGTAAGTGGACCATAAGGATTATCATCGTTCCAATCTAGGTAATGGCCATTTGAGACCAATTCGAAATTCTCGTGGTGCCTAACTAAGCCATTCCACATCGGTTCACCGTCTTCCTCCGTACGGAATGCATTGTCTGTACCATCTGGATTTAGATGGCCTTCCCGCAAATACCCATGAGTGAGAACGACTGCCGTGTGGTTAGCAAACTGTGATTGCCCCGCTATTGAATTGGCCCAATCCAAAACTTCGGGTCGAGATTGCCATTCAAGTGAAAACACCAACATGTTGCGCCCGTCCGGGGCTTGAAACTCTGTATACGAGTTTTCTATTCTACCGGGAATCCGTTCGGTAGTTATGGAGTTGAGAGGATTGTCCGCAACAGCGAAATACTCATTGATCAAAGTCGCGTCGTGGTCTGCGATAGGCTTTCCAAAAGGATCGTAGTCATGATTTCCCGTAACCACGATGTAGGGGACTTCACCATTGAGTGTGCCCCATGCGTTGGCCTGATTGACCCAATCCACGGGACGGTTACTAGTAAAATCTCCCTGGCTTGCCACAATTTCAATATTTCGCGTTTCTTTGTTGTCCACAATCCACTGCATTGTGTCATATAATTCCTGCAAATGGCCATTGCCAGAACGGTAATTCTGTGTATCAGGCACAACAACCATGGTCCAAGCAATATCGTTTGCGTGCAAAGGTTGAATCGCATTCCAGGAATACAAGTTTATTAGGAAGAGTCCGCTTAGTAAAAAAACTCGTGTCATGTCAATTAGAAACTCCGAAACTCAGACGGGTCGATAATAGCTTCACCAACAAAGCCAGCACGAAACACGGTATTGATTATAGCTAAGTATGCTCTGGCTGGCCAACATAATGACTTATTTATTTTGCAGATTTCTTTCCCTATAGGCCGTAGGAATGCAAAGGCTTCGGAGCATTGAGTTCTTAGAGTGTTGCCACACGCTGGAACTCTAGGATTCATGTAATATAATGGTTGCAGATAGACCTCAATTGTCATGACTCGCTACTTCGGAACAGAAAATGAAGTCAACTCTCAAGTCCGCATCCATGTCTCTCGGAGTCATGTTCGCTGTTTTCTTGGCTGTCAATGCATTGGCAGTTTCTAATGCTACTGAATTCAAACTCAACGCTGCCGACGCCGATTTTGATGACCGGCTAGGTCAGGCCGTGGCGATCAGTGGCAATGTGGCCATCGCTGGAGCAAATCGAAATGATGATCATGGCTCAAATTCCGGTTCGGCATATCTGTTCGATGCGACCACCGGCCAGCAACTTTTCAAGCTGACGGCATCGAATGCCCAGGCGCGAGATCTATTTGGCCACTCGGTAGCGATCAGTGGTAATACTGCCCTAATAGGAGGATTCGGGGCAGATCGATTGGGGGATCAGTCTGGTGTGGCTTATCTGTTTGATGTGACGACGGGCAACGAGCTTTTTCAACTACTCCCTTCTGATGGAACTGCTCGCGACTATTTCGGCCATGGGGTGGGAATTGATGGCAATCGAGCGATCGTGGGTTCTCATGGCGACGACGATAAGGGAGGTGGATCAGGGTCGGCGTACATTTTCGACGTGGCAACTGGCCAGGAACTTATGAAACTGACCGCATCTGATGGAGCTGCTCATGATGAATTTGGGTATTGGACGGCAATTAGTGGCAACATCGCCATTGTGGGAGCGAAATACGATGACCATGCTGGCTTCCGATCAGGTTCTGCCTACCTCTTTGACGTGACTACTGGTCAAGAGCTCATGAAACTGACCGCATCTGATGCTTCCAGCAACGCTGAGTTTGGCTACGCTGTGGCGATCGATGGCAATACGGCTGTCGTAGGAGCCTACGGCGATAAGCAGGATACCGGCGCCGTCTATGTGTATGATGTGACTACTGGTGCTGAAATCAGGAAGATTTCCGCTTCCGATGGTGAAAGAGGGGACTGGTTTGGATACTCTCTGGGTATTAGTGGCTCGACGGTTTTTGTTGGGGCCTACAATGACGATGATGATGGCACGAGCTCCGGATCCTCTTATCTGTACGATCTGGAGCTTGGCAATGAACTCTACGAGCAGAAGATTACCGCTTCCGATGCAGCGGCTAACGATGAATTTGGCACGGCAGTAGGGATTAGTGGCAATCATGTCGTCGCCGGAGCCTGGCAGAAGGACACCGCAAGTGGGATGGATACGGGGCAGGCCTACACATACGACATTTCATCGATTCTGCCATGGGGGCCCGACTTTAATCAAGACGGTAGTATCAATGAAGCGGACCTAGTGCTATGGCAAGACTCCTTCTCAGGCCCGTTGTACGACGCGAATGGGGATGGCCTGGTTAATGACGAGGACTATCAAATCTGGGAAGAGAACCAGCACAACGATATTCCTTTCGTCGATAGCCCAGCCAATCTGAATCAGGAGGGCCCCGTCGGTGGAGAGGACCTGGTTATTTTGCAACAGGCATACGGCCTGAATAATGGGGGGGATATCGACGGCGATGGGGATACCGACGGTGCAGATTTTCTCTTCTGGTTACGTGCCTTCACACCATTTGAAGCCGCCGATGCAAACCACGATCGAGTCGTGGACGAATTAGACTTGGAGTTGTGGACCCAATCCAACGGCTATACCGGTCTATACGACGCAGATGGAGACGGTGATAGCGACGGTCGAGATTTTCTCATCTGGCAGCGCCGCTTTACCCAAGCGGCCAATTCCAATACCAATGCTATTCCAGAGCCCAGTTCTCTGCTCATAGGGTTAATCGGATTGATCGCCCTTCTACAACGCGTTCGCTAATCCGTAAAAACACGCGGTAGGGGCCGTTCTCTGCAGGGATACAAATGAACCAGCTGCTGGCGGACAAACGCTGTTGATCAACCCAGTCCGCCAATGTCTCGATACAGGAAGCGCCCCGCGACGGTGACGAGTCCTATGAGCAGCAAACTACTCGAAGGCTCCGGCACAACTGTCGCCGAAGATGTTTGAGGAACGTCGCTACTACCGAATTGGCGCTGCCAATTAAGAAAATCCGATCCATCTAAATCGATGCCGTAGCGGGCTGACCAACCAAGAGTTGGATCGGTGAGGTCATTCTCATCGACATCGTCGTCGAGATCAAAGTCCCCAGCAAAGAGTGCTTCCTGGGCATATCTGGCGACGCGGAAGCCAAGATTTCGTCGGTCCTCTGTTGCAACGAAATGATGAACATTATGATCGGCACGGAAATTCGTAGGATTATTGTCATGCCCTGCGCCCCAAACCCTACGCCCATCTTCATCGCGAACATTGACGCTGGTGTAGACAATCGTTTCTAACCAATCCCACGCGTTTCCTGCCATATCGGCTGTACCATAGTAACTTTCGCTAAGCGGTCCCGCACTCCCAACTGTGGTGAGATTGCCATTCGTTGAACCATTCCAATTTGCAGTCCCTTGATAGCTTGCCACATTCGATCCAGGGTTACTGATGTTCCCTACCGAATCGGCAGTTGCAGTGATCGGTTGTACATTGCTCGCCGTAGGAAACATCCAGTAATCATCGGAATCCCCCCCCTGTGATGCTGGTTGATGGAAAGCGGCTTTATACCATTCATCCTCATTCGGAAGAAACCACTTGGCTCCTACGTTTCGAAAAACACTCAAGTTGTCTGGAACTGTGACTCCCCCTAGAGTGTATACGCCATCTTCGGTCGTAGTATCGTCTTGGGCGCCAGTGGGTTGGCCATTGTGAAGCCAGTTGGTGAAGCGTGCGGCATCCCAGAAATTTACCTGGGTGATTGGCTTGTGGGCCATATTTGGTTTTAGCGTATAGGAGTAATTCCCACTTGTTCCACTTCTTGTAATGCCGCCATATATAGCGCTATTCATTGCTGTATTATACAGGAGGTGAGCATCTTCAGAAGCAACTGCATTTAAGAACTCGGCGTACTGTGCATTGGTCACCAAATATTTACCGATCTCGTAGTTATATGCCACTGATCCCCGCCCGCCATCGTTGGGCCCTTGCTGCAGAACGTTGCCTGGCGCGAAGTAATCATGATCCGGAGCATTGTGAGGATTGCCGACCAGGACTGTTTCGATCGATACAGCAAGCACAGGAGAGACTGGAAGGGCGAAAGTGACTAGAAGAGTAAGTATATTCCACTCGGTTTTCAAGCTAATCATTGTGTTCATCTCTAGTGTAGCAACATAAATTCGATAAACTCGGGACTGTGTAGGAGTACAAGCGTTATGACATCTATTAACCAATCTACCTTGGCTTAGATGTCCTACTGATCGTCTGATAGTTATTGTATCTAAAGCGGCAAATGCGAGCCTGTGATACTACGAACACAACGAACAGAGCCAGACTCGTGGGTTCAGGAACCGGAACCGCAGAGGCAAGTAGATTGGATCCTCCTAGTAATTGTCGCTGCCAATTGAGGAAATCGCTCCCATCGTAGGTCGTGCCAAACTCATTCTGCCAAAGCGTCAAATCCGTCGCGTTTACATATCCATCGTCATTAAAGTCGGCAATGCCGCTGTAAGGAGAGCTGGAAACGACATCCCATATGATTGAGTTGAGTCTATCGGCGATCGAAGGCGTGAGGACGAGCGGGTCGAAGATATTGGAAGGGGGAACAAGTCCACGAATATCTTGTTTGTGCATCGTGGAATACATAGTCGCAGTCGCTACGTAGCGCCCCAAGTCTGCACTGAGATGAATCGTATCTCGATGGAACGAGAGATCGTCATCGGCCGGATTATAGATCGATAAACCAGCGAGTTCAGGATATGCATCGGTAGCGAGTGCCTTGGCAATCTCATAGATCACTTCTCCCGTGGGAATCATGCGGTAACGATTATCTAGATCTCCCATGAGATTTTGGTAAAACTCTCTTCTTGGCTGGGTGGGGGTGGAGTCGCTGTCGAGGCTGGGGCCGTCCCAATAGGTCTGGTAGTCCCCCCAGGTTGTCTGCGGCCACACTTGCATGATATAGAACCAGGGAGAGCTTGAAGTAATTCCAGCAAAGTTGGCCAGCATCTGCTTATCCGATCCAAGCGTTGCGCCCTGGGAAAAATAAGGCTCTAATACAACTGCATCCCAAGAGTAATTTGGCAAAGCATTAGAGTATCCATTATAAGGTTCGCGAGTTTCGTCAAGATCGTCATCACTTGAACCTGGCACTCCCAGCGGATTATTCCAGATCGCATGCAAGGGTTGACCGCCGTCTACATGGAAACCAATAGCTTGAGTCTGCCCGTAAAAGGCCGCAATTTCTTGGAAACCCGAATTGTTGGTAGTCTTTTTTACATTTCCCAAACTGTCGTACGTCAAGGAGTTTCCAATATGGTAGGATGTGTACTGGGCGTTCGCGGCCACATCTCCCAGAGAATAGGATAGTAGGAAAATGAGTAAATAATGACTATGTTTCATCAGAGTTGATCCGGAAGTAAATCGCGGGCGAGAGCAGTCGAGCAACCTGTGAGGATATGGTTAGGAAGCGAAACGAATGTGGATGGCTTTTCTAGCGATCTCCACCATTTCAGTATAATAGGGCCCGCCTAACTTGGAAGCAAAGAGAATGCTGAGTGGCTCGATAAATTGCGTACAAACCCCTACTTTATTGGCCTGAGTACGCCACGATATCTCCTTCAATCCAGGGAGACTCTTTCTGGACTATCCTCAAGCCAGTTGGACTTGACTGCTGAGAGTTCAAGATGCCTTTGGCAAGGTAGACTAATTCGATACGATCATCCCAAGCCTGCACAAGCTTCTAGCATGTTTGCCCGTTCTGAGACAGCTAGCTAGAATGGAGATTTCCTTCATTCTCCACTATGCGTGTCAGGCTGATAGGGAGAATGTAGGTTTCGTCATTCCTGCGCTGTTTGGTTCGGTTACTAGATCGCTGGCCAGCTTGCGCTAACCAAGAAGCAACGATAAATAATACGGAAGGTAAATCAGTGGCCACACGGGATCGCGTTATCAATATTCTCTGCACACTCGGCCCCAGTTCCTTGAATCGCCAAGTGATCGAACGGCTGCAGGTTCGCGGCGTGGACTTGTTTCGTATCAATCTGTCGCATACCCCGCTCAGCAAAGTCGAAGAGACGATTCGCATTATTCAGGACCATTCGTCGACGCCGATTTGCCTCGATACGGAAGGGGCCCAAGTGCGGACCGGCACGATGGAGAAGGACGTGGTGGTGCAAGATCGCCAGCATGTGCGGCTGACCGCCGAGACGGTGGTTGGCACGGGTGATTGCCTATCGCTGACTCCTCCGACCCTCTTTGCGGGATTGCGGCCGAATAACTTGATTGGACTCGATTTCGATGGCGTGGTGTTGCTGGTACTCCATGCGGATGAGACTGGTGCCGATACCGTGGTATTAAACGGCGGGAAGGTTGGCTCGAACAAGGCCGTAGTGATTGATCCGGCTCCCAAATTGCCGCCGCTGACCGATGACGATATTGGAGCGGTTGAGATCGGCCGGCAGATGGGGGTCACCCATTTTGCGCTCTCCTTTGCTAATACGGCCGAGGATGTTGCCCTGTTGCGAAAGTATGCGGGGCCAGGATCGACGATAATTTCCAAGATCGAGAGCAAGCTGGGTGTGCGCAATCTGGATGAAATCCTGGCAGAATCGGATGCGATCCTGATCGATCGGGGAGATTTGTCGCGCGAAGTGCCGCTAGAGAATATCCCGTTTTTGCAGAAGGCGATAATCCGCAAGGGGAACATGGCCAACAAACCAGTCCATGTGGCTACGAACCTGCTCGAGTCGATGCTTGTTAATCGTAAACCGACCAGGGCGGAGTTGAACGATATCACTAACACCTTGCTGGACGGGGCGAATGGGCTCGTTCTGGCCGCCGAAACGGCGATCGGCAAGTACCCCGTAGGGGCGGTCGACATGGTGCTGAGCATGATCGAGCGATTCCGGCGGTCGTTAGATGGGTATCGGATCGAGGATCTGCTGGAATCGAGCCCCCTGCTGCTCCCTTCTCTCCATGGGCGAAGCGATATTGAGAAGCATAGCGTGGCTTCGTATCGTCCGATGCCGAAGGAGTTGCTCAGCAAACTTCCAGCGATCGAAGTCGATCTTGAAACGGCGATGGACATCGAACAGATTGCCCATGGAGTCTATTCGCCTCTGAATGGCTTCATGACTGAGGCACAATTGGAGAGTGTGCTCAATGACTTTCGCCTGCCCTCCGGTGATATTTGGACCATGCCGATTATTCTGCAGGGCAAGAGCCAGGAATTTGCCGCCTATCAACCGGGGCAATCGATTCGGCTCATCGACCACCGCACCGGCGAATCGACAGCAATTCTCCATCTGGAGGATAAATACGAAGTGGACTTGGAGAGCGTCGCCAGCCGCTGGTTTGGCACGACCGACAAGAACCACCCGGGGGTGGCTCGGTTTATGAGCCGAGGTGTCACACTCTTGGGTGGACCCATCGAATATCTGGGCCCAGCGAGTATTGCCCGCTCGCCCTACCAACTGACGCCCGAACAAACTCGCATGCTGTTTGAGATTAAGGGTTGGTCGAAGATTATTGCGTTTCACACCCGCAATGCTCCCCATCGAGGGCACGAGTATGTCATCGCAAATGCCTGTGAACGAAGCAATGCCGACGGCGTGCTCATTCATCCTGTCATCGGCCCAAAAAAATCGGGAGATTTCACTCAAGAGGCAATCCTGGGAGCCTACGAGCGACTGATCACGGCAAGACTCCCCAACTCTCTACTGGCGGCGTTCAGCACGTACTCACGCTACTGCGGGCCACGCGAAGCGGTGTTTACGGCACTGTGTCGCAAGAATTTTGGATGCACGCACTTCGTCTTGGGGCGAGATCATACGGGCGTGGGCAACTTCTACGCCGCCAACCAGAACAAAGACTTGTTTGATCAACTGGGGGACATTGGCATCACCCCTGTGTTCTTTGATACGGTGTATTATTCGGAGGAGAAAGATGCCATGGTCGAGTCCACTGCCCCCAATGAAAAACATTTACGATCGATCTCAGGGACCATGATTCGGAATTTACTTTTAGAAGGCCAGCCAGTACCCGACTGGTGCATGCGAGAGGAAGTTTCCAATTACCTGCTGGAGTTGCGCGAAGCGAAGAGGCCGCTATTTGTGGACTGAGTGGCATCTGCTTTCTGGCAGAAAAATCTGTCGGAACTAATGCTCACGCACTGCATCGTTCTTAACCGCATCAATCGCTTGCTGTTGGGTGAGAAATTCCGGAATGAATCGTTCAACATTGGCGAACAGATATGCCCGGCGGGGGTGGCCCTTTAGTCCGCAAACTGCAACGCGGCTGCCCGTGTTGTGCAAGACGTTTCCTATGGTGAATGCTAGTTGCAAGATGCCGTAGGTATGATTGGTAATACGGAATTTCGAGAGGTTGAGAACAAACCGTCGTTCACCAGCAGCCACTGCGTCATCAAGCAGCTGGGCAAACTCCTTACGGGGATGCAGCTTTTTGTCTAGTCGGTCAATATTGACCGTCAATACACAAACCCCTTCGACGGTTTGTTTGTCGATCCATGAAACGGTTGAAACTGACATAGGCAGACACGTCTTTCTTATCAAGTCGTATGTCGATCGGGGTTGCCAGTGGACGACGGTGTGCTCGTATCAGAGGAGAGATGGTCCCGTTGATACGATTCGATCCATTGCATCGTCGGCTCGACCATGGACTTGAGCCGCTCAAGTTCCTCGGGAAAGCAATCCTGCATCGCTGGGCCAATTCGCCCTGGCTGGAAACTCTTGCGCACGAACTCGAGTGCTTCCGGCGTGATTTCTAATCCGAGAAAACCGTAAATCCGTCTTAGGTCCTCTTCGCAGAACGTTTCAATACGGCACTCCATGTAACGACCCGGCGGGAGGCTACGTCCAAACTGACAGGCTGATTCGACCGAATACCTCCATTGGAGAAAACAGACGTCAAGAAGGTCCATCTCGCGTCGCATAGCCGACATTGCGGGAAGCCGGACACCTGCAACCGGGGGTCCTACCAGAGGTAGGAGCCAAGAAGGCGCCATCCTTCGTATCGCCTCCACAACCATGTAGGGGAGCTGCCGCAGACGCGATTCTTTCGCGCGGCGCGCCATGTAACTGTCTTGCAATTTTGGAGTATTTCTGCGAAGGATACGTGCGACGACGGCGTAGAACCTTCGCATCGAAAGCACGTTATCCACTCCATCTCGAATAAAGTGGACATACTGGCAGTCGGGAAAAACTTTGTCGACGAAATCGAGGCGGACCGCGTTGCCTGGAGTGACGTCGATATAGCGCTGCTTGCCCTCTTTGCGAACGACCGAAGCAAAATGAGCTCGAATATCGGCAATGACTTCCGGCCGTGCATGATGCGGACGTAATAAATCGGAAAGCCGGTCGTTGCCTCGCTTCCAAACTAATCGAGGCTCATGGGCAACCGCCAACGTTGGATATTGTGCAATTGCATCGCCAAGGAAATTCATCCCACTGCGGCCACATCCGACAACTAAAATCGGTTTCTGTAAGAGTTCGTCATCAGTACGCTCGGTCATCCCAACGGCTTTCCTTAAGCTATATATAGTCTATAAGTAGTTGGTGAATCAGGTTCGTTAGGACCATTAGCACCCCGACAATTGTCTGGAAGACATCTAATTATAGCATTATTCGCCCCCCTCACATCTAGCACAGTCGACATTTTCTACTTCCCTACAGGCCCGGCTCCATAAACTTGGTGCCCATGATCGGCGACTATCTCAACCTATTACGGGCGATCATGTAGAATAGGGTTGGAAAGTATGGTACCGGACTCTTCCTTGTGGGCAGCGCAGTACATTTTGGCGCAGGAACTCTGTATTCGACCAAGTGCGATCCAATAGCAGCAGACAATGTATATAGAAAAAATCAAGCGTGCTCTCTATCTCAACGTGAACTATTTCCTACTGCTTCGCGCTCCGGTCATTGTCTATTCCATGGAGCGATCGGGGTCCGTAGCATTGTATCGAACCCTGAGAAAGCATAGGGTCTTCGTGATTGGAACGCATTACTTGGATCCAAAGAAGATAACATCAGAGAATCTGTCTGGATCCGCCCGCTGGGCATGTAGAAACATAGTTCTCAGGCGAAAGCCTGCTAAAATAATCTCTCTAGTACGGCATCCTATTGATAACATGCTTTCTACCTTTGCACGAAGCGACTTTGGTCAGCAAGCAAGCCAAGCAGATAGGGACTCAACGCAAGGGGAGAGCATCGACTCTGATCAAGTGTTGAGTGAATTTTGCGAGTCCTATCTGCAATCAGATCGTTACTTGCATCCGCTCCAGTGGTTTACCACCGAGTTTCAGGCGGCTCTGGGAGTCAATGTCTACGATTATCCTTTTGACAAGCAGAATGGTTTTGTCAAATTCTCAGAAGGGCCCTATGATGTACTCATTATGAGGACCGAAATAACTGATGAGAAGAAATCAAGACTGGTAGCAGATTTTCTGGGGCTCCCTGAAATCGAAATGGTAAATCTCGCAATTACCGCAGACCCTAGTAATCCCCTACTCCCGGGAACACCTGGTGAACAAACCGTTTATGCGGAGAAATATAGGGCTTTGAAAGAAGGCATCGTGATCCCACCTAGCTACTTGGATACTATCGTCAATTCGCAGTATGCAAAGCACTTCTTTACTGAGCAGGAGCGTGCTTCAATAAGGAAGAATTACGAAGGAACGAGAGGCTCGGAAGCAGTGGAGACTGAAGATTCAGGACAAGCTGATCTTTAAGAGCATCCGGTGGTCAAATCGGCTACAGCTTACTGGCTTCTGAATTGTATGCTTGCGAACAGGCCATCTAGTAGGATAAAGTCCCACATGTCCTGCAAATGTTAGCAGCAAGATTTCAGCGGAATAGGTGTGAGCTACATACTCTCGGCCTGGCTGTAAGTCAATTCGCTTGATGATTGCGCAGTCACCCTTCCATTACACCCGCTAAGCTGCGCCCTATAGAGACAATATGAGAATCTGTTGATTTACATCTTTCGATCATTGTGTTTTTCCCTTGTCCACTAAGTACTAGAAATTAACCAGCAGTCGATGGCTTTGACTGCTTCGCTCTTGAACAAAAGTTATTCAATTACATGCAATCTCTTCAGTCGGAAAACGATGGTAAGAATACATCAACTGCCGAAGTGGTTAGTGGAGAACGCCTTCCTTCTCAAAAGGCTCTCGGGAAGACTGCAGGAAGTGGGTTTACCTGGTTATCCTTAACTCTGGCCGTCGGCAAGTTGCTCAGCTTTGTTACGCAGATTGTTCTCGGACGATTACTGTTGGATGAAGACTTCGGCGTGTTTGCTATTGCTACCTCAATCGCTAACTTTCTCCGAATATTGAACGACGGGGGAGTTGCCCAAGTACTGATTCAGCGGGGACCAGCACTCTTTGAAAAATGGACCGCTCCTGCTTTTTGGATCGGCATATGTTTCAGTCTTTTTACGGGAATCTTCTTGGCTGCCGCGTCTCCTTGGATTGCTGCGCTTTATGGTGATTCGCAGTTGGTGCCTCTGTTGTGGGTATTTGCATTGACGATAGTAATTAGTGCACCAACGACACTATTCAAAGCAAAACTTCGGATTGAACTCCGGTTTAGAACACTCGCTTGGGTCGGAACCGTCTGGTTTTTTCTTCGGTACCTGGGAGTTATTTACTTGGCCTACCGAGGATATGGAGCCATGAGTTTCGTCTTGCCTCTTCCTCTTGCATCCTTATTTGAATGCGTTGCCTTTTATATTCTAACGCGAATGACTCCTTGGAAAGGGGGGTGGCAGCTTCACTTGTGGCCGAGCATTCTCGGAAATTCCACGTGGGCAATGCTCTCCGCATTTGCACGGGGGCTTGCACGCAATGGAGATTACATCGTCCTTGGTTTGCTGGTATCACCTAGTCTAGTCGGCCAGTATTTTTTCGGTTATCAGCTTACAGCACAATTCGCCATTCTAATGGCTAGTAATGTGCAATTTGTACTCTTTCCAGTTCTGAGCCACTTGGCAACTGACCCTGGTCGCCAATCGAGAGCGATAATCAAAACGATTCGTGTGATGATGTTAGTCTCGTGTCCGATATGTTTGCTCGTAGCAATCAATATTGAAGTTCTCGAAGCTGTGCTTTGGGACAAGAAGTGGTCAATGGCTGTGCCTCTGATGCAGATCTTTTCAATTGTTGCTCCAATTCGACTTATTCCTGATATTGTTCATGCAGCCATTACGTCTCGGGGAGAGTTTCGACGAAGCGCAAACTTATTCCTACTAGAAGGGGCCTTCCTCATGCTGAGCGTCTGGCTGGCGGCAAGCATCACTGGAGCTAATATTACCGGCATAGCCTTGATTGTTGCCACTTTGCAAACAGGGTTTTCGTTGGCCCTTACGATGATTGTCTTATCAAACTTCAAGATATCTATATCACTTATCGTGAAAGCGTTAATGCCAGCTTGGCTCTGCTCAATGGGAGCAGCATTGATTACTGTAAAGATTGGGAATGCCATTACGACTGACGGTCAATACTTCGTTCTGCTTGCAGCCAACACCGCAATCTTCTGTGCACTATTCTTGTTGTTCATGCGATTGTTTTTTAGTCGTCGTCTTGCTGAATTGGCTGGTATCATTCCCCCTCCCTGGGACAGCTTTCTGCTGAGATCGCTATTTCTCGACTCTTCTGCTTGGCAGAACTAGTTTTCTAGCGATTCATGAAATCTTAGCATTTGCATGCTTTAATCAAAGCTTGCTCCCGGTTCGGCTGCCTTTGGAATTTTCCCCATGCCCTTTGCTAGTACTCTACGATTTATAGCCAACAGTCCGCTGAATAGGCACAGAAAATTTGCTGCTCTTATTAGGTATGCCAAATGGCAAATAGGTAGCAGACTGGTACCGGGCAAAGTACTTGTGAACTGGGTGAATGATTCCAAAATCATTGTGTCACCAGGTGAGAGAGGATTAACCGGCAATATCTTTTCTGGCCTCCAAGAGTTCCACGATATGTCTTTCGTCTTACATGCCTTGAACGACACAGATCTCTTTTTAGACGTCGGAGCTAACGTAGGTTCTTACACGATTTTGGCCTGTGGAGTGGCGGGGGCAAGAGGGATCTGCTACGAGCCCGTGCCAGAAACCTACCAGAGATTGATGAAAAATCTTGCAGTCAATTCCTTGCTCGATCGCACACAGGCTTTCAATCAAGGTGTAGGCGATAGCCGATCTACCCTAAGGTTTACTGAAGACGAAGGCTGCATGAACCATGTTCTGACTACCGCTGAAACTGCTGGCAAGGTCATTGAAGTTACCGTCATTGCATTAGATGAGGAATTAAGGGAAGTCCCCACAATGATGAAGATCGATGTTGAGGGGTACGAAACGATGGTACTCAAAGGGGCTGAGCGGGTGCTGACGGACAAGACTCTGAACTTCATTTTGATCGAATTAAATGGAAGTGGCACACGTTATGGGTTTGACGAGGAAGCGATTATCAGCACGTTGAAGAATCACGGTTTCTGTCCGTACAACTATGATCCATGGCATCGGAAACTAACTCGTCTGCAGGAGAAAAGCAACTCATCAGGGAACACCCTTTTCATTCGCGACATCGAAGTCGCAAATCAAAGAGTCCAAAATGCCCCTAAATTCCATGTATTGGATAAGTCCTTGTAGTGCAATGATGTTTTCTCAGAAAGAGAAAACCTTCGGTAAGCGTGAATAACCCTTTTTAGTTAGCAGTCAAAGAAGAATGACGAATACTAGAGTAAAACTGGCGATCGTTTCTAACGTAATTGCTCCCTATCGGGCAAGTCAACATTTGCGCATCGCAAGGGAACTTGGGGAAAAGGTCGAATTGTGGTCGTTAGTCTTGTTCGAACACGATTGGCAGCCTTGGCAAAGAGAATTTCCTCCTGAGATTCGTCCTGTCGTCTTTGGTAAAGGAGAGGTATTGCAATCGAAGCACCTTCATCCGCTGCGCCAATGGTTAAAAATGGGGGAGGTTATTAGATTCTTGCAAGATAAACAGATCGATATGGTGATAACCACCGGTGCTAATGACCTTGGTCTACTAAGGCTTATTCGGTGGTGTAGTAAGAATTGTATCCCTAATTTTCTCTTTGGCGATTCAAACGTCCTCGGAGATAAAGCAGACGGTATTCGTGGCTATTTAAAACAACTATTCGTAGGATACGCTGTGAAGCACGTGACAGGTTTGCTTCCTTGCGGAGTTCGCGGAAAGCAGTTTTTTGAACGCTATGGAGGTGCTCACAAGCCAGTTTTCTTCTTACCGCACGAGCCGAACTACGACCGGATTTTCTCAATTTCTATAGACCAATGCTTAGCTGTACAAGCTAAATACGGTCTTCAATCGGACCGCAACTATTTCATTTATTCTGGTAGGCTGGTCTCAGTGAAGGGAGTTGACACTCTGATTGCCGCTTTTATACGGATCGCCCTTGATCGGCCTGACTGGGACCTCCTGGTCGTGGGAGGTGGCGAACTTGAAGCAGAGCTCAAGGCAAGAGTTCCGGCAAACCTGAAGAATCGAATAGTTTGGACAGGCTTTGTCAGTGACCAGGAGGAACTATTTGCCTTGTATCATTCTGCGGAAGTGTTTGTGTTGCCGAGTCGTTTTGAGCCTTGGGCAGTGGTCGTCTGTGAAGCAGCAGCAGCAGGTCTGGCAATCCTGACAAGCGAAATGGTAGGTGCAGGGACTGAGCTCTGTCGCGAGGGATACAATGGAGCCGTTTTCCCGGCAGGAGACGTTAACAATCTTTCAGATAAACTTTTGTGGGTCACCGAAGACGATGAGCGACTTGCGGAATTACAATGCAACACACTACAAGCCCTCGATGACTGGCGACGACGTGGAGACCCAGTACAAGGCGTTCGATTGGCAATGTCCGAGGTAGGATTGCTAGAGTGTCCAAAACCAGTCGAGCCGAATCCCCCAACTCCTCTAGAGCGATCGCTTGAAAGCTGTACTTATAAGTCAGTATGATTTTATACCTTCTGTAATTCCTTGTTCTTCTAGTAGTTTGGCTAACGCTTTTTGGCAGCTGCTCTCTAGCTCGCTTCCTGGACGCGCACACTGATCCCGGTGCCAGCACTTTGGGCTGGCCAGTCGAAGGCCATTGGGACTGCGGCTGGCAATGCAGGTGGCCTGCCCCAAAAGTGGTACCACTCTTTATGAGAGTAGGGGTTGGGTAGAATCGCAGAGGTCAGTGGATAGCCTCCCGTGTTGCCACAGTCGGACATACACTAAATTTGATGATCTAGAGTAGTATTATGTCAATTATAGCTTTTTTCCCTGCGCATTAGTTAGCTTGCAAGCTACATTAGATTATCAATCGATTGCTTCACAAGTTGATAATTCCCTATAAACTTCGGTCATCGTTCAAGCTCAAGACATGTCGGTTATCCTTCTATATCTGTTAGGCCTGATAACGGCCCTCATAGTGCTAAAGCAAGGTCTTTCTCGAAAAGTTGAATTCTTTAGCATCCGCAATCTTTATCTAGCGGGGTTTGTGGTATATCACGTGATTGGCCCGGCCAAGGCTATATCGACAGGCGATTTCAGCGGATTTCGTATAAATGATCCCAAAAACACCGCCCTGTGGTTGACGATCTATGTCTACGTCTTTTTCTTTGTCTATCTTTTTGCCTACCATAAAATCAATATCGCTCGGTGGTTCGCCTCCAAAGCGTCGGGAATGCCATCAGAAGCATCCGACAGCATGCTTATGGCGTTGAGTGTGGGATTGATAGCTGTTGGCTTACCATTACGCTTCTTTGGCCACTATCTTCCCGTGGTCGGTCCCGCGATGACCAACGTTTCATTTGCTTTGGCAGGGCTGGCATGTGCTTCGGCAGGATGGGTCTGGAGCCAACGCAAATTCAATCCGGCGGTAATCTCTGTGGCTGGTGCAGTGCTTGTTGGAAGCCTTGTGATCTGTCTCTACAGTATTTTTGGCAGAAGACCGCTTATTGGAGTCCTCTTTGGTTTTGCCTGGGGTGCCTATTACCGTTGGGCAAGATATGTTGTCCCTAGTAGATTGATCCTCTACATGATCCCTCTGCTAGCGGGTGCCACAATAATCATTGGAGCTTATACGGCAATTCGTCGCGAGTCCTCAAGCACTGCAGACGTGCAGGCTCTGTTTCGTGCGATGATGCAAGCCGACGTGAAGGAAGGCAGCGCAGCTGCCGCCAGCGGTCAAGGATGTGCCGGAGCCATGATGTGGGCACTAGAACAATACCCTGTGTTCCTGAAACCAAAGCCACTCTTTAGCTTGCAATACATGGCGTTGTATTTCGTCCCGCGACAGATTTGGCCAAACAAACCTGAACCTCTCTCTCAGGACGTTGCCACTTTAGCAAAGCTCAAAGGAGTGAATCGCGCGAAGATTACGATCCCACCGGGGGTCATAGGTTATGCGGCTGCTGAAGGTGGGATGTATGCGCTGATTATTTATGCCCTGTTCTTTGGCCAGTTCACGCGGTTCTTTGATGAGTTAGTACGTCAGAATCCGTTCAACCCGTTCATTATTTTGCCCGCCGGTTGTGTGACCGGACAGTTCTTGGGCTTGGCTCGTGGCGACATTGGATCCTTTACGGCAATCATTATTGTTGCCTTCGTTTCAACTATGGCACTCATGTTCATCGTCAAACTATTCTTTGGAAAACAATCTATGCCACAGTATCAGTACGCCCAGTGGCCTCAAACTAGAGACGGATATTAGGCTTGCTATTTAAAGAATCTCATATCGACCAGTCCACAGCCGCAACTGCTCGGAGTCCCACTTTGACGTCCCCCTTATCATGTATCCATTTTGTCAGTGAGATTCGGCTCGAACTTGGGGGCGTTGTTCAGGCCGTCGTTGACCTCTGTCAGGCCATCTCTGCCCGCGGGCACAAGGTGACTTTGGTTACCTTTGATGCAACCGATGTTCCAGCACATTGGACGGAAGCTTCTGGAAATTGGCCTCAGGTAGTTGAAATCAAGTCGGCTTCGTACTCGAAACGGTTTGTAAGCCGCGAGGGACTTCAAGACTTTCGAGACATGCTCGATGGAGTCGATCTGGCTCATTTGCATACTCCGTGGGAACCTAGCAATTTGCAGATAATGCGGGTCCTGCGGAAGCAGGGAATACCTTACATCGTCACCGTACACGGAATGTTGGACGAGTGGTCGATGCAACGCAAGTCGCTAAAGAAGCAGGCCTATTTGTCGCTCTGCGGGCGCAAATTATTTGAAAACGCGACAACGGTCCATTTGACGGCCGAGTCGGAGAGTGAACAGGCCAGTCGTTGGGTCCCGATCGGTGATCGAGAAGCAGTCCAGTGCTACGCTTTGGATTTGACTTCCTACGACCCTCTGCCGGGACCCGATCCAGCCTACAAGGCCTATCCTGCGATTTGTCCGGAGAGGAAAAAGATCCTCTTCTTGAGTCGCATCCACCCCAAGAAGGGAGTCGAATTCCTGCTACAGGCGGGTGCCCTCTTACGCGATGAAGGGTTACCGGTTCAGTTGCTCATCGCCGGGCCGGGTGAAGAGAGCTACATCAATCAACTGAAAGCATTGGCTCGTAACTTGGGCATCGAAGAACAAACCGAGTTCCTGGGAATGGTGCGAGGAATTGAAAAACGATCGTTATTTCAACTTTCCGATGTGTTTGTGCTGCCAACCTATCAGGAAAACTTCGGACTAGTGATTGCCGAAGCCATGGCCTGCGGCACACCTGTGGTAACAACTCGCGGGACGGATATATGGCGCGAAATCGAGCGGGGCGGTGCCCGGATCGCGGAGATAAACGGAGAGTCTTTGGCCGACGAGATACGTGTTTTTGTTACTGACAAACAGTTGCGCGATGAAATCGGTCAGAAAGGACTACATTTTGTTCGCAACTGGCTTGATAGAGACAATGTGGTCCAAGGGTATGAACGTATATATCGTGACACCGTTGAGAAGGGACCACGGTAGCAAAGCTGCACATGAAGAACGATAAGAAGATTCTCGACAGCACTGCTGTGATTGAAGATCCGGTTGAAACTAGTGATCGATCTTTCGTCGACTTGAGCACATTCGATAATTCTGATTACAATCCAGGCCGAGGCAAGTTGGTCCGAATCGTTTGGTACTTTTTGAGTTTACTCCTCTTTGAGAGCGGTTGGTTTCCCGTCGGTCGCTTCAAGTTATTGCTCCTGCGATGGTTTGGTGCACGAATCGGCAAAGGAGTTGTAATCAAACCCCATGTACGTATCAAGAATCCGTGGCGACTGACCCTCGGTGACCATTGCTGGATCGGGCAAAATGTCTGGATCGACAATATCGAAAGTGTGGCTATCGGCAATCATGTTTGCATCTCTCAACTAGTTTATTTTTGTACTGGCAGCCATGATCATAGGAAGACTACCTTCGATCTGGTTGCTAGACCGATAGTAGTCGGAAACGGTACTTGGGTAGGAGCACGGGCAACACTTTTGGGAGGGGTAGACATTGGAGCAAATGTGATCGTGGCAGCTGGAAGTGTCGTAACTAATTCCGTTCAGAATTGTGAGTTCGTCGGCGGGGTCCCTGCTAAAGTCATCGGGAAACACGAACTCCCCTCGGCGTAAAGAATATAGTCAGTGGAACGCGTTCATCACTGTCGAGTCCAGAGACCCTCCTCGCCGGAGGAGGAAGCGACTAGCCGTCGAGGTTCTAATGAAGGCAGCAGATCTACTCGTCTTCTTACCAGTTACTAGAAACCTAATAGTTTTGCGGGTCGTTCCGGGCTTGAGGACTGTCGGGGCCCAGTTTTAGGAACTTCGGCCTCATTGCCTACAAGAAAGAGTTAAATGCGACTAGAATGAAGGGTCGCCTGCTTTTTGGGGTATTATTGTCCCAGGAAGTGATGCATTTCTTGATCCTTGGACCCAGACAACTCCTTATGGCTAAAACACACCCAAAAACTCTCTCCGGTTCAGTTGACGCATTAGAAAGTAATGTTGAAAGCGTTCGTGCAGCGGATACCGCCTACACAGTCGACAATGCAGCTGATTACGATGCAAAACGAACCATTGAACCTCGGGATAAGAGGATACACAACTTTGAGCGCGATATTCTACTATCGGCGCTAAAGAACGTTTCAAAAGATGCGAAAGTCCTTGAGGTCGGTTGTGGCACAGGAAGGCTCCTAAGTGAAGGTCTTGAGGCAGGCTATCAAGTCGATGGGGTGGATGCATCGGGACCGATGCTTGAGCATTTGAAAGCAAAGCTCACCGAAGAGCAGCGACGGCATGTGAACTTGATCGTTGCAGAAGCTGCAGACATACCGAAGCCGGATGCGAGCTACGACTTCGCCTACACGATCAGACTTCTCAACCAGACGGAGTCTCCAGAATATGCACTCACGGTGGTAGACGAAATTGCGCGACTTGTGAAGACTGGAGGCTACTTTCTGATCGAGTTTGTCAATGAAGCACGACCCCGAATAGGCACGGCACGACGGCCAACGACTCGACTGCGACCGTCCGAAGTTGCCCGACGCGGAGAAGCAGCTGGAGGCGAAGTTATCACCTACATCGGAGCCTACTGGCTCAGTATGCAAGCCTACAAGAAATGCCCGAACCCCTTGCTCGGGCTGCTTAGCACTACAGATCGTGTCCTTTCCAAATTATTGCCGCGAAGTTGTGCACGATCTTATGTGTTCTTCCGCAAGACGGGGAGTGCGGAGTGAAAGTTGGGTTAATGGTAACGGGCATAGGAGTGCCCAAGGGTCGCGAGCAAAATGTCTCGGGGCATGTGCAGCTCCCAATGCACACGGCTACTCTCTTGCGCGAAGCGGGCGTCGAGGTCCGACTCATCACGACTTGCTTTCGAGAAGATTACGTGCTGCCCAAGGTGGTTCCCGGCCCCGCGGTCGTGCCCCTGCATTTTGTTACGGATGGTCGACGGCGAGGTGAAGTTGGCAAGCAAAACATTAAGGCGGGATATTATCCGCTAGCTATGGTGAAACATCTGCGCGAGATATTACGACTCACGCGTGACTTAAAGCTAGACATGCTACACCTTTTCGGCGCGGATCGAATGACTCTATTGGCAGGCTTACTGAATATGCTGGGTAGCTCTTGCCCAGTTATTAGCACCGCCTACAAACCGCCGCACCCTGGTATTTGGGCTCCTCTTTACCGAAAATCAAAGGCCATCGCCTGTTCGACGCAATTCGTCGCCAACAAATGTGCAAGCGTTGGTGGAAAAGCCCAGTTAGTTCGACCAGGGATCACTCGCGATTTTCGCACTGAGCTCAACGGATGTGAACCAGGCGAACGCAAGCGAGTTTTGTTCTGGCGAGAAGGTACCTACGAACAAGGCTGTGATCTGGTACTCACTGCTTTCGATGCCTTGGCACCACAGTATCCAGAACTGAGCTTTGATCTGGCCTTGCGTGAAAATCGTTTTGAAGTACCAGGCGTTCAGGCCCTGTGTGAGAAGCATGAGAATGTCAGTGTGTTTCGCTTTCCCTATCCTGATGAGATCAGCTTGGCCCGGCTTATTGCTGAGTCTCTTTGCGTGGTACTGCCATTTCGCAAGCTAACTATCCAACCTCAACTTGCCATAGCCGAGTCACTTAAAGCTGGTGTGGCAACTATTTGCACAGAGCTTGGCTCTTGCAGTGAACTGGTGCTGCATGAGAAAACAGGCTTAGTGGTTCCAGCCGAAGACGACACCGCTTTGACTTCCGCCATAAAGGAACTTATCGAGGATGCAGAGGGGACTCTCAGAATGGGGCAGGAGGCGGAGCGCGATATCGAAGCACGCTGGAATTGGAATAAGTATACGGAAGAACTACTTAAGTTGTACGATAAGACAAGTTCCTGATCTTGGCCGAGAGCCAGATTCGTATCCCTTTTTTAAGGCCAATTGAGTTGAGTAGCAAGAAAGCCCAAGAAACGATTCTGGTAATCAGCCAGGTCTATATCCCTGATCCTACCTCGGTAGGACAACATATGCACGATGCAGCCGCTGAATTGGCCCGACGGGGCTATCGAGTGTTAGTCTACGCCGCCTCACGAGGCTATGACGATCCCAGCCGCAAGTACCTTCGCCGTGAAACGCTGGACGGGGTGACTATCCGCCGGTTGCCACTTTCGAGTTTTGGCAAGAAATCGATCAAGGTTCGACTTCTTGGCCAATCACTCTTTTTACTGCAAGTGATTGTTCGTGGCCTTTTCACTCGGCGTTTGGACCGAATTCTGGTGAGTACGTCGCCACCGATGGCCTCAACCGCTGCTGTGTTTATTCAGTTCTTCCGAAGAGTGCCAATCACATTCTGGGCGATGGACATCAATCCCGATCAGATCGTGGCAATGGGGCAAGCCCGCGAAGGGTCGTTCGTCGTGCGTGTGTTTGACTGGATCAATCGGACGATTCTCAAGCGGGCCCGAGGCGTGGTGGCACTCGACCGTTTTATGGCGGCGCGATTGGAAGCGAAGAGCTCTGTGGGTGATCGCATGGCGATCATGCCTCCCTGGCCCCATGAAAGCCATCTGGAACCTGTGGATCACGCGAACAATCCCTTCCGGAAAGAGCATGGCTTAGACGACAAGTTTGTCATTATGTATTCGGGCAACATTAGTCCAGCACATCCTGTGATCACGATTCTCGAAGCGGCTCGCAAAATTCAGGATGATCCGCGCATAGTATTTTTATTCATTGGCGGCGGAAACGGCAAAAAGCAAATTGACGAGTTCATCCAGCGCGAGCAAGTTAGCAATGTCCGTACCCTGCCCTATCAACCCTTGGACCAAATCAAATACTCGCTGTCTGCGGCCGATGTCCATTTAGTGGCGATGGGCACAGAAATGGTGGGGATCGTACACCCCTGCAAAGTCTACGGGGCCATGGCAGTAGCCCGTCCGGTTTTGCTGCTAGGACCCATGGAATCGCACGTGGGAGAATTGCTCCAATCACACGACATTGGCTGGCAAGTCAATCATGGTGATGTTGCCAATGCGGAAGCCTGCATTCGCCAATTGGCAGCTACTCCAGCGGCTGAACTCGCTGTCAAAGGAAACCGTGGCAAGCAGTTGATCGAGCAGGAACTTAGCATGAAGACCCTCTGTGGCAAGTTCTGCGACGTGGTCGAATGGACCTGAAATTGCAGATTTCGGAGTACTGCCGCTTTGCATTTGGTCCGTTTTACAACGATCAGCTGCAAGGTATAATGAAATGTTTACCTGAGATCGAGACAACTCAATAACACTAATTCAGTTTTCTGCGGAGACAATTTCGGATGAGTAAGAAACCAGTTCTCGTTGCCGGTGGCGGTGGATTCATCGGTGGGCATTTAGTCGCACGATTGCTTCAGGATGGTCATCAAGTGCGCAGTGTCGATATCAAGCCCGTAGAGGAGTGGTACCAGGTTTTTGATGACGCAGAGAACGTCGTTGCTGACCTCAAGGGAAGCGACAACTGCCATGCTGCTTGTCAGGGGGTGGGTGATGTCTACAACCTGGCTGCCGATATGGGTGGCATGGGATTCATCGAAAACAACAAGGCTCTCTGCATGTTGTCAGTCCTGATCAATACCCATCTGCTTCAAGCAGCTGAGAAGGCCAAGGCAGATCGTTATTTTTATGCTAGTAGTGCATGTGTCTACAATGCGGATAAGCAGAAGTCCGAAGACGTAGTGCCTCTCAAAGAAGCGGATGCCTATCCGGCGATGCCTGAAGATGGTTACGGTTGGGAGAAGCTCTTTTCTGAACGGATGTGTCGCCACTTCCGGGAAGACTATGGCCTCTACACCCGTGTCGCTCGTTTTCACAATGTGTATGGTCCTTACGGCACTTGGGAAGGGGGTCGTGAGAAGGCACCTGCTGCGACCTGCCGCAAGATCATCCATGCCAAAGAAACGGGGGCTACCGAGGTGGAAATTTGGGGCGATGGCAAGCAGACCCGCAGCTTCATGTACATCGATGACTGCATCAAAGGTATCTTGGCCATTACCGATAGCGATATCCTCGAACCCATCAATCTTGGCTCAGATGAGCTCACCACGATTGAGGGCCTCTACGACATGGTCGAAGACATTGCCGGCGTGAAGCTCAAACACACACACAATCTGACCGCTCCCAAGGGGGTCAACGGCCGCAATAGCGACAACACCAAGATCCAGGAATACTTGGGTTGGGCCCCTGGCATCCGTCTCCGCGACGGGATGAAAAAGACCTATGACTGGATCTACGGCGAATATCAAAAGCAGTACGCCGGCCAGCCTGCCTAGAGGAATAGTGAAGATCAAACGGAGAACGCCCCGGGATTGCAATCCCGGGGCGTTTTCATTTCGTGTTGGAATTCAGCCTCAGATTCAGCTGGTCTTGGTTTCTTCCGCAGCGTGGTCGTGGGCAGCTTTGGAGGCCTCTTTCTTGGCTTCTTCATCTGCTTCGATGATTCCTGCAGGTCCGATCAACTTGATGGGTGGAATTCCCGATTTTTCAGCTGCGGCCCAGAGCGCCTTGGAATCGAGCTCTTGGTTCCGCTGTGGAGTGACAATAGCGACATCGATTTTCACATCCGTGCGAACTTTGGTAACCCCCTTCACGGCGTAGAGCTTGCGGGCAACCTTTTTAGCGCAATTCGCACAGTGCATGTCCCCGACGAAGATGGCTGTCTCGCTGGGTGCCATCTTAAGGGTCTTTTTCACAGCAGGAATGTCTTTCGACTCCGAAAGCGGAGCCTTATCAGCCGCTTGCGCAGAAGCTGCACATACTAGTAAGACGGCAGCGAGCAACAGTGACTTACGATAGATTATTTCCATCATCGAAATCCTTTATGAGAAATTGAGTTGGTAGATACTACTTGCGTACAAAAACGCCGGTGGCTTTGACGACCATCATGCCACCTTCCAAGACTTGAGCTTCGCCCTCGACGACCACCATATCGTTCACCTTGAGATTAAGCAACTCGCGGGCATCAATGGGCACAACTTGGCCTTTTTCATCGACTAATCGTACCACAGCTAGCAACTCTGAATTCTCTTCGGCATGGGCAGCGCAGAAGGCACACTCTTCGCCGGGTGCATGAACGTGCCCTTCGGCCGCGTGTTCGGCGATGGCTTGTGGATCAGCCAGAAAAAAAATCGCCTGGCTCTTGGCAAAGGGAAATTCCGGTTGGGTCTCTTCCCAAGGGTTAGCCAGCCCACCTATTTGACCCACCATGGCTACATGCTGGGGCTCCGTCGATTCCGCGACTTCCTTGGCATGTTCGTGAGCGTGCTCATCGGTGTGATTGTGCTCTTCATGTTCGTGAGCTTCCTCTTCGTGATCGGCTTGGTCCTCTGAATCATGATCGTGGCCACTGCTGTCGGAGTGATCGTGATCATGGTCTTCATGATCCGCTTCGCTGGTACCTAAGAGGGTCTCGCGGATTCCGTAGACTGTATCCACTTCTGGTGGCTCAGAGGTCAGGGTGAACTTCTCCTGATACTTGGCCAGAAGCGCGGGATCGACGCTTGAATTGGTGCAGCCAATCTGGCCAAGAAGGAAGAACGCCCCGCACAGGGCGAGGGTGAATGCGGAACTGAGAGTATTTCTAGCTAAAGTACGAATCATGTCAGCCAATGCCGTAGAAGGTGAGGTTTTGGAGAGATTGGCGAGGTTAGAGCGAGGACTCGCTGTGCCCGCTCTTGTCTAAACCGCCAACAGACCGGTTTCTGCCCGTTTCGTCAACATCGGTCTTGGGTTCCAGAGCCAGGGAGGGTTTCGGTACGTGCTGGGCAGGAGCCATGTTCGGACTTTCATGAACTTTTTCATATTTTTGGCCAAGATCCCTAAAGACACGGCGAAATACCTCTTAGTGACCGAATTTGGCAGCGGCCTGTTTTCGGTGTTAATGGCTTTTAGAACCTAATTGGAGGGTATTTGTCATGATCAAAAAATTAGTCTTGAGTGTGTTAGTTGTGGGGCTGCTATGGGGGATTCTCTTGGGCAAAGGGGCCATGAGCTACCTGACGACCTCCTATGAGCGTGCGAGTCAGACCGTCGAAGAGAGCGTACCCTTGGAGTTCCAGATCGACCGTGCCCGTAAAATGGTCCGCGATCTTGAGCCGGAAGTTCGTCGCAGCATGCATGTCATTGCCAAGGAAGAAGTTGAGGTCGAATCGCTCGACAAGCGGATTGAGACGGCCGAAGCGAAAGCTGCCAAGGAAAAGTCGGAAATCATGCGTTTGCAGTCTGACCTGAGCTCAGGAAAGAATGTCTTTCGCTACGCTGGGAATCGCTACTCTTCTGACGAAGTGAAGCAAGATCTCTCGCGTCGGTTTGTCCGCTACAAGACCTCGGATGCCACACTTGGAAGCCTGGCCGACATGCGTAACGCACGGCAGCGTAACCTCGAAGCGGCCCGCGAAAAGTTGGCGGCGATGATGAGCTCCCAACGCCAGCTTCAGGTGGAAGTCGAGAACCTGGAAGCCAAATTGAAGCTTGTCGAAGTAGCCCAGGCATCGAGCGACATGAAACTCGACGACAGTCAATTGGCTCGTGCCAAGGAACTGATCGTCGATATTCGCACACGACTCGATGTGGCGGCAAAGCTCGCCAATGCGGATACCAATTTCGCAGATGAAATTCCGCTGGATGAGCCAGCCACCGAGAACATCGCAGATCAGGTTGCTGAGTATTTTCAGCTCAACCAAGCTGGTGATTCAGAAGTGGCCGTTGTGAATTTCGAGAAGTAGCAATCGTGCATCGCAGCCCCCACCGGAAGGTGGGGGTTGTTAGTCACACGAGACCCCGCCCTCCGGCACGTGTTGTCATCCCGAGGTATCCCGAGGGATCTGGCCAGATTTCTCGGGGTACCTCGAAATGACAGAAAGGACACTCAACCATGTTTCCAAGCTGGCGGATAAAAATTCGAGCAGCTCAAGTAGCCATCGACGAAGGTCGCTGTGAAGAAGCTTCCGCATTGTTGAGTCGAGAATCTCTGCGAGACTTTCTTCCCGCCAAGCGACTCTCCAAAGAAGTGGCCACTCGTATGGTAGACCGTGCAGCCGGGAAAATTGCCGCTGGCGACAGTGTTGCCGGCTGGCATGACATTCGGCAGGTCGAACGAATGGGCGGAAGCGAACAGTTGATCGACCAGTTCCGCCAGGAGCAAGCCCGACAAGGAATTGCCAATACTCGGCAGATGTTGGAGTGTGGAGAAACAGCTATGGCGGAACGTCAGATTGCTAAACTCGAACAGCATCGACTGGGCGGCGACGAACGACGCCTCTGGAAAATCATCGTACGCTTGATAAACGATGCCAAGTCCCTAGCCTACTCGGGTGAATTTAGCCAAGCCATTCAGGGACTTACCCGAGTCGAGCGGTTGCTGCCCGAGGGGAACGAATCCTTGGCAACGCAACTTGCCTCCCGCCAGGCGGAACTCGCTAGAGACGCTCAACAGTGTCCGACCATGGTGAATGCACTGCATGATGCGATTCAGCAGGAGAATTGGACTGAAGTTCTCACCCGTGCGGAAGCCGTGCTAGAATTGGCTCCTGAGCACCCCCCTGCCCTGACGGCCAGAAGGCGGGCCTGGGAAGCGGTTGGTTTGAAGGCCACAACAAGAAACATTCGCCCACAATTTCGCCAAAACGGTCGAAAGGCCGGTTCGCCCCTTACAACGAGTACTCAAGCTTGGCGCAGTTGCGCGACTGTCGACACTATGACCACCAAACCAGAAGCTGGAAAACGCATAATCGCATGGATCGACGAGATTGGCGGATTCCTGATTTGCCTGAACGACGAAATCGTCATTGGTCAGCCAACGGCAGAAGGTGGCGTCGATATTCCAGTGCGTGCGGATCTTTCACGTCGTCACGCCACGATCCGACGCGAACGAGAAAACTATGTACTTACACCGATTCATACTACAAAAGTTGACGGCCACGTACTCACCGGACCCATCGTACTACGCAACCAGGCACTGATCGAATTGGGAGACTCGCTGCAGCTTCGCTTCACGAAGCCCCATTCACTCTCAGCTACAGCCGTCCTGGAAGTGGAATCCAAACATAAAACCGAACCTGCTGTCGATGCCATCGTTCTCATGAGCGAAAGTTGTGTGCTGGGGGCTGGGTCGCATAGCCACATTCGATGCCCCAACTGGGAGAATGACCTGGTCCTCTACCGTCGAGGCGACGATTTACAGTTTCGCACCAAGGAATTGGTCGAAACCAAAGATCATCCCGGTACCACCAACGGCATAATCACCGCAAATTGCCGAATTAGTGGGGAAAACTATGCCCTCAGCTTTGAGGAGATTTGAGCGAGAGGCCCTAATCAAGTTAGAATCAATTAAAGAAAGACCAAGCAAGTGTCCGCACTAGCCACAGAACCTGCCATGACTGCACCGTATCCAGAACCCGAATCCGACGATCGGCCCAAGGCTGGTCAGCGCTTCACGTACGCCAGTGGCAGCCAGCCGCTGGATGGGTACACGATCAAGCGGGGAGTTGGTCGCGGGGGATTTGGCGAGGTGTACTACGCCCTGAGCGACGCGGGCAAGGAAGTCGCTCTCAAGCTCATTCGCCGCAATCTCGATGTTGAGATTCGTGGTGTCACCCACTGCTTGAATCTCAAACATGCCAACCTGGTCGCTATCTACGATATTCGTACCGACGAGAACGATGACCGATGGGTGGTGATGGAATATGTCTCCGGTGAATCTCTCGAAGATGCTATCGACCGTCACCCGAACGGGATGCCAGTCGACTTAGCAATTGCATGGTTTAGTGGAATTGCTGCCGGCGTGGCCTACTTGCACGACCACGGCATCGTCCATCGCGACTTGAAACCAGCGAACATTTTCCTGGATGAAGATACCGTCAAGATTGGCGATTACGGATTGTCGAAGTTCATTTCTTGCAGTCGCCGTAGTGGCCAGACCGAAAGCGTAGGCACCGTGCACTACATGGCACCCGAAATCGCCAACGGTCGCTATGGTCGTGAGATTGACACCTATGCCTTAGGAATCATCCTCTACGAGATGCTCACCGGCCACGTACCGTTCGAGGGCGAGAGCGTTGGCGAAGTTCTGATGAAGCATCTCACTGCCGAACCAGACCTCCAGGCCTTGGCCGAACCGTACCGTGGCATAGTCCAGGGTGCCATGAATAAGGACCCTGAGACGCGTCTGCGGAGCGTTGCAGAAATGCTGCAGTCGATGCCAAACGGCAGTAGCAGCCTCGGCAGTCAGCAACCACTGCCACGTGTTGACATGGGAACCACAAATGGCGAACCAAGCGTTGCCCCCGCTGCGCCACGTGACTACTCTCAGTCGGCTCCCAATCAGCCAGACGAAGAGCCGATCCTCGCCGCGATCACTAAGGAATGGCGCGAAGCCAAGACCCGATTCAACCAAAGTAGGATGCATCCCCTCTTAAAATCGGCTCTGCTGGTAGTGCTAGCCATCGGCTTGCTAGCTACGTCGCCAGAATGGGTCACGATGGGGATTTTTCTAGGGATCACTTATCTCGTCTATCGTGTGATATGGACGATTGTTGTTCAACCGAATAAAGCTCAATCTGGTACAGGAACACCTAGATCATCGATTCCTCCAGCGGTCCCACCAAATACCTATGATGGGAAGAAAAGGGGTTCTCGGCGGCTCCAACGGCTGAGTCGTCAACGGCAACTTCGCGAATACGCCGCCGCCAAATCAATTCACGATCGTATCGCTGAATTGGTCGGAGGGATGTTTTTCGCTTCGGTTGTGTCGACAATTGCCTCATTGGTCGTCTGCTTGATCATGGCCTCCCCTTTCAGTTGGAGCTTGTTCGCTTGGATGACGGCGGTCTCTTCGCTTGGCTGCTGGGCGATTATGATCCCTACGAAGCTCAACGAGGGGAAAATCGAGGACCAGGCTCCCTTGAGATTCATCCAGTTGCTTTCTGGCGCGGCGGTCGGCGTGTTGGCCTGGGCGTTTGCCGACTGGCTGATGCTCTCGCAGGGAACGTGGAACGACATGGGAATCAAGCCGGGGCAGAGCCTGCTGAGCGGAACCCTGGGGATCAAGGACGGTCTGGTTGGCCAATTGCCGCTGCAAATCTACGCCGCGTATTTCGCCTTCCTATTTGTGCTAGTGGCGTGGTGGGAACAAGCTGAATCGACCCGCTCCAGCCGCGTGAGCATCTGGGCAATCATCTGGTGCGGTTTCCTAGCGTGGTTGCTGCATTTCGTATGGTGGTTCCCCCAACCGCTGGGAATCTTGGTCGCAGCAATCATGTCGTTTACCTTGCAGTTCGCCAGCCCTTGGCTTCCACCAAGTCGCCGCCGTGCGATTGCTGAGCAAGGAGGGATGTGATGGCGATGATCGGCATAAGCCTCAGCTTACTTGGGATCTTGTTATTCATAGGATTGCCGATATTGATATTGGTGCTGCTATTGAAGGGATCTCGCTTCGCTATTGCTGGATTCGTTTTTCTTTTTTGTGGGGTAATGTTCGTCATGGGCTTATCCTACAGGGCCAATAGACACGTAGAAACCACCTCAGCAGTGGACGCGATAAACTACGAGGATCCGAATATCTCAAGTACGTCCCGCTTGACTGAACATGGCTCCTCCCTCGATGCCCTTTGGGAAAAACTGACCGAGTCTCAGATTGATCTGACAAGTGCCTCCGCCGAGGAAGACGATTCCAACGAACAGGAAAAGGTCGAGTTAATTGCCAAAACCATTGGACTGAGTGCTGAGGGAGAACTTCCTCCAAATTGGGTAGTCACTCCCCCCAAGGCGATTGGCAATGTCTACAGGCAGAGAGTCGCATCGGATCCTTTTGTCACTGAGGACGAATGCTTCCGGCAACTTGAGGCAGAACAACTGCCACAGGCCGTTTGCCGTCGGATCGAGCAATTGGTATCAGGCGAGGCGGGATATCCCGTGAAGGTTTCAAGCCCACTGCCACTCGGCATTGGCCTGGATTTCATTCTCCGTGACATTTGCCGCGACAAGTTTACAGGAACCGTTGCTACTTCCGTAGGGACCATGCACAAGGTCTATGCCCTTTTAGAATTCAATGACAGTGTCGACAACGAACTTCGCCACGCATGGCTCAATCACGAACGCAGGACCCGATTGCAGAGTTTTGGCAAATACGCCGCTATTCTCATCGCCGCCTTGGCAGCAGTGTACGGACTGCTGCGGGTCGACACCTGGACACGAGGCTATTACAGCCAGCAGTTGCTTTGGGGGAGCGCAATTGCGATAATCGCGGTTGCGTTTTTGCTTGTCCGATAATTCCCTGCGTTGCGTTGCAACGCGGCTAAAGCCTTTTAGCCTATGACTGATTCCGCTCAGCCCAATGTACTGCTTGTCGAGGAGATTCGCCGGGGGAAGCCCGACGCGTGGGATCAGTTGATTGCCCAGTATGAAGGGCGCCTGCTGGCGTTTGTCGATAGCCGGTTGCGCCGCAGAGCCGCGAGCGAAGATGTCGTGCAGGAAACGTTCATCGGATTCCTGACTAGTCTGCCGAACTATGATCCACAACGCTCGCTGGAAAGTTGGCTCTTCTCGATCGCGGCCCATAAGCTGACAGACCACTTGCGCCGCGAAGGCCGACGCCCGGCGATTCCCCTTTCAACGGGCGAAAACTCCTCCGGCAATTGGGAGTTGGTCGGGATGGCGCGCCAGGCAAGCAGCATTGCCCGCAGCGGGGAGAGGCACGTTATGGAAGACGAAGCGGTTGCCACTGGAATTGCTGAGCAGATCGAAAAGTGGCAATCTGCCGGCGATTGGCAAAAAATCCAGTGCATGGAATTGCTGTTCGTCATGGGCTGGCCTAACAAACAAGTGGCAGAGGAATTGGATCTCAGCGAGCAACAGGTTGCCAATTTTAAATATGACTTCCTCGAACGCCTGCGCAAGATCGTTCGCTCCCAGCGTTTGAGCGAAGACGTGTTCCCCGAACTTTATGCTTGAGAGATCGATGTCCGACACCTTTACCGACGCTGAACTATCTGCCTATCTCGACGAAGATCTGCCTCAGGATCGCATGGCAAGCATCGAGCAGGCGCTACGAGATGACTCGTCCCTGACAGATCGGCTGACAGCCATCGTGGGCGGCCGCGATGCGGGGCTTCACACCTTGGGGGCCATCTGGCGACGTGAACGGCTCAGTTGCCCTACGCGGGAACAGTTGGGTAGTTTCCTGCTCGAAATTCTTGACGATTCGCAGACCGACTACATTCGTTTCCATCTCAACACGATTGGCTGTCGGGTATGCAACGCCAGCCTTGACGATTTGCGAAATCTCCATGCTACGGCAGAAGATGCGGCAGCTACGGAGTCGCGGCGGCGCAAGTATTTTCAGTCGAGTGCGGGGTATCTGAGTAGTGATGGGTAAGAAAACACTACCTTTATTCCACTTTTCGTTTCGTTTTTGCCCATAGCTTGCCTCTTCGCGCTCTGCTGCGCTGGCGCTCCGCATCGCGGCTAACCTTATTGCTTCTTGGTGGGTGGCGAAGCCGAGGGAGTCATGGCTTCTTGTAGGGCTACCACAGGTTTGTTGCCCATTTGGCCGAGTTCTTTGTTAAGCATGTTCAAGAGGGCCTGCAAAAAGGCAACGAGCATAGGTCCGACAAGAATGCCAATAGGGCCGAGAACCTGAACTCCGCCAATGACGCTCAACAGGGCCAGCAGCGGGTGCAGATTGGCGTGGCCGTGGAGGATGTAGGGCTTGATGATATTGTCAACCATCGAAACAACACCGGCGCAATAGATGGCCAGGACGACCGCAGCCGTCGTATGATTGTCGTGAAAGTGGAGCCATGCACAGACCGGGACCCACACGGCAGCGGCACCCACGAAAGGAATCAATGCCAGGAACATCGTGAGTCCCGTAAGAAAGAAAACTTTGTCGGCCCCGGCAAAGTAGAACCCTATTCCTGCCAGGAGTCCCTGGGCGAACGCTGAGGCGAGCGTAGCCAGTACCACGGAGCGACTGATCTCGCTGAATTTATCGAGTAACTCCTGTTCGTATTGATCATCCAGCGGTGAGAGTCGCATGAGTCCAGCTGCCATGGCCGGTCCATCGGCAAAGAGATAGTAAGTCGTGATTATCAGGATGGCGAGGCCGATGAGGGTGTTGATGAGAATGCGAAATCCTCCTACAGCCAACGGCGTGGCCATTTGTCGGAGGCTATTTTCGATTTCCTTTTCGACGACAGGGGCTTCTAGGTTATAAGGGATATGAAATCTTTTCAGCAGCGAATTCGTCTCGCTTACTAATTCGGTGATGAACAGAGTAAGAGATTTCTTCTCAGCCTCAATCACATCCCCTTCCTTGAGGGGCAGCTCTGGGGGCAACTCCTTGCCCTGCAGTAATGCAGCCTGTTCAGCACCAAGGTTTGCAAACAACTCCGCTCCTTCGGAGACGGCACGCACGGTTAGGCCAACGGTTGGCAGGAGAACAATTAAGACAATCGCAAGCGTCGAGAGTACCGCTGCCAGATTCGTGCGGCCTTTGACCCGGTCAGTGATCCAGAGGTGTAGTGGCTTGAAGACAACCACCAGCACTGCTGCCATAAACAATGGAACAATGAACAAGATCATCACTTGAAAAAACTTCAAGCCGATCAAGAGAATAATCGCGATCAGGACAATGAACGAAACAACGCGAGGCACGGGGAACTCCTGCGCAAAGGGGTAGATCTATGGATTGGGGGAACCGGCCTATTCTAGGGGAGAATCGTTTCCCGCTGAAAGATGGGTTTTGGTCCAAGGCAAAGTTTCTGCTATTCTGGAGATAGAAGGAAGTTATCATTCCTCGGTCGCGAAGACCTGTCGAAACGACAAAAAGCAAACCACAGCCCATACCTATGATTAGCATCGTCATCCCCTCTTTGAACGAAGCTCTCAGTTTGGAGCAACTCCATGCGCAGCTCGCTCTCGTTGCCGAGGCGAAAGGGTATGACCTCCAGATCGTCATTGTGGACGATGGCTCGACGGACAACTCCTGGCAGGTCATCGAACAACTTGCCCAGCAGGACCCTCGTGTCCTGGGGATTCGTTTTCGCAGAAATTTCGGCAAGGCGGCCGCGCTCAGTGCCGGGTTCAATGCTGCCGTGGGAGAGATTATTATCACCATGGATGCCGACCTTCAGGATGATCCGGCTGAGATCCCCAACCTGATCGCTAAATTGAACGAAGGTTATGATGTGGTCAACGGTTGGAAACAAGAGCGGCATGATCCCTGGCACAAGACCGGCCCTTCGAAAGTGTTCAACTGGTTGGTGAGTTGGATGACCGGCGTACAGCTCCATGATCATAATTGCGGGCTGAAGTGTTTTCGCCGAGAGGTGATCAACGAAGTCCGACTCTACGGAGAGCTGCATCGGTTTGTCCCAGTGCTGGCCGCCGCACGGGGTTTTCGCGTGGGGGAAATCGTGGTCCACCACCGACCACGTACGACGGGCAAATCCAAATATGGTTGGCTCCGAATTCCCAAGGGGCTTTTGGATCTTCTGACCGTGCGATTCATCACGCATTTCAATCAGCGGCCGCAACATTGGTTGGGGATGGGGGCGCTTACGTCGCTAATGCTTGGAATTCTAGGCATGGGGTATCTGGCGATCTATTGGTGCGTGTCGCGTCTTCCGGGGCATACGCCGATCCATTTACACGAAACGGCAGCTCTGTACTATTCACTTGTGCTGCTGCTGATAGGTGCGCAATTAATGGCACTGGGATTCGTAGCCGAATTGATCTCCGCATTATTTTCACGGGACAGCGATGCATATTCGATTGCCGCCCATACGGAACCGGATAAGCAGGACCAGCAAGTCCCTCCGGTTGAAGTAAGCCACTCCGCCGAAAGCCCCCCTTCATGACCGATTTAGATTCTGACTCTCATCGACAACTACGCTGGGCAGTATACTGGCTGCTCATTGCAGTGGCAGTTGGCAGCATGTCCGGTCGTCTGATGTCAGTGAATTCCGTCAATAGGATGGATTTGGAAATTCATCTGATTAATCGCCAACTGGCACCCATAGAGAAAGAACTTGAGAGCCAGAATCTCTCTTCTGAAGACTTTGAAGCCAAGCTCCACGAGGCTCGCGAGAAGATCGTGGCCGGGCGTACCCTCCAGCGTCCCTTCCTGAGTGCAAATGACCGTAGCCGTTGGCTGGCAATTCGTGCCTTGGCCGAACAGGGGACTTATGAAATTGACAAATTGCTTGACAGAGATGTGTGGAACACCATCGACATGGTCCAGCATCGAGGTCGGGACGGTGAGCTACATCTCTATTCCAGCAAACCACCACTGTTGATCACGCTGCTCGCTGGTGAGTATTGGGTGATCAACAAGCTTACGGGAATGACACTTGAATCACATCCTTATTTTGTCGGTCGGTTCATGTTGTTCACTATAAACATCCTGCCCTTGGCCTGGATGTATTTCATCATAGCTCAGCTTGCGGAAAGATTTGGTCGGACCGACTGGGGACGCATCTTCATCGTGGCGGCGGCATGTTTTGCCACCTTTCTCACCACGTTTGCCATCGTGCTGAACAATCATATTATCGGTGCCGTGAGTGCCGCCATAACTTTAAGTTACTTTGTACGAATCTGGTGCGATGGCAGCACGCGGAAGATCGACTACGCCGTATGCGGGCTAGCAGCCGCCTTTACTGCGGCCAACGAACTCCCGGCGCTTTCGATGTTTGCTCTAATAGCGCTGGCTCTCTTGCTGCGAGATCGGCAGGCTTGGCTCGTCGGTTTCCTTCCGTCGGCTGTGCTGGTTGCGGTAGCCGCATTCGGTACCAACTATGCCGCCCACGGAACCTGGTCACCACCCTACGCCCATCGCTACGCCTCCGACCCAGAGGAAAATTGGTATCAATACACTTACACAGTCGAAGGAGTTGAAATCGAGAGCTACTGGGCTAATCGGCAGGGGATTGACCGAGGTGAGCAGTCAAAATGGGTTTATGCCTGGCATTGTCTGCTGGGGCACCATGGAGTTTTTTCGCTCACGCCCATTTGGCTGCTAAGCATGGTCGGCTTGGCTATGTGGTTGAGATCCTCAGAAACATCAGAGCGCCAACTCGCCACAGGAATTGCTCTCATTTCGATCGTGTGCCTGGTGTTTTATCTTGGAATGCGCCCCTTAGAAGATCGCAACTACGGCGGCATGACCAGCGGTTTCCGCTGGATGTTTTGGTTCGCCCCGCTGTGGCTCTGGGGCATGCTCCCAGCGACCGATTCGCTTGCGTCTTCTCGCAGCGGCAGAGTGCTGTGCTTGGTGTTGTTGGCGATGTCGGTATGCTCAGTGAGCTATCCCACCTGGAACCCCTGGACCCAGCCTTGGATCTATGAGGGGATGGAATCGCTGGGGTGGATTCCTGGGTGACGGTAAGAAGACCGGCGATTTGTTATACCGCGGTTATTGGAGTTCCTGCGGTAGCTCCAACGCATCCCAATCCTGCGACAAAGGAGCAACAACGCTCACCGACTCATCTTTCATGGGGTGGCGGAAAGAAATCTGCCTCGCATGCAATGCAATTGGCCGCTCACGAGGCTCTTCTTTTGGTGGGCCAAAAGGGCGCTGGCTGCCGTAGTCGACATCCCCAACGACTGGGTATCCACGTGAGGCCGCTTGCACTCGAATCTGGTGTGTACGGCCCGTTTCCAATTCGATCTCAAGCCAAGTGCCCCAATCGTTTTGCCATAGCACCCGATAGTGCAGGATGGCATGCTTGGCTGCTGGGTGGTCGGCCGTGACGATCTCCGGCTTAGGAATACCATGCCGCTTGTGAAGATAGTCGGTCCAGGTATCCTCATCCGGCGTAACGTGCCCTTCAACAAATGCCCAGTAGATTTTGTTGACCGTACGATCAGCGAATTGGGCACAAATCCGCTGGGCAGCACGGACATGGCGAGCAAAAATCAATGCCCCCGTTGTGGGCCGATCCATGCGATGAGTAATACCGAGATAGATATTCGCGTCGGCCGGCTTCTGCTCTTGCCGGCGATAATAATCCTTGACGCGGACCTCCATGCTATCGATGCCGCGTGGGGCTTGAGTGAGCACTCCGGCAGCCTTGTTTACGACGAGGCACGGGCCGTCTTCGTAGAGAATCTCTAGTGAATCATTCACAAACACAAACCTTGAAAGTATTTGAGGGTGTCCGGGAGTTCATTTTCTGTCATTTCGAGGTACTCCGAGAAATCTGGCTAGATCCCTCGGAGTACCTTTGGATGACAGTTCGCTTTGCACCTGTATGTAGCGAGTGCAATTCCAGCACACCCTCATGTATTTTAATAGCCGTCGGTGGAAGCCGAGGGTTGAATCCGCCGCCAGTGGCCAGGAAGGCAGTTGGTTACCCAAATCGGTTCATCACACGATCAACCAGTTTGGGCATCCAACGATTCACGGCCACCAGGAGCCGCCCACGCCAATTGGGATAGATCTCCGAGCGCCGCAGTTGCATCGCTCGCCGCACTTGCCGGGCGACCGCTTCGGGCGAAATCCCCTTCTGCTTGCCCCAGGGTAGCGAATCGGTTTTTGTGAGCAAGTGGTCGAAGAATTCGGTGTCGGTCGTCCCGGGGCTCACGACCAGGACCTCAATCCCGCGGCTGTGCAATTCTGTGCGAATCGCCTCACTCCACCCGCGCAGGGCGAACTTGCTGGCTGAGTATTCGCTGTTGTGGGGCATGCCGCGGTGCCCCAGGATCGAGCAGACATTCACTATCAAGGGGTCTTGCCCATTGGCTAGCAGGGGGAGAGCCAACCGAGTTAGTTCAGTTGCGGAAAAAAAATTGACTTCCATGATCTGCCGTAGGACTTGCTCATCGTGGCGGGCGAATCGACCGTGAGCACTCACCCCGGCATTGTTGATCAGCATATCGAGTTCACGCCATTCGCGCCCAATGTGCTCTATTATTGATGCGCGGAATTCCGGGTCGGTCACATCGCCGGCCAACGACTCCGCTGATGCGGCCCCTAGGGATACTAATTCCGTGACAAGTTCACTGAGGTCCTGCTCGCTGCGGGCTACAATCAGCAATCGTGTATGTTGGCGAGCCAATTCCAGAGCCAATTCACGCCCAATTCCGCGCGAAGCGCCGGTGAGCAAGATCCGCCGGTTTTCGAGCACACGTTGAGCCATCAGATGTGTTAAGCCACTTCGTCAACACTGGCCTGGGGAGTCGCGTCCACGTGACCGTTAGAAGAGATCGAGGAAGATAGATCACCACCCTTGTAGGGCCGGATTTGCACGTCTTCGTGTCCCCGCAGCGGCCCAATATACTTTTGTGGCAACCGGCAATGTACGACAGTGCGATCTTCGACATAGGTTCGGCTGAGCACTTCGCCATACTTGGCCAAAAACGCGAGCGTTTTCCCATCGCTGGCTGGAAGATGAATCTCGAGGTCAAGAAAGTCCTTGCTAAGAGCATCCCCGACGGCACTCGCCAGCCGAGGGAGCCCATCTCCCGTGGCAGCACTGATCAATACCGCTTGGGGATATCGCGTTCGGAGTGATTCCAGCGCCAGAGGATCCGTTACGCAATCGACTTTATTCAATGCCAGGAGCGTATCTTTCTCATCGATACCAAGCTCCTGCAGAACCTCATAAACAGCAGCAATTTGGTCGAGTGCCGCCGGATTACTGGCATCGGCAACGTGAATCAAGAGATCCGCCTGACGGGTTTCTTCGAGGGTCGCCTTAAAACTGGCAACTAGGTTATGAGGCAGATTGCGGATAAATCCGACGGTGTCACTCAAGAGAACAGGTCCCCAACCTGGCAATTGCCATCGGCGGGTACGCGTGTCGAGCGTGGCAAACAGCTTGTCCTCAGCCAGCACATCCGCGTCGGTCAGCTTGTTCATGAGGGTGCTTTTGCCGGCGTTGGTATAGCCGACCAGCGAGACCGTCATACGATCGCTGCGTGCAGCGACTGCCCGTTCCTTGCGTTGCTCGATTTGCTTGAGATCCTTGCGGAGGTCGTTAATTCGCTTTTCGACTAACCGACGGTCTGTCTCCAACTGCTTTTCACCCGGACCACGCATGCCGACACCCATTTTCATACGCGACAGGTGAGTCCACATTCGTTTCAGTCGGGGCAGTGAATACTCAAGCTGAGCTAGCTCCACCGCCAACCGTGCTTCATGAGTCTGGGCTCGTGCAGAAAAGATATCGAGGATGATCTCGGTGCGGTCGAGGACCTTTACGCCGAGCGTTTCTTCGAGATTGCGAATTTGGGCCGGGGAGAGATCGTTGTCGAAGACAACGACATCTGCGTCCGCTGCATCCACAAACTGCTTGAGACTTTCGACTTTGCCCTGGCCGATGTAGGAGGCCGGATCGGGAGTCGGCCGATTCTGAGTAATACGACCGACAACCTCTGCACCCGCCGTTTCGACCAGCCCCGCTAGTTCTTCCAACGGGTCGCTCGTGTCATGGCCGACAGATGCGCGGTCACTTGCCAAATAGACTCCGACCAAAATGGCGGATTCACTGTCGATTCCTGGTTTGCGGTCGATAGAACTCACCGGCTAGGTATTACTCCTGGCGTAGCCGCAGTGGGAGGTTGGTCGTGGTATCAGTAATAGCAGAGCCTCCCTTGAATGAAATGGTTCACGGATAGATCGCAATTTTCCTATAGCTCTCTATCCCTATTATAGCATTGTAAGAACCTAGTGCCACGGGAAACCGATATACCGTAGGGGAGCCGTCTTGGCTGTCTTGCCACGCTGGGAGCCGATTGTCAGTCAATCTGTCATCTCAACGCCTCTGAGGGGCCTCAGAACGCACCGCTGCCGATCAGATCGAATACTTCATCTGCGGCGGCGAACTCTTCAGAATCTGCTTCCTCGCCTCTGCTAACTGCGATGTCGCCGAAGTCATTCTCAGTGATTGTCCCATACCCAGGCGACTCGACTACCGCTGACTCGTTCAGGGCGGCATTGAGTGCTTCGGGCTCAATTGCAGCTCGGGATGCTGCTTCGGGCTCGGTGACAAACATTGCAGGCAGGCCCCAACCGAGTTGAACCGAACGGCTCGTAGTGGGGGTCGACGGAGAATCGTCAACATCAGGCGAAGCAAGCGGTGAGAGAGCAACTGGCACTTCGCTGATCGAAGCACTTACCAAGGTAGACTCGGGTTCTTGCTCCTCAACCTGTAAGGCAGCTACTATCGTCGGCGCACTGTTTCCGTAGTTGTCTTGCCAATTGGTGAGATCCGTAGAACTCAACGGGTTAGGCGAAAGACCACGCTGCCACATGAGAAAATCACGACCACTGACAATGCCGTCACCGTTAAAATCTCCAGCCAACGCGGGCGTGAAATCCGATTCGTAGGCACCAATGTCGATCCGGCCGTTCTGGACTCGCGCCTGGCCGATCTGATCGAACTCGGGAACCCCGTTCACCCCAGCAACATCTGCAGGGTTGCCTCGGTTGATGGCGAGGCTCGTGGTTTTTAGTGCATGAAACTGAGTTGAATTCCCGGAGGTTCCGAGTGGCTCGAGCCCGGGATCAGCAATGCCGAATTGATCGTTGGAGAGTGCTGAAAATGCGCCAGTGATTCCATTGCCGATCAAGTTGTAACCGAGTGAATTAAACGAATCACTAAAATTACCGTTGATACGGTCAACATCGCTGGATAAGCCGCCGCCTAGGACGGAGATGTTTCCGGCGATGATGGAAGAACGCACATCGGTACGGGTGGTACTCGTGTTGCCGAAACTGCCTACGCCGGCACCGAAACCGAAGTAAGGTGCCGAATTATTGCTGATTGTGCTGTGGCGAATCGATGTAAGCCCATCAGCATTGTAGATTCCACCTCCACGATCCTGTGTTGAATTGCCCGAGATCGTGGAATTGAGAATCGTTGTCTGTTTGTCGACTAGATTCGTATTGCTGTAAATGGCTCCGCCATCAGATCGCAATCCTGTAGTATTATTGTCGAATATTGCACTGTCTTCTACATGCAAGCTTCCGTTTTGGATGTAGATTGCACCACCATGTGCATCAGCCCCACTGGTTGAATTCTGCGAGACGTTGGTTTCCATGATCGTCACGTCACCGCCAATACTCGCAATCACACCGCCTGAGGAAAACTGTCCCAATGTCTTGTTAAGAATGACATTCGTGTTGTCGGAAACAGTGAAACTGCCACCATTGATGTAGACGGCGCCACCTTTGGAACTGGTGCCGAAGGTGGTGTTCAAGGCAAGTGCCGAATAGTAGCTGAGCGAAATGTCAGAATTCTTACCAAAGATACCCGCACCATCGGAGTTGGCTCCGCTGGTAATGTTGCCACTAACAACCGAGAACCTGAGTTCAACATCGCTATTGTTGGCGTAAAGTCCTGCCCCGTCGGCTGCCCCTGCAAAGGTTAGATTATTCGTGAGGATGACGTCATAGCCGTACATGGTCGAGTTCGAGAGGAAGATACCGCCACCATGGCTACCTGTAGCACTAGTCGAATTTCCAGAAAGCGTGGTACTGTAAATCGCAACGTTCGCATTCTGGGCATTAATGCCACCACCCGATGCATTTGTTGTATTTCCAGTAATAGTACTGTTCTCAATTCTCAGATTGCCGAGTTGATGGGTCAGTGCCGAGCTTACGTTGCCACGGATATCAATGTCGTCGAGCGACAGATTCTCGGAACTGACTATGTTCCTGTTGAAAAAACCCAATCTACTGATATTTACATCAATGAAACTGCCAGCATTTCCGTCGTTGACGGTAAACACCGTACCGGAGCCTACAAGCGTCAAATTCGGTGACCCAAGGCCGATGATTTCAACCGAGTCGGTGATGTTCAGCGAGCCCGCATTGATGGTCGCTCCCAATAGAATTACATCGAATTCGATGAAGTCTGGCTTGGCACTGAGATTAGAGAGTTTGATTGCCTCGCGGAGTGTCACATCTCCCATGGAATAGTTGCCGTTGTCGGTATCGCCAGGGTTGTCAACGAGGAAGGTGACACCCTGCAGTTCATAGGCACCGATGTCTATGATGCCAGAGACCGTGTCAATTCGTTTGAAAGGATTCCCCCGCTGATCGTTAAGAGGTACACCATTCATATCTGCTACGGCTGTTGGATCACCGCCATCGACAGCCTGACTTTGTTCAAGCAGTGCGTGTGTAGCTGTGAGACCTCCAGTAGAAGCCAACGGAGCCAACCCAGGATTCGTTGTGATTATGTCATTCGTTCCCGAAGAAAACTGGAACGAGGCATTCCCAGCGCCGACAAGGTTGTAGCCTATCGAGACCACCTCCACGGTATTTCCTGGAGCAGCTTCGACATCGAAGTTGAAAACATTGCCAGAGATAATGCTGGAAAAGACTTCGACATGCCCACCCCCGTGATTCCACAACCCGCCACCGCGAGTTGAACCAGGGGAATTATTGGTAATCGTAGAGAACTGGATTACCGTGTTTCCACCCCGATTGAAGATCCCCGCCCCACGATCCCCAGATGTATTACCCGAGATGGTTGTGTTGGAGATCAAAACATCGCCACTAGTCGAGTCAACGTAGAGGGCAGCACCATCGTCGGAGGAGTTATTTCCCGAGATCGTACTGCTTATCAAGTTCAGATTGCCGGCGGAATGGAAAATTGCGCCTCCGTCTAAAGTAGCACGACTACCTCGAATGGTGCTGCGTTCGAGGGTGAGGTTGGCGGAATTGTGAATTGCACCTCCCGATCCTGCAATGTCTCCTCCAAGCAACGTAAGATTGCGAACCAACACATCAGTGGTTCCTGATAAATCCCCGTTGACTATCTGCATGACGCGATCGCCGTTGCCAAAGACTGGGCTCGGATCGTTGCCGTCGATTTCCATTACGAAACTGTCCGGCCCGATAATGTTGACGGAGTGATTGACAGTCAAATGGCCATTGTTGAGCAAAATCGTTGGCGCAGGACTTGCGGTTGGATCGACCTGCCCATCACGGACGACGTTGAAGGTGATATTGTCAATACCCGGATTCACGGCGGAAAAATCAAGCGCTTCTCGAACCGAGAAATCGCCGATTGTTGTGACCCCTTGTGCACTAGAATACTGTCCATCGTTGAATTCATCGTCGTAGACATCGACCACAAATTCGCCGATCTGAACTTCGACAGCTCCAATATCGCGCCGCGGGATCATGGCCCCTTCCTCGAACGAACGTACGAAGAATCGGCCCCGTTGGTCAAATTGCCCACCCCCCGGCATATCGATATGGTCGATCACAGGACTGGTCAGCGGATCAGGATGATACGAGTCTGTCGAACCACCGTAATTGTCTAGGGCGGGAATGATCTCCAGCGTGATAGGATCCTCGAACGAGATCAGCCCGGGATCGGTACCCGCCGGAAGGTCCCCCATGCTGGAGACTACCTGGGCCCCCAACCCAAAAATCAAATTGTTTCCGCCAGTGGCTCCAGCGGTTCCCAAGTCATCAATGTTGATCGAAGGCAAGAGATCGGTAGGATTCCCTTCGTCGTCTTCTTCACCCATCCCCACCACATCGATGTCAATAGGAAGCGGATCACCTTCTAAGAAATTCGAATTGAAGTACAGGATTGAACCCGAGATCGTCGTAAAGATCGTGGGTGGTGGTGGATCGCTCTCCTCGTCTTCGGCGGGCTCGTTACCATAGCTCGCAATTCCCGAACCCAAGTATGCTTCGTTGTCGACGATGGTCGAGTTATTCACATTCATCCGCCCGTCGCGGTTGAATAGACCTCCTCCATAGCCGGAGGTAGTATTTGCGGAATTTCCGGAAATCGTAGAGCTGTTGATTGTCGTAACTGCTGGCGGCCCGTCAGTCGTGCCACCATTCTCGCTGTCGGCACCGTTCTGGATACCGCCACCATAAGTTAACGCAGTGTTGTTGACGATCAGACTGCGATTGACAGTCAAATTGCCCGTGTTGTAGATGCCGCCCCCCACAGTGGCAATGCTGTCCTGGACAACGACTTCAGTCAAAGTGAGATTCTGATTGTTGGTAATTGCCCCACCTTGGCTGTTTTCATCTCCGCCGGTTGCGGTACCTCCAGAGATGGTAAGTCCCTGAATTGAAACACTAAATGGATCCTCACCGTCGGCGTCAATGATAAAGACTCGACTCCCCGCAGCAGCGTTCACCCCAAGCTTTCTGGCGCCGAGTCCAACAATGTCGACAGAACCCTCAATCGTCAGTGGCCCAAAATCATCCTGAGTCCGTTGCAATTGGATCGTGCCTGTGAGATTCTCATTAAAAAAGATCGTATCTGCTTCGTCGGTCTCGTTGGAAGCCTCGATGGCTGCCCTTAACGTCCCAGGGGCAGTTTCCAGTTCATCGTCATCGTTTAACTGCAAGTCGCCGAGACTACTGACGATGAAGGTAGCCAACATCCGCCTGTCTTCAAGCTGCTCGATCCACAACGGTCGCGCAAAAGATCGAGACTTTTGAGTACGGGCTCGCGCAGCGCGAGCCCGGCGTTTTCTTCCTAGAGCCATTCGGGTGTTCCTCAAACAAGATGTTCAACAGGCATGATTACCTGAAATTCAGATCTCCGGAAAAAGTTGCCGCGAGCGCGTCTTGTTTCTCGCCCCTGAGAGAAACAAACTGCAAGCAGCCGAAGCCGGAAATCCAGCCCTCATTGTAATTCCCAATAGGCGAATTGGCAAAAACTGGGCAGAACAAATAACCGCTAAATCCAGATTTTCGGAGAAAAATCTTCCCGGACGGGTTCAAATGAGACAACGCCCAGGGGCCGGAACCTCTGGGCGTCGACCGAAATGCACAAAAAAACAGGCCTAACATCCTGGGATGAAGGCCTGTTTATTGCTATTCAAGAGAAAAATATCAGCAGCGTTCAGTTCACCAGATGTACTCAGTCCCTACATTGAAACCGTGATACAGCAGGTCGTCTTTGACGAAGAACGTATCCGGTACAAAGTTGGTGGTGTCGATATTTGGTCCCACCATCGCCAGATTGTCCATGTACAGGACACTGTAGCCGCATCGTAGCGACCAACTTGGCAAGAGGTCCATTACCATGTTCACACCACATTCACCAACGAAAGCAACATTATTACCCGCGGTGCTCAAGGCATAGTCATCTGGAGAATTTCCTATGTTTGCGAAATCACCTTCGGCGGCAAACTTAAAGCGATTGTTGTAAACGCCGGCTTTACCTTCCATACCGATGCGTAATCCCTGCCGCAAACCGCACCAGCCATCGCCACCGAACTGGAATCCCAGCAAGTCGTTCTCGCCACCCCAAAACAAGGAGGTATTTCCCAACAGGGCCTCCGAATCGAAGTTAAAATCTTCAGTCATGCGGACGTAGCGAAACCCGAGCAGATAGGTACCAGAGATCCTTGTACTGTTTCCAACCCAATACCGGCGGATACTAAACTCGGTACTCTGCAAATCCGCCTGGTAGTCGCTCGTCAAGTTTTCTGCATCGTCGAGCCCGTCGATTGGAAACGGCACGCCGAAGTTGGAGAAGACTGTGAAGAGTTGATTTGGCTGATTAGGCGGATTAGTCGTGACCTCTTGGGAATTGACGGTTTCGGAAAACCCAATGTCATACATGCCCATGTAGGTTGCTTCGAACACCGACAGAGGCCCCAGGTCGTAGCGAAGTGCGATTTGCCAGCCGGCAGTGTAATCCCCAGTTTCGGCACTAGGATTCAAGATCCGAGGTGCTGCTGGACCCGCTGTGATCGATCCCATTGGCCCGACTCCAGCAATCAGATCATCGGATTGTAGAAAGACCGCACCGAAGGAAACATCAAAGTAATGAGGCCCAATCTGGTCCTCAGAATATCCTCCGAAGTCGACAGCCATGGGATCACCAGGACCACCGCCATAGGCACCTCCACCACCTCCATAACAGTCCTCGGGTCCCGATGGACAATAGCTGGTCTGCATGACAATTGGATTGCCGTAAACGTCGGTAAATTGATTTCCTTGGGCCGCAGCAGGTCCGCCGGCTAGCGGCGATGCCATATTCACAGGGCCCATGCCTGGTGGCATCGATGCCTGCTGGATCCGCCCACTCTGTGGCATGGGCCGTTGTGGCATTTGTCCCAACCCCATCTGGCTTAATTCCGGATGGTTGGGCATCATTTGCCCTTGCCCCATGGGGGGATAGTTGTTGCTGCCAGGTAAGGCATATTGCTGAGCGTAAGCCAGGCCCGTTGCCATCACGGCCACCGCGAAGCCTGAGACTATTCGCGCCGAGAGTTGTCGAGTGCCAAAGTATCGTCCCATCGAGAAATCCCCCTTTTGTCTTCCCTGCGAGTACCCTATCGGTCTCCTCCCGGAAGACGTGCCGTGCCTAGGGCGCGGATCGCGTTGACTTGTAATGTGTGATGAGTATCAGGTTCTCTTGGACTAGATATACGTTGAGCAGCACAACTTGCAGCGCACCGCAAAACAGTCCGACTAAGAGGGGTTATCGGACCGGTACAGGTAGAAAAATCAGATTTTTCGTTACAAGCAGCATTTTTTACCAAATCGGTCGAGAAAGAGAATCGAGAATGGCTGGAGAAACGTAGGCCGGAACAAGCGGTAGTGCTGTTCCAGCATGATAGCTTGTCACTTTCAGCAATCGCTGGAACATTGCACGGCTAAATCACGGCATACTGTCAAGCTAAAAGCATTTCCCTCATTCCTCCATTCCTTCATTCCTCAACTTCTCCCGCAAGCGTCACAAAAAGAAAAAACTCGCTCAAGTTGAGTGACACCCTGCCGAGAATACGACCTTAAGAATTGAGAGTCCTATAAGCCAAGGGTGGTCTACTGAGGAATATCTATGGACAACCCCAGGTTTTTTGCCGAATTTTAGAGTAAGGCAGGTTGTAATAGGTGCCAGAAGTTTGACGCCAGTTGGGAATCTAAGTAATATGAACGGTTGGGTAAGCGATTTAGGGGAACCTTGGCCAGTACCCCTGAGGCCAGTCGCCCTCCCACAGACAGCTAGCAGAACTCGCGCCAGGAAATTTTCTGGCGGGGTTTCCACTCAGAGGCATGGAATCTGCTGGCCCCACCTAACGGAACAAACTTTTTCACCTGGAAGTAAGCAGCATTCTTCTGGCGAGCTTGTGTCGCCGGAAAGCTGTCCCAATTCAACCAGTGTCAACCGCTGCGGTTCTCTCCATAGGCTCAAGGTGCGCCTTCAGCTTATGGTCTTGGAACCGAGAGGGTGAATTAGTTAAGAGTCACGGCAGAAGACTTACGAACAGAGCTAGGGGATTTAACGCGAGCGGCTTCCTAGAGAAGTCCAACGAACTCGGGAAAAACTAAATATGTCACTGCTATTTAATCGCAATTCCAATTCATCTCAATCCTCCGCAAAGAAATCTCGTCGGCCTGCCGGAATCAGTCGCCGCCGGAGGCGCCAGCTCGGTTTTGAACCCCTGGAAGATCGCCGTGTGATGTCGGCTGAGTCGCCACTCTATGATCCGTTGGCCGGTCTTGAATCGCAGTCATATTCCAGCAAAACACAAGAGGGACAGCAACAGATTCTGGCCAATGAGTTATTTTGGCAGTCTCTCTATTCTAGCTTAAATCAAACAGAAGCCGTGACGAATGGGATCCCTACAGATCCGTTTCTTAATAGTCAGTGGCATCTGATTAATACGGCACAGGAGGTCGGAAACCCCGATTATCAACCTATCTACGGAGTTGCTGGCGAGGATATTAATGTCGCCCCCGTGTGGAACCAGAATATTTTTGGCAATGGTATCAAAGTAGGCGTCTTCGATTCTGGAGTGCAGACAACTCATCCCGATCTCGCCGGAAACATCGATCCCTTACTGCAATTTGATGCTCTTACTGGCGGCAGTGATGCCAACCCGAACCTGATTAATCCTGGGAACGCCCACGGTACGGCCGTTGCAGGCCTCATCGGAGCAATATCCAACAACGGATTGGGTGGCACGGGGGTAGCGCCCGGAGTGCAACTCGTGCCAGTTCGCTTGATCGATGCTGGTCAAACGGAGCAAGCGTTTATCGATGCTTTTCGTTTTGCTACGGATAATGGCCTCGACATTACGAATAACAGTTGGGGGCCAGGAGTGTCGCGCACGATTGCTGGTCCGACTCCTGCCCAACTACTTGCAATTCGAGACTCGATCGTTTTCGGACGTGATGGCAAGGGAATTATCCACGTATTTTCGTCGGGCAATAACGCAGGAACCGGCTTTCAGGCACCCGGCGGGTTTCAAGATATCGGGACCCTCGATAGTTCGGGATACAATGGATGGGTCAATTCTCGCTACACTATCGGAGTGACTGGCGTCGATCACGATGGGTTCTACGACAATGTGGATGGTACTTATACGGGCTATCCTGAAATTGGTGGCTCCGTCTTAGTTGCTGCTCCAACTGGCTCGAATGCCGCTTTGAATATTGCCACCGATACGGGGCTAGGTAGCGGTATATGGACGACCGACACTTTGGGCGAAACTGGCTACAACACGTCAGATAATACGGGAGCTCCTCTAGGGGACAGAGATTTTCTTGAAGATATCAATTTCACCTCGCGATTCAACGGGACGTCTGCATCAGCTCCCATCGTGAGTGGGGTGATTGCGCTGATGCTTGAGGCGAACCCAAATCTCACTTGGCGTGATGTCCAGGAAATCCTTGTTCGATCCGCAAGACAAAATGCCGAGTTTGGCGTACCAAAAAATGGTTCTGACCAGGGGTCTGGTACGGAGACCTTGAACACTTGGATCGTGAATCAAATGGAAGTATTCCATGATCCCGACCCTCTGGCATTGGGTGGATCACCGATTGAATCGACGTTGTTCCCTCGATTGGACCCCAATATCGACTTTGGTCAGGCTTACGCCCGGGAAGCTGCCGGCGGAGGAAACATAGCTCATTATGCCCCAGCACCTTATGCTCTGACCAATGGGGCTGGCTATACAGTCAGCATGGGTACAGGAACTAACGGTGAGCAAATTGGTTATGCCCACGGCGTAGTGGATGCTGAACTGGCGGTCCTATTGGCTCAACAGTGGGCGACTAAAAACCAGACATTGTCCCCTGAATTAACTTTTACAACATTCGTGACTACTGCAGGGAATGAGCTGGGTACTGGCGTCATTCCGGCAGCGGAAAAAGGCAATGAAGATAGTGGTTTTCAACTCGTCCCGGGCGGATTGTCAGGCGAGGCAGGTTTTATCGCCTATTGGAACGAATTCTTTGCAGATATGCCCGATTTCTCGCAGACCTTTAACAACCGTGGTGGTGGTGCATCGTTTTCGGTGCCTGCCAACAACAGCATGTCGGTGGAGACTGTTGAAGTAAAAATACATCTCTCAGGTGGTACTGCTGAGGCGTTAGACAATTTGAGAATACTACTTGTATCTCCTTCCGGCACGTCGACCGAACTGAACAACTACTACATAGAGCCCGATACTCCGTTTACACTGCAGAACAGTTCTCCCTCGAGATTCTTACTTGACGGTGCTTCTCCTACAGAACAGCCAGAGGATTTGATCGTCACCTTCAGCTCAAATCGGAGTTGGGGTGAACGGTCGGATGATGTGATCGTTATGGATGCCTCTACTAATGAACCGGTCATGGTGAACGGTGTTCCGCTGACGAGTGGTTGGCAAATCCATTTTGAGAACTACGGAAGTACAGAATTTCAACTTAATGCGATGGAGATGGCTTGGCACGGCAATCCTATTGAGCAGGATATCAATACGCCCACGCAACGTGTGCAAGGTCTGGTGGGCATCGACACCAATCAAGACAATGCTTTCAACTATAGTCGTGTCATTCAACAGAACACTGATACGGATGGAGTTTTGCGATATGGTGAGATTCAAAACTTAATCGATCCCAATCACGAAGACATGGCATCCAACGTGACAGTCGTCGCAAGACGTGCTAGCGATAATGCGATTGTCGATCAGTTTGTTACGGGGGCGGATGGCAATTATTATTTTGATCTTGTCCCGGATGAGTACATCATTTCTGTTGAAGATCCACTTGGCAGAAGTGCTATTGAAGATACACTCAGCCCGTCGAATATCCTGCAAGATTATCGTACGGAGTGGACTATCACATCCGACTTCTTCAAAGCGTGGGATTACAACAGTAGTTTAGAGGTCAATGTTGATGGCAGCGGAGTTCCCCTCTCCTTTAGTGGGACGCCAATTGCCAGCGGCATGAAGCATATCAACTTCCTCTTAGATCCCGGGCCACCTGTTGCTCCGCAGATCCAGTTCTCTGGCGTGGTGATGGCAGACCTCAATGGCGATGGGCTCTTCAATGGCACCGACGTAAACGTACCCAATGCGGTCGTGTATGCCGACACGAATCGCAACGGCCAACTGGATGCTGGCGAACAGTTTGTCCAGACAGGTGCCGATGGTCAATACAATTTGATCGTCCCCGCGACGATTGCAAGTGTCGTAAACATTGGAGTCCAAAAACCGGCTGGGTGGACCTTTATTGATCCGACATCAGGCGTTACTTCGATTTTTGGCGAGCCGGGGGATGTCTTCACCGGGATCGACTTTGACATCATGCCCCCGTTGGGAACCGGCGCGGGTAATGGAACCAGCCAGCCGGGCTACTTGATTGGTAATATTTATGAAGATGTGAATAACAACGGCACCCGCCAATCAAACGAGTTGGGGGTTCCCAATACGACAGTCTTTATCGATGCCAATAACAACGGCACACGGGAGATTGGCGAACCGCAAACGACTACGAACGTAAATGGGGCGTACATCTTTGCCAATGTCGCGCCAGGTATCCACCGGATCCGTGTGATTCCTACTGCCCCACTGATGTCGATCAATCCTGGCCCGGGCGTCCCGCGCGTAGTCACCTTGTCAGGCGGTGGAACCGTCTCGCAAATCGAATTTGGAATCGGTCTGGGAAATAATCCCAGCGGAGCGAATCTCGACTTTGGTGACTTGCCTGCTTACTACGGGATCACCACCCTCGCTGAAAACGGCGCTCGACATGGCAAGAGTGCCTACTTCTTAGGCTCTGTGGTCGATGTCGATCTCGATGGCAATCCTTCGGACCTTGCCGATGGTGACGACCTCACTAATTTCGACGACGAGGACGGAATCGTAGTTACACCTTTAATTCCTGGAACGACTGGCCAGTTGGTCGCAACGGCCAGTCGACATGGTGGCAATCTCCAAGGTTGGTTCGATTTCAACGACAACGGCGTATTCGAAGCATCGGAAAAAGTGATCTCGAACGTGGCCCTGTTGCCAGGTGCCAATAATGTCAGTTTCCAAATACCGGCGGACATGGAATTAAAGAACATCTATGCCCGATTCCGCTACGGCGAATATGGTATCAATAGCGTGACTGGTCCTGCTGTGATCGGCGAAGTCGAAGACTACTTAGTTCCACTGGATCCAGGGACAGTTCCGGCGGTAATCGAGAATGGTCCGGACTTTGACGAAGACGGCGACGTCGATGGTCGCGACTTCCTCGCCTGGATAAGGGGGTATGGCAAGTCCAGCGGCGCTGCCCCTAGCGATGGCGATTCCAATAGCGATGGGAAGGTGGATGGAGCCGATCTTCAGCAGTGGCAAACGGACTATGGGACTTCTTCTGCTCCACTTGTGGTAGCACTTACCACTGGTGGTGACGAGGATGAATCGGTCAACGATCCAGAATTGCCCTTAGCGGTCGCTCCGATTATTGTTCCCCAGACATTGAGTACCTTCTCGTCTGCAACAGAACTCAGCAATAGCGAATCGGGCACCTCGCACACTCCAGTCGTTATTAATGGAGTGTCTAATAGGGGTTCGAGCCTCAGTTCGAATGTGGCCGAGGTTTCAGCCCAAGAATCAACGGCTACACTCCCCAGTCAGCGGACTTTGAGTGCCGTGGCTAATGAAGTGGTCGGTCGTCGAACTTCACACCGGGCAACGAGTGGGCGAGTCGCAGCTCGTCTCGAATCCCATCGGATCGACCAGGTCTTTGAGCAATCGAGCGATTTGGCCGAGATCGGGTTGGCTCTGCGAGAAGGCATTCACGATCGTCGCTTGGCCGGCTTGCATCGCAGATTTGAGCATGAGCAGGTCGATTCCGAGGTAGACGGCAACGAAAATGCCTTCGATCTGGCTTTGAGCGAAGAGATCCTCTGGCGCGCGATGTAAGAGTCGATTCAAGAGCGAAGAGTCGAGATTCATGTGTCTGGCTCTTGACTCTCAGCTTAGCTTTTTTTGACATATTCTCAAAAAAGCTAGACAAATCCCCACGGATCGCGCATCCTCACACTTGATGGATGCTTCTCTCAATTTTTCTGAGCAGGTTCGCGGATGCGCTGAGCGTATGGCCGAGAGTGGGGTTTCGGCTTTGGGAGGCCTGTTTGATCTTACTTCGCAGCGACTGGTACGTTATGCGGCGACCATCACCCGCAATCAGCACGACGCCGAGGATGCTGTGCAAGGGACCCTGGTGCGAGTCGCGGGGCAGGTGAATCTGCTCCGCCACGCAACCGAGCCGTGGCCCTATCTGCTGCGGATGGTGCGAAATGAAGCTCTGGTGATCGTCCGTCAAAAGAAACGCTGGGTCATTCTCGCGAATTTGTCTGACCTCACGACGCGAAAGTTGGTGGACGAAGCCGAACGAGAAGAGTCGCACCAGGCGATTTGGGCTGCGCTAAGAGATATCCCCACCCACCAGGCTGAGGTCGTGGTGCTTAAGATCTGGGAAGAGATGACATTTGCTCAGATCGGCGAAGTACTGGAGGTTTCGGCGTTCACGGCCGCAAGCCGGTATCGCTATGGCATGGAAAAGCTGTCTCACAAACTCGTTTCCACTCAAATTGAGGTGACACATGAACGAGTTTGACTCCATCGAATTGCTTGAGGCGACCATTCGCCAGGCAGGCAACTACGTCCAGCCGACCGACGATCTCCGCCCCAAAACACTCGAGGCGGCTCGCGCGGCAACCTCCCAGCGGCGCACGAACTGGCGCGCCGGAAGCCTGGTTGCCGCGGTGCTCTTGGTGGCAGTGGCCCAGGCCTCGCCTTATTTTGACCGGCCCGACCCGAAACCCATCATGGCGACGGCAGTCAACCACGAATTTGCCTTACGGCAGCAAACGCTCGAGCGCGGCGTCAACTCCAGCTGGGCACTTTACGAGGCCTTCTGCGAACTACGCAGCAAACAGGCCCATCTCTTAAAAGATTCGTTGTAGTTTCGCGGATTTCTAAACAAATCTGTTGCCGCGGCGCATCTCCCTTCATAGCCATTGGCGTCAGGTCCATGGTTTTCTGTGGCGAGTCAACCATTGGCTTCCGCCAACGGCTACTAAATCCGTGATGATGACTGCTATGCCCACTGCCACTCTTCAAGATGTGCTTGCCATCAACCGCGAAATCGGTTCCTTGGCCGAGGCCGGTGTCCCCATTCGCTTGGGTTCCGCGGCCACATCGACGAAGCGCACCCTGGAGCAGATCGATGCGAGTCTCAAACTGCGGTCCAGCCTGGGGCAGGACATCCACGACGCCATTGCCGACAATCCCGATCTGCCGCGCCTCTATCAACACGCATTGCAAGCCGGTCTGTCGAGCGGCGGTTCAGAACTGACTCTCGCGGGGGTAACAGAAGAATCCGCGGCAAAGAACGAATTACGCAGTGCAATGGGCCGCGCTCTTGTCCAGCCATTGATCGTATTCGCCCTGGCATATTGCGGATTCATTTTGTTATGCACGTTGTTTGTCCCTGAATTGACTGACATGTACGAACAACTTCGCCAGGCGCCGAGTCTCCCCGTGCGTCTGCTCGAGTTCTGTCGCCAGACCATGCCAGTGTGGATACCGCTGGTACCAATCCTGGTGTTGATCGCGGTCTTCCTGTGGCGGCGCACCACAGTTGCTCCTCCTTGGTGGATTCCAGGGGCGCGCCGCTATGTAAAGACCGTCAAGCAGGCATTGTTTGCTGAGGAGCTTGCGCGGCTTGTCGAATCCAAGATGCCACTCGCTGAAGCGGCCGAGCTTGCAAGTGGCATCACAGGCGACTCCCATCTCATGGAAGCCTGTGCTGCACTGGAGAATGATGACCCCAGCCGTGCCGCAACGAGGCACGCAGCCCATCCGGAGAACTCTCAACTAGCAGCTTTGCCACCACTATTACGCTGGGCTCTGACCGGAAATCTGGGAGAGCAGTCACTCCCAGGAGTACTACGCTTCGCAGCCCAGACGTATCGTCAATCGGCCCAGCGATTGGCCACCGTTTGGCAGACGGCGCTACCGATTTTGCTCGGCAGTGTACTCGGGGGAGCGATCGTACTGGTGTACGGACTGAGCGTGTTTTTGCCCTATATCCAAATGATGAGAGACTTGTCGGGATAGAACCCGTAGGGTGGGCAGTGCCCATCCCAAATGAACATGCTCGAATTTGAATACCAAGCTTTGAACTCTGAAGGGCAATCGACTTCCGGTCGCATTGCCGCGGAAAGTGCTGCGCTGGCGATAGCCGAATTGGAAAAGCAAGGACTTGCAGTACAAGCCCTGCGGCAATTGGAAACTACTGAATCTGCCATAACCCCGGATGTGGTACTGCCACCTGCGCCTCAGGATGACTGCGAGCGTGTACTGCGGGAACGTGTCGGTCAACTCATTGCCCAGCGCGATGTGCTGGGCCCGGCGCTCTTGGCGTTTGCTGCAGAAATGCCCGCCGGCCGACCACGGCGTGAGATACAGAAGCTCGCCACGCAGTTGAACGAGGGAGTCGGTGCCGAAGAGATCGTGCGCGGTAGTGATCTGTCCGTGTTGCTACCCCTCTTGGGCGACGATGCGATGCAGGGTTCCCACCGCTCACTCGACAATCTCCTGGCAGAATCCGCACTGAGAAACCGTACGCGAACAGTCTTCTTACGGACATTCTCTTACCCGCTGATCGTCTTGCTAGTTGCTGGTGCCGTTTTGATTTTCTTAGGGGCAGTAGTCGTCCCCACCTTTAGCGACATTTATGATGATTTCGATCTTCAATTACCCGGCCTGACCAAAGGGTCGGTCCTCCTATCGAAAGAACTCCTCTTTCATCCGCTCCGTCTGCTTGCAGAAATTGCAATCTTAGTTGGAGGTGCCTATTTGGCGTTCAACGCGCTCAGATACTGGGGACTCCCAGGCCGTCTGCTGGGGGATATTACCTCTGGCAACTCAAGCCAGGTAACTTCCTATGAGATCTTCACTCGCACATTGGCCGAATCTCTGAGCGCAGGCTTTTCGCTCTCCTGTGCGTTGCGGCTGGCCGGCCAGAGCAGCAATCAACGTTGGTTGCGCAAGGATTCGGAGAGTTTGGCTGTGGCTGCTCAGGACGAATGGTGCCTCCCAGAAACAGTAGTCAGCGAGACGCGCCTGCCTGCAACGGTCGCTCACGCCTTGCGAGCTGGACCGTCTGGAGCACCAAGTCTGCCGCTTTTGCGAGAGGTGGCTGAAATGTATGCAGAGCGGGTTCGAAACCGACTTGATTGGAGCACTGGTTTCATTCCCCAGTTCACAATTCTATTGGTGGGACTCGTCGTGGCGGGAGTTGTTTTTGCCCTTTATCTACCATTGGTCACCCTGATTAAGGGTCTCACAGGATAAATCTTTTGCAAGCTCATTTCCCCACCTTTGCACGAGTCAAACATGCCTTGCGACGGCTCTCGCCGGTGCTGACCACTCCTTGGTGGCCAGCGGATAGGATTGCATCAAAACAGCGGTCCTTGCTGAGAATTCTTCGAGTAGCGGCAACCGAACGACTGGAGGCTGCTCCGCTGGTCGCGAGTTTGGCTGCGGAACATCGCTTTCGTTTTCGCCGCCGCTTGCGCTTGCTAGCCAGGCGATTGGCCGCTGGAACGCCGCTAGCCGATGCCTTGGAGCAAACCCCGGGAGTAGTCTCCGACGAACAGCAGTTAGCAATTCGATTAGGCGATCAATCAGGCACCTTACCAGCTGTCCTTACCAACCTCCTGGAGCGAGAAGACACGACTGCCAAACAAGTGGATATGCGCGTCCGGCAATTAGGATTCTATGCGACGATTACTATGACCATATTTGTGCTTGTACTGAGCTTCATCATGATCAAGATAATGCCTAGTTTCCAAGCAATTTTTGATGACTTCTCTTTGGATTTATCCGACCCCACGATCTGGATGATTCGTGTAAGTAATTGGGCAGTAAACTATTGGTATCTGATAGCCATCGTAGTCGCTGGCTTCCTATGGCTCATTCGCTCAGAAAGGGCTCGTCGCTTCTGTCGCCGGAACATATGGTCGCGACTTTTGCCTCCGATTGCCCAGTTGCGCTCGGCAGATTTATTGAATTTGCTATCCGTCTCCGTCCGGTCCGGGCGACCCCTGGCCGGGTCATTGTCTACGTTGGCCCGATATCACTACGACACACTCATGCGGCACAAGCTGTTGTTCGTCCGCAACGAAATCGAGCAAGGGGCTGACATCTGGGAGAGCATGGCTACGGCTCACCTCTTAACTCCACCAGAATCTCGAGCACTCAATGACTCTACCTCGCCTCAGTCACGTGCCTGGTCCATGTCGCAGCTGGCACGGTTGAGGCGGGACCGTGTGGGAGGTCGAATTGAAATCGTCGTCATGCTTCTCCAGACACTAGTGATTCTGATTATGGCCGGGGCGGTATTGATGGTAGGCCTAGCTTGTCTTACACCGCTCATTGATTTGGTATCGGGACTCGCGTGAAATGATTAGATCAAGGTTTTATCGCATTGCAGAACGACCACGCCTGGTCGTTGTTTCGAAGACGGGCAAGAGTGGCCGTCCTACGCGCCACGGCATCACGATGACGGAATTGCTCGTGGCCGCCACGCTTTTGATTGGTGCGATGTCGTTCGCTGGACCGTTGGCCGTGCGGAGTGGTCGATTGCAACAAGACGCACGGCATTACCAGTCTGCACTCGAGGAAGTTTCCAACCAGTTAGAACGACTCACCGCACTGGAGGACGAAGAACGTGAAAGGGCACTTGCAGACCTAACGCCGTCTCCCATAGCACAAGCCTCGCTGCCGAATCCGCAACTTTCGGCCGAAACGATTGACGACTTCGATGGCCTGCGTCTCGTAATACGAATTCAATGGGATCGACTGGGCCAGCCGAAACCCTTGGAGCTCGTCGGCTGGATCGAGCCCCCTCCCTTAGCGAAAGAAACACCATGAGACATCACAACGGCTTTACGCTCATCGAGGTGATGGTATCCATCTCTGTCAGCAGCGTCCTGATGGTATTGTCGCTGGGGATGGTGCATCGCGTAATGAATCTGGAATCGAGTTCTCGCGATCAGGCCCGGGTGAGTCGATCAATGACGAGGCTAGGCCACGATTTTCGCAGCGACGTGCAACGATCTTCTGCCGTTGAAACCGATCATGAAGCTGTCCTAGAACTGACTTTTGCTGACGGAGCGGTCGTTACCTACCGAGTGCTCGATGAGCATGTGCTCCGTGAACAGGCTGTGGATGATTCCCGCACTCGGCGTGAATATTACAATCTGCCGGCGGACGCAGACGTCGAATTTACTGAGCATGTTTCACCCACCCGCTGGGAAATCTCTGTCACTCGCGACTTGAAGTTGGTAGGAATCGCTCCTCGGCCACTGCTACAAACCATGGCTGAAGTGGGACGACTCCTGCGATTGGCCGGTCTGCAGGAGGTGAAACAATGAGCGGACGATTCAGAATACTTCTCGCAAGACCTGCCAGTCAGTCGGGCGCGATCCTGATCTGCGTTCTGGCCTGCCTGGCGATCGTGACGGCGATGGTCACGGCGACGATCCGCTCGGCGTTGCGGTCCCATGTCGAAGTCCGCAGCCAGCGCGACCTGCGCCAAACCGAGCTGGTGCTTGAAGCGGGTATCCTGCGGGCTCGGCAACAGGTGGCCGCAAGTAGGGACTACGCAGGGGAAATCTGGCAGTTGGCTGACGAAGTTTTGCCCGGTGACACACCTGCCACGATAGAAATCTTGGTAAGAGATCGCAGCATCGCGGTCACAGCCCGACTTGGTTCCAACTTGCAACAGCTTACCCAACGTTCTTTCGAATTTATGTTTGACGAACCTTCTCCCTCCAACAAGGAGTAATATCATGAAAAAATCAGAAAAAGCTTTTACTTTAGTAGAACTTCTGGTGGTGATTGCCATCATCGGCATCCTGGTCGCACTGCTGCTCCCCGCAGTCCAGGCGGCGCGCGAAGCAGCTCGGCGTACCGGATGCCTCAATAACATCTCACAATTGGCACTTGCCACGCACAACTATGAATTTGGAGTCGAGCATCTCCCTGCGGGGGTGATCAATCCGACCGGTCCAATCCGCAGCGAACCCGACGGTCAAAAGGTGAGCTGGATCGTGCAAATCCTCCCCTACATGGAAATGAGTACCGTCTATGAACTTTTCGACCAAGAGGCGGGCGCCTTCGCGCCGGTGAATGCTCCCATTCGAGCGGTCTCCGTTTCGCTGTTGATGTGCCCTTCATTCCCTGGTAGCGAGAAAAATCAAGACGAAACAATCGCCTTTGGAACCTACGCTGGTTGCCACGATGGGAGCGAAACACCAATCGACGATGACAACAATGGAGTAATGTTTCTCAATAGTAACATCCGCTACAGCGACATTCTCGATGGCAGTTCACAGACTTTGCTAATAGGGGAGATGATGCCGTTGGAGAGCAGTCTCGGCTGGGTAAGTGGCACCCGGGCTACTTTGCGTAACACAAGCAAGATCGAGAGTCGCTATCGGTGGTCTCAACGAAACAAAGAGGCTGAGTCTGATCCACCAGGACCTTTGGAGGTCGGGGGTTTCGATAGCGCTCATCCTGGAATTGTGAACATCGCTCTAGCTGATGGATCCAGTCGCGCATTGAACGTAGACACTGACGAGAAAGTGCTCGAACAATTGGGCAATCGCGCCGATGGTGTCTTGCAGAAGGAGTATTGATTGCTGAAAATCGCTGCCTTGCTAACCATTGGCTTGCTGCCAATGGCTATAAAGGAGTACAATCACTGAGTGCGACGATTTTCACCGACTCAAAGGAGGCTCGTCATGAAAACTCGCTACTTGGCATTGGTATTCGCCGCGACAATAGCTGCCCCCGCTAAGGCACAAATTACTTACCAGCAGACAGTTCAGTTGCCCACATTTCATTATTTTGGCGTTTCGACTACTGTCGTTGTGCCGACCGGCGGAACTGCCTCTCTTGGAAGTATTGGTGGCAGTACGCGAACTCGGTTTGATCGAGTGGGCAATCGCTCTCTGGGCACGAGTTCTTTCTCTGGCTCTCTCTCTATGAGCGCAACGGTGATCGATTTGGCCGAAATGGACCGGGAAGTCCTAGCCGAGGCCGCTCGCCGTCGAGGGGCAGATGTTGATGTCGTGGGTCGTCCTGTGGACGCTGAACCCAATGCGGTGAATTGGCTAGAAAATCAGCGAGCCGCCACCTATTTGCGCAGGGGTCGCACGGCGGAAGCGGCAGGCCAGCCAGAAGTCGCCCGCGTCTTCTATCGCAAGGTCGTTAAGAATGGCAATGCAAGAGAGAAGCGAATTGCCAAGGCAAGTCTAACGCGGATTGATTCCGCCCAGGTGGCGCGCCACAATGAGAAGGTTCGCTAAACCCTTCGCTCTCTGAAGAGCTACCTCATGCCTGTCAACAAATGGAAGAACCCCTTTTACACCCTGCTGATCCCCGTGGGGATGGTGTTTGTCGTGACCGTGTTCGCCTATGGTTTTATGGCCTTTCTGGCAGTAAACGGCACGAACGTCGAAGCCACCAGCCAGGCAGATCATCCCCTCTTTGCTTGGCTAGATAAGCATGGCACCCAGTTGGTGCTCTGGGAATTGGCCGTGTTGGGTGTGCTAACCGTTGGAGCAATCGCCACCGATAGTTGGTGGATCAAAAAGGCTTCGAAGGATAGTGCAAAGAACGAACTGCACGAAAATGTTTTCGGGAAACAGCCCAGTGAATAGGATTCGGTATTCACTTCCGCTCTTGGCCGGATTGTTACTTTCAGGAGAAGCGCATGCAAGCCGATCGGCATTGTGGCCGGGGTTTGTGTCTTATGGATCGCAGAATGAGCAGGTTCGAGAGATCCGCTTTGCCGAAGATACCCGCGCGATTGTCTTAGCCCCAGCGGCGGATCGAATTGATCCAGATCTGCCCATTCTACTAATCCTCTATGCCACTCCCAACGGCAACACGGCTGAGCAAACTCTTGGATACCAGTTGAAGGAAGGCATGGATTGGCACTTTGATATTCAGCACGCCGCGGCCCAGTGGAGACAATTTGCTTCGTTGGAAACTGAACGAACGATCGTGCTGGCTTGTGTGCAAGCCAACTGCCTCAGCTGGCCCAGTTGGAAAAGCCAACGAACGAATGGGCCGCAGACTATCCGCCAGATGGTTGATTCCTTGGCCGCCAGCCTCCCCAGCGATGTAGTTCGTATCGCACTCACCGCTCATAGTGGTGGAGGCAGTTTTCTGTTTGGCTACCTGGATGCCGACGAGGAAATCCCCGGCACAATTGAACGTATCGCCTTTCTTGACGCGAATTATGGCTTTGACGCTGCCCAGCATCATGGAGATAAACTGCACCATTGGCTGGAGTCCGATCCTACGCATCACCTGGTTGTGCTGGCCTATGATGATCGCGAAATCGAGCTTAATGGCAAGAAAGTCGTTAGTCCGACTGGTGGGACGTTTCGCGCAACCCAAAGAATGCTGGAGGACCTAAAGACAAAGTTTGCTATCGATGAAAGTGCTCGAGTTGAATTCAAGAGATCTGAAGGTCTTGATGGCCAGTTCACAGCACTCGTTCATCCCAATCCAGACAACCTGATCTTACATACTCGACTGGTAGGTGAGATGAATGGCTTGCTCGCGGCGCTCACGATAGGAACGGCGAACGCCGCCACGTGGGGCGACTTGGCATCACCTCGGACTTATAAGACTTGGATTGAAGAGCAGCCGCTTTTGCCCGCCAATTGGCAGGGGGTTGCTCCCGCAGTGCAGCCTCGGCGAGTTGGGGCATCGAGTGGAACAGCAATCGTACAGACCTTGCTCGATGTTGATCGTGCGCAAGGTGAATCGATACTTGCCGAGGAAATTTTGCAAGGCAATCTACCGGACTGGTGGCGTAGCTTTGAGAAGATTTCGGCAGAGATTCAGAACGACTCTGGGGAGAGCCACCAAATAGTCTATCGCGTATCACCTGATTACTTGGCAGTTGGCGGAGATGAGGATTCTGTTCGCGTTCCATTAACTCCCCACGCAGCCCAGTTCTTGGCCGACATGTTGGGATGTGTCCTGCCAACGAGAAAAATGGTGGATGACATAAACACTGCAGCTAGGGTGAAATTGAAACCCCTTCCATTGACTGAAGACCGCGAATCGTGGGCCACTTTTTGCCAACACAATCAGCTAATCCAAGATCAATTGCCAAACGATGCACCGGGGAAGATAACCTCAGGTATCAAGAAGGATGTCGTAGTGACCAAGGAGCTTGTCAATCGTCCTGGCCATGTCGCTATCTACGGCTGGCATCGCCTCGATGGCAATCCGATCCAGCCTCTTACGACCGTGCATGTCGATTGGTATGTCGACTATAGCCACGGCATTCGCCTGATCGATCAATGGGCAGAAGTTGATGGTGAACCGATGCGGATCGAAGATGTGCTACGTGATGAGATGCTCTGTAAATTATTGAGTGACGAAGGCCCCCTTTCGCAGACGAAATATCAATCTTTCAAGAAAGAAAAAGAATAAGGCATCTTAAACATGAACGGACGTTATCCCAGATTTCTTGTCTTGCTTCTAGCCGCATGCATCGTCTGTCTGGGACAGCTTCAAGGCGCACGTGCGGAGCAAGAGTCGGCGACAGACTTACCGAACATCGTCGTTATCTTTATCGACGATATGGGCTATGCCGATATTGGTCCATTCGGTGCCACCGAGTATCCCACGCCCAACCTGGACCGGATGGCCAGCGAGGGCCGCATCTTCACCGATTTTCATGCGGCCACGGCCGTTTGCTCTGCTTCACGGGCGGCCCTGCTCACAGGGTGCTATCCCGAGAGGGTGAACATTCTCGGTGCGTTGTCGCCTGATGCGAAGTTCGGCCTCAACAACGATGAGTTGACGTTGGCCGAGGTTTGCAAACAGCGTGGATATGCCACGGCGATATTCGGGAAATGGCACCTAGGGCATCTACCGCCTTTTCTTCCATTACAACATGGTTTTGATGAGTATTTCGGCCTGCCGTACTCCAACGACATGTGGCCCCAGCATCCAGATATCGTAAATCTTCCACCAGAAACTAGAAGGCGAAAGCAACGCTATCCAAACCTTCCCCTGTTTGACGGCAATCGAGTCGTTGACGAAGAGGTAACCGCTGAAGACCAGGCCCAATTGACGACTTGGTACACCGAGCGGGCAGTCGACTTTATAAACCGCAACGCGAAACATCCATTTTTTCTCTACGTACCCCACTCGATGGTCCATGTGCCCCTGTTCGTATCCAGTAAATTTCGCGACAAGAGTGGAGGCGGCCTCTATGGTGATGTTGTGATGGAAATTGACTGGTCCGTGGGTCAAATCCTCGACGCCATTTCAAAAAATAAACTCGACGAAAAGACGCTGGTCGTCTTCACCTCAGATAATGGACCTTGGCTAAACTACGGCAACCACGCGGGCTCGGCCAAGCCATTGCGTGAGGGAAAAGGGACCATGTTCGAGGGGGGGTATCGAGAACCCTGCATCATGCGCTGGCCGGGGAAGATTCCCGCTGATACGAAATGCGACGAGTTTGCAACCACTATGGATTTGCTCCCCACCGTGGCGGATCTGATTGGAGTCAAACTGCCAGCAGACCGAATTATCGACGGCAGAGATATTTTGCCGCTTATGTCTGGCGAACCGGATGCTGTGAGTCCTCATGACATGTTTTATTGCTATTATGGGGGCGAATTGCAGGCAGTCCGCGATCCTCGCTGGAAGCTGCACTTTCCACATCAATATCGAACTTTGGCTGGCAAGCGAGGCGGAGTAGATGGCACGCCCGTTCCTTACAGCCAACGCAAGACGGGGTTGGAGCTCTATGACTTAAAGAACGACGTGGCGGAGACGCACAATGTGGCTCGCCGACACCCGCAGATTGTCGCGCGACTGAAGGCGGGTGCCGAAAACGCCCGAGCGACGCTTGGTGACAAACTTACACAACGCGAGGGTTCCCAGGTCCGCCCACATGGGACTGCTGAGTGAGGATGGGAATAGCCGCCTTTTGCTCCATCGTTTGGCGACAAGCTAACTCACTCGATCCAGAATCAGTGGGCCGACTGTGGGTGGTTCATCGGAGATTTGAACCGCCGAGAGAAACAACTCTCGCCCCTCGTCGGCCACGTTAGCCGGTGAAAAGAGTCTGGCAAGCGACTGACCGACTTCTACCTTGTCACCGAGCCTGACCAGCATCTCGAAACCTGTGGAAAGATCAAGGACATCCCCTAGTTTCCTTCGTCCGCCTCGCATGGCGATCACTGCCTGGCCGAGTTTTTCCGTATCCATGGAAGCGATGTAGCCGCCGCGCCCTGCAGCGACGTCGCTCGCCGGCGCAACCTCTCGAGAAGCATCGAGATTGCCACCCTGGGCAGCGACCATCTGGGCAAATTTTTCTCGTGCCGCACCAGAATCGATAGTTTTTTGAAGTTGCTTGCGAGCCGTCTCGATTGATTCGGATTTCTTCGTGGAAAGCAACAACTCCGCTCCAAGAGCAAGTGTCACTTCCATAAGATCCTCAGGGCCCTCCCCTTCCAAGGCAGCCACCGATTCATCGACTTCAACCGCGTTGCCTACCATCCGGCCCAGAGGCTGATTCATGTCCGTTAGCACTGCCGTGGTTGCTACGTTCATCCGGCGACCCGTCGCGACCATCGACTCAGCCAGGTCTCGCGCAAGCTCCGCCGTCTTCATGAAGGCTCCGCTGCCGAATTTCACGTCGAGTACCAAAGCATCGAGCCCTTCGGCCAGCTTTTTGCTCATGATGCTCCCCGTGATGAGCGGAATCGAGGGAACCGTACCGGTCACATCGCGCAGTGCATAAAGCTTTCTATCGGCGGGCACCAGATCGGAGGTGGCACCGCTGATCACGCAGCCTACATTCTCGGTGACGGCTCGCATTTCATCCATCGAAAGATCGGTGCGGTAACCAGGAATCGATTCGAGCTTATCGAGAGTGCCACCTGTCGCTCCTAGTCCTCGGCCCGAAATCATTGGCACCTGCAAATCGCAGCAGGCAAGCATCGGAGCAAGGGGCAGCGAGACCTTATCGCCGATACCACCGGTCGAATGTTTGTCGACTTTCGGCAGGCCACCCGCAGGCCACTCGAAACAGGCCCCTGATTCAAGCATGCTGTCCGTGAGCGCAGCGATTTCCGCCGTGGTCATCCCGCGGAGGTAGATCGCCATGGCCATGGCAGACATCTGGTAGTCGGGTATGTCACCGCACGCGTATCCGGCGATGAACTCGCCAATCTCTGTAGCAGAAAGTTCTTCACCGTCACGTTTTTTGGCAATCGTCCAAACCGGATTCATGGAACTTTCGAGGCCTTTCAATCTGAGAGTGTTGCGACCACACCTTGAACGATTTTCGTCAGTTTATCCGTAGCCAACTTTGCCGCGGCAATTACGTCATGACCAGAAGTTCCGTTGGGAGCATCGGGGGAACCAACATTCGTGATTGTCGATAAACCAAGTACTCGCATGTCGGCATGGCGAGCTGCAATTACTTCGGGCACAGTAGACATCCCCACCACATCGGCGCCTAAGTAGCGTGCCATGCGATATTCGGCACGGGTTTCGTAGGTGGGACCCAACATGGCTAGGTAAACCCCCCGATGCAACGGGAAGTTATGCTGACGAGCAATCTTAGTGGCGGTTTCCTGCAAATCGAGATCGTAGGGGGCTGACATATCCGGGAATCGCGGTCCTAGATCATCGTCATTCACACCAATTAGCGGATTGTTGAAAAGCAAGTTGATCTGGTCGTCGATCACCATCACGTCGCCAACCTTATAACGAGGATTCACCCCTCCGGCAGCATTAGACACAATCAATGTGTCGGCTCCTAAAGCACGCGACAGGCGCGTGGGCTGCGCTGCCTGCTGGGCGGTGTAACCCTCATAGAGATGAAACCGACCTTGAAACGCGACGACGGGTACGTCGGCTAGATGGCCGCATACCAAACGCCCCTTATGGCCGAGAGCAGTGGTGCGGGGGAAATGGGGAATTTCGGTGTAGTCGAGCGATTGGTCTACATCGATCTTCTCAGCTAAATCCGCCAACCCTGAGCCGAGCACGATCCCTGCTCGAGGCGTGATATCCCACCGCTGGCGGACTGCATCAGCAGCGGCTGCGATCTGTTTGGCCACTTCTTGCATCGCCTAATTTCCTCGCGATCGCTCGTGGGCCAACACACCCAACACGAGGGCACGGAGCTTCGGTTCTGCAGAATTCGCCACTGCTATGATTTCTTCTACATTGGCTGGCTTCAGAGAGTCTGGCAGACACATATCGGTAACGACCGAAAGCCCAAACACTCGCATCCCACAATGGACCGCGACAATCACCTCAGGCACCGTGGACATGCCGACAACGTCGGCCCCTATCTGTCGGAGAAAACGATACTCGGCCCGAGTTTCCAGATTGGGCCCGGTAACGGCCACCATCACGCCACGCTGCACGGGGAAATCCTCGCGGCGGGCGATCTCCTGGCCGAGCGAGATCAGTTCGGAAGTATAGGGAGCACTCATGTCCGGAAAACGAGGCCCCAAGCGATCATCGTTGATGCCAACTAAGGGGTTGTCTCCCATGAGGTTGATTTGATCGTCGATAATCATCACGTCGCCGGGCAAATAGTACGGATTCAGCCCGCCGACGGCATGCGTAACAATCATCAACTCAGCACCCATTGCCTTCATCACCCGCACCGGGAGAGTGATCTGCTTGAGGGGGTAACCTTCGTATTGATGAAAGCGCCCTTCCATGGCCATCACGGGAACGCCTTCCAAGATCCCACAAACCAATCTTCCCCGGTGGCTGACAGCGGTTGAGCTTGGAAAGTTGGGGATCTTTTCATAGTCGATCGCCAAGGCTCCTTCGATACGATCGGCAAATCCTCCGAGGCCGGTCCCCAAGATGATACCCGCTCGAGGCGTATGATCCCATTGCTGTCGAATCGCTTCGGCAGCCGCTTGTGCTTGATCGTAGAGTTCTAACATGCAGTAAATCTCAAATTGAATGATATCGAAGAATCAGTATCCTGCTGAGCTCTCAGTTTTCTCGCCACGCTCACCTTGGGCAATTGCCAATGTACCGCTGGTGCCAAGCCGGGTGGCCCCCAAGGACACAAATCGACACGCATCGTCATAACTGCGAATTCCCCCCGAGGCCTTCACTTGTAGCTTGTCGCTCGTGTGTTTGCACATCAGGCGAATGTCGTTTTCAGTTGCACCCGTGGACTGGAGCGATCCATCAGCGGACTTCACAAAACCGAATCCCGTGGAGGTCTTCACAAATGCGGCGTCTGCCTCTTCGCAGATTTCACAGAGCTTAATCTTCATCGCGTCTTCCGGCAGTAGCCCCGTCTCGAAGATCACTTTGGTGATGGCACCTCCAGCGTTCACCGCCTCGACTACGGCCCGAATGTCTGCCGTCACGTAGTCCCAATCCTTCTGCAGGACCCGACCAATATTGACCACCATATCCACCTCACGGGCACCGTCCAGACACGCGATTTCTGTCTCGCGGACCTTCGTGCCAGTGGTCGTTCCCCCGTGCGGAAACCCAATTACCGTGCTGGGAACCACCTTCGATCCGGCGAGCAATTCACCTGCCAGCGAAACCATCGCTGGCTTCACGCAAACGCTCGCGGTCCCTACTTCCATACACATGGTGCACGCCGCGCGCAGATCGGCATCGGTTTGGGTCGGACTCAAAACGGCATGATCAATTAGAGCTACAACAGATGGAGGCATCTTGGAAACTCTCTCAAAACTAAGGAAAAACTAGTAGCGGAAATGCTTAATCTTCTCGCCCTTCTCGCCTATCTCGGTAAGTGATTCAATCCCGATTTCCAAGTGGACGTCCGACCAATTGGAATCTACTTTAGCATCGCTTGCCTGGGTCTTGATGCCATGCTCGGACATCGGCAAATCGGAAACTAACAACAACGCTCCGCGAGAAATCTCATTCTTGTGTCCGACGATAAACAGCGTGGCAACTTCCATATCGATCGCAATCGGAGTGTATTCAACTAAACGAGCCTTGAATTGTTCATCGTGCTCCCAAACTCGTCGATTTGTGGTGTAGATGACGCCGGTACGATAATCAAGTTTGCGTTCCACGAGTTTGTCGGAAACGAATTTATGGAGTTTGAAGGATGGCAACGCCGGCACCAATTTTGGCAAATAATCGTCTGAAGTTCCCTCACCACGTATTGCACCGATTGGCAGGATGAAATTCCCAATCTCTGTCGAGGTCTTGAGCCCTCCGCATTTCCCCAGAAACAAGACCGCTTCTGGATGATATGCCGTCAGCAAATCCATCACGGTCGCCGCATTTGGCGAGCCAATACCAAAGTTAACAATGGTCAACCCATCTTCATTAGTGGCGGCCTGCATGGGACGATCTTCGCCATGCACTTCACAACCAAACTTCTTGGCAAACTTGCTGACGTAAGTACGAAAGTTGGTCAGCAGCACGTAGTCACCAAACTTTTCGAGGGGCATACCCGTATAGCGCGGAAGCCAATCCCTCGCGAGATCCAGTTTCGTGACCATAGTCGATTTATTACCTTCCTAACCTCGTCGCCAGTACTCAGTAAGCATGCTTACTGGGGCTTGCTTGCCATAGCTCAAATAATTCTCGACACTCGTCGACCAGTAGTCCACCAATGAGCTCCACTTTGCTGCCACCAATACGCAACAACTCGGCTGCTGGTAGTTGCAACTCATTGAAACCCGAAGTGTCTGCGTCAGCAATCGTTGCACCGTAGTATACCGTCCCCACTCGGGCCCAATGCAGCGCGGCCATACACATCGGACACGGTTCGCAGGTCGTTGCTACAACTGCATCGGTAAGGAATATGTCGTCAACTGTCTTGCACCCCAAACGAATCGCGTTCACCTCTGCGTGTGCCGTAATATCTGTGGACATCACCACCGTGTTGTGTGCCCTGGCAACCACTTCATCTCCGATGGCAATCGCACAACCGAAGGGACTTTGGCCATGGGCTAATCCCTCACGGCAAGTCTCTATTGCGAGTTGCATCAATTCGGCAGGATCAATCATGGGACACCTAAAACGCGGTACAAGTACTGACAACCAAGTGGTTGTCACAATCAATTGCTCGCCAAATTGAGGCGATAATACTAGATTAGCAGAGATAGTATTGCGCAGGCTAGCGAGAAACCGCAAATGCTACGTAGGTTCCGCAAATATCAGACTCTTGAATAGGTTTTCAGCCTCTTCAAAAGTCGTTTGGAACTTCCCCTTCGGCGATGGCGTAGGCTGTCGCATGGCTACGGCAATGCGAAATACTGATGTGCATTTTTGCGATACCCGATTTCTCGAGTACTTCGCGGGCTCCACCACAGAGTGCAATGGTGGGAGCTCCACTGGGCTGATTGCGAACTTCAATATCGCGCCAACTGATTCCCTTTCTCCAACCCGTACCGAGTGCCTTAAGTACCGCCTCTTTAGCAGCCCAACGACCAGCATAATGTTGCGTGGCAGCTTTCTTGGTGGAACAGTACGCGATTTCGTGCGGCGTGTATACGCGACTGATGAACAACTCACCGTGGCGGTCGATCATTTGCGCAATTCGCAAACACTCGATGATGTCAGTACCAATGCCAATGATTTGCAGCGCCACGATCAATAACCCTTGAGCCCACTTGCCTCTTGGGACCGCGAGAGAACTTCCCCTGCCTTTTGTCGTGCTTTTGCAGCTCCAGAAGCCAAAATATCTCTCACGTCGTCAGGGCGGCTCTGCCAGTCTTCGCGTCGCGATCGGGCTTCTGCAAAAAAGGCTTCCGCCGCTTCTGCCAATTTTTTCTTCACATCTCCATAGCCAAACCCACCGCGCCGATACAGATCTGCCATCTCTTCGCGATCGCTTTCGGGGGCGACCAGCGAATAGAGCAAATACAAAACATCGCTCTGCGGGTCCTTGGGATCGTCCATCGGCCGCGAATCGGTGGCGATCCGCATGATCTGCTTTTTCTGTATGTTGGCAGCTTCAAAAACTGCCAAGGTATTGTTGTAGCTCTTCGACATCTTCTCGCCATCCGTCCCCGGCACACGGGCAGAGCTATCGAGCACCTTCGCCTTCGGCAGCACGAAGACTTCGCCATACTGATGGTTAAAACTACCAGCAATATCACGACAGACTTCGATGTGCTGCACCTGATCTTCGCCGACCGGGACCGTATCGCTGTCGTAGGCAAGAATGTCGGCTGCTTGCAGAACAGGATAGGCGAACAGACCTGCGTCGGCGGCGAGACCCTTGGCCTTCTTGTCCTTGTAAGCGTGACAACGCTCGAGGAGCCCCATCGGCGTCCCTGTGAGCAAAATCCAACACAGTTCGCTCACCTCAGGGACATCCGATTGCACAAAGAGTACTGCCTTCTGGGGATCGAGGCCCAGAGCCAGCAGATCCATCGCGGCATCGAGAGAGTATTGCGAGAGTAGCTGTTTGTCGCGCACCGTGGTGAGAGCATGCAAATTCGCAATAAAATAGTAGGCCTGCTCGGCATCCTGCAGCGCAATGTACTGCACGATCGCGCCAAAATAATTACCCCAATGAGGCCGGCCAGTTGGTTGGATTCCGCTAAGTACACGCATGTGGTTAGTGGTTAGTGGTTGGTGGTTGGTCATGGTTCTCCCATCGTCCCTACGACTTCCTGAACGCTCTTCGCCCCTAATTCTCCAAGAGCACCTGGCAGTGCCTCAAGCACTTCCATCGAGACCTTGGGATTATAGAAGTTTACCGTACCAAGTTGAACCGCTGTGGCACCAGCTACGAGAAACTCCATCACGTCGTCGATCGTTGCAATGCCCCCAATGCCAATGATTGGAGTCTTCGTTGCTTGCGCTGCCTGATAGACAGCCCGTAAGGCAATTGGCTTGATTGCAGGACCGCTAAGTCCTCCTACGACATTCCCCAACATTGGCCGACGACGCCGCCAGTCGATTGCCATCCCTTGGCAAGTATTGATCAGGGAAATCGCATCTGCCCCGCCAGCAGCAGCTGCACGGGCCATGTCGGCAACACTGGTCACGTTCGGAGTGAGCTTCGCAATAATCGGATGCGACGAGTTCTCACGGCAATCAGCAACGAGTCGCTCGCACATACCCGCATCAGTGCCAAAATCGACACCGCCACTGACATTCGGACACGAAATATTTAATTCAACTGCTGCGATTCCCGCTTCAGTGGAGAGCTGTGCTGCCATCTCGACAAACTCATCATGGGTCCGCCCGGCGATACTTACGATGATTGCCGTGCCCAGATTAGCCAGATAGGGCAGGTGATGCTTGATGAACAACTCGATCCCGTCGTTGTCCAACCCTATCGAATTAAGCATCCCCGAGGGTGTTTCTATCGTTCGCCAGGGAGCGTTACCTTTGCGAGGGAGCTTGGTGATCGTCTTGGGGACGATCCCCCCCAGCCGCGAGAGATCGACTAGAGCTTCCATTTCACGGGCGTAACCAAACGTGCCAGATGCTACCAGAATTGGGTTGGAAAATTGCAAGCGACCTAAGTTCACTGGCAATTCGACTTGGAGTGGAGATGCGGGAGGCAATTTGGCTGCCGAGACTTCTGGCATGGTAACTTTTCGAGCGAGGCAAATGGGAACATGACGACTGAACAAGTCCAACCCGAGTCCTGTATTTCTCAGTGAACTCGGACGGCCCATTCTACCAAATCTACTCAGCCTTTGCCTCAGCTCGTGCGCGTACCGGTAGCGCAGCCCTTGATTGTAGCGACTTATGAAGTGTCAACGAGCTTAAATAATCCCGCCGTGAACGCTATGGGGCGTCAGGTGAGAAGGTTGGTCGAGAAACCAGATTCGCTCCCACTCATCGAGCATAGCGCGCAGGTTCTCGGATGTGTAAATCAACTGTTGCGATCGCCGTGTCGGATCTGCCGAGTACCCCGGCAGCAGACAGCCGGTTGACCCGGCCAACGTACATACAGTCACCAAAATTAAGAGCCATTTACGCATGGGCGTAGCTCCTCCTTGAGCATTGAAGCCAATCCAGCCGCGCATACAGCTGGACAAGAGCTTCCAATTAGTTGGCAGTTTTCCAAGAAGAACCCTTCTTGGATAGCCGCCAGTCCCGCAAAAAAAGTGAAAAGTTTGTGACAAACGCTCCATCATCCGACACAGAAATTCCTCTGAATCGCCTAATAAACGCCTGTCTGGTAGAAAAGTCGCGCGAAGGATAGCAATCCAAGCTTCCGGCGCCGAGAGCAGATTTTGTAGCGGCGGCTTCTAGCCACCGAGATCTTGAGTCGGTGGCTGGAAGGCACCGCTACGAAAGCGACTATGTCCCAGCCTTTGGAACGTAAGTCGTTGGCGGGGAAAGAGTTTCGTGATTTGTTGTTTCGATAGGTGGTGGTGGGGAACCACTGGCTGCCCGGTGGGCTGCTTCGGCGGCGGCGTTGGCCTGCCGCTCGAGTTCGTGAACACGCTCTTCCATCTCTTTGCCCGGCTTGAATGTCACGACAAACTTCTCGGGGACGAAAACCTTCTCCCCCGTACGTGGATTTCGGGCCTTGCGAGCAGCACGCCGCTTGACCTCAAACACTCCGAAATTCCGCAATTCAATCCGCCGGTCCTCGACAAGGGTCTCCACAATCGCGTCGAAGGTCTTCTGTACGATTTCCTTCGTCTTCAATTGGGTCAGGCCAATTTCCTCAGAAATTGTCCTCACGATCTCTTTTTTGGTCACGACGAGGTCCTCCGCGAATTGCCCGGATGGGCTTCCCAAGGGTGCTTCATCAGATGAGCTAAGTTCCAGAAGCAAAACACTTCCGCTTGTCCCAAGTGTAATTGGCGCAAGACTTAGTGTCAAGGTTTCGTCAGATCGGTATGGAACTTACGGCACGACTCATACGCTAGGAGCCGGGCCGGAAACGACCTGATTTAGGCGATAAATTGTCAAAGAACAGTCATTCGCTCGCCAATAAACCACCCATTCAACTTCAGCTGTTCAGTTAGCCGAGAGGGCGTAATTTACCTGGCAAACGAGGAGTAATCCCATCCCCATGATCGGTGTTTCAGCCGGCAAACTTGAACTATCCCCTATATTTTGACAGGTGGCCTGCTTAGTGCATCTCTTGTATCCCATGATAAACCACGGACGTGTCGAAGCAGGTGCGATCGGCACCTCACCACGTCAGTAGGTTGCTCTTGGTCTTTCTCGCAGCAACGAAGCGAACTCAAATTGCTATGCGATCTTCGAGAAAAAAATTGCTAACTGTCAATCGCCGGCTTGAATTCGGACATCAGAAATTGATTTTGAATCGAGACAGTTTCGTCATTTCGAGAATCTCTTGCGCATAGAATGGTCGCGAGGTGAAAGGGATTGGCTACAATAAGGGTTGCAATCCGCCGACTCATCTAAGCTGTCCCTCCAGTTGGTCGATTGCTTCCCTTCAGATTGTGAATCCCAAAGAGAGTTCATTGCCGTGAAAACTTCGATGATTGTTGCTAGTTTCGTTAGTTATCTCTTAACACTCAGCATCGAGTCGGCTAATGCAGTGGGAGTTGGCGAACCCAATGCCCGAACTGGTGACGAAATTGTCGTCTGTGGGCAGTTCTTCCATACGACGGCTCCCGTCGTTCTTTGGATGGATCCCGGTGGGTATGACGCCTATCGAGTTGAGCGGCGTTTTGCCCCTCTTGAGAAGGCCGAATGGGATTTTTCCCGTGAAGAAGCAAAACTTGATACCCCCAATCGGTATGGAATACGTCAGGACAAGTTGACACCCGAGCAGCTCGAACAAGTTCGTGGTGGGGGATGGACCTTGCCTCTGCTCCAGGATGTCGTCGATCAATTTGTCATGCACTACGATGTCTGCGGAACTAGCGAGCGCTGCTTTCAAGTCCTGCACGATAGCCGGGGCTTAAGCGTACATTTCATGCTCGACATCGACGGTACGATCTATCAAACCCTTGATCTCAAGGAACGAGCTTGGCATGCTACGATTTCTAATTCTCGCTCAATCGGCGTAGAAATTGCCAGCATCGGTGCCTATCCCGCCGACAAGAAGTCGGTCCTTGACAAGTGGTATGTCACCGACGACGACGGCGTCGTGCATTTACGACCGCCACGCACGATCGGCCATATAGGCGTCCGCACCAAGCCCTTCTATGGCAAACCCGCTCGACAGGAACTCATCAATGGAACGATCCAAGGGCAGGAACTCTACCAATATGATTTCACCCCCGAACAATACGATTCGCTGATCAAGCTCACAGCCACACTTTCTCGTGTGTTTCCAAAAATCGAATGTACGTATCCGCGCGATGCCGAGGGAGACCTCATCCCGCATGTGCTGACGGACCAAGAATGGAGAGATTTCCACGGGGTCCTCGGACACTATCACGTCCAACGCAATAAAACAGACCCCGGCCCCGCTTTCGATTGGCCCAAAGTAATCGACGGCGCCCAAGCGCTACTAAAACAATCTCGTTAGCCGCGATGCGGAGCCCCAGCGCAGCAGAGCGCGACGACTCGGAATTTGGGTTGGATGCTGAGATTCACTCGAGACAGCATCCTAAATTCAAATAGCCCAGCTTAAACATTAAACACGGCAGCCTGCTCTTGAATTTGCTCAAGCTGGTAGAGCTTCCCCTTGCCGCTGCCTGGACATGCTTCGCACGTCTCGGCCCAAGTTTCTGGGGATTTTAGATTGGAGTTCCAAAAGGGCCAGGTGCGACACTGTCGGGGACGCTCAGTGTAAACGTTGCACTTGCGAGTCTCATTGTCGAAGAAGACGCAGTCGCCGTTGGAGAACTCGACAAGGCTTCGCCGGATGCCGATTCGTCGGACATACTTTGATTCGAATTTGTCGACCTTCATCTCCAAGAGCGCGGCCAGTCCGTCAATTTCCCGTTGGTTTACCCAAACATAACCGGGCGCGCCGGTACAGCAATCTCCACAGCCCGTGCATTTGAAACGCAGGCCCTCCTTGTACCAGGGTTCTTGATTCGCGTCTTTCTTTCTCTTGGTCGACTTGGCCATTTCCTTTTGCTTCCACATACTAGGTTTATCCCACTGGAATCGTGAGTACGTTCTCTAGAGCAGCAACCGCTCGATCGATCTCTTGATTGGTTGTCGCCCAACCAAGGCTCAGTCGCAAGGTACCGCCACTATCAAGTGTTCCCAAAGCTTGATGCATTCGCGGGGCACAATGCAGTCCGGCGCGACACTCCACACCCGCTGCCATTTCCAGCAAGGCAGCCAACTCCTGTGGATCATATCCGACGCAATTGATGCTGACCACACTCGTCCGAGGTTGGTCGGCACGCGGTCCGAGAACGGTTGTCCCAGGGAGAGTTTCCAGGCCGGCTAGCAGTCTGGCAGTGAGCAACTGATGGTGATTCTGGATCGCTTTGATGCCATGTTCTTGTAAATAGTCCAAAGCAGATGTGAGGCCTGCCAAACCAAGGACGTTGAGGTTGCCTGCCTCGAATTTTTGAGGTAACTCCGTGGGTTGGTGCTCATTCTTACTGGCACTCCCAGTGCCACCCCTTCGAAGCGGCTCAAGCTCGCCAAGAACCCGATCACCCAGGCATAGCACACCCGTTCCAAATGGTCCTAGCAGCCCTTTGTGCCCCGGGGCAGCAAGCATGTCGGCTTGGCACTCGCCCATGCTGATGGGCACGTGCCCCAGTGTTTGTGCTGCATCAACGAGATAATAAGCGCCGCAGGAGCCTGCTACCTTGCCAATCTCGGCAATTGGCTGGATTGTTCCGGTCACATTGGATGCATGATTCACAGCGACCAATCGTGTATTTGGGCGCAATGCCATCCGAATGTCTTCTGGCGAAACAAACCCCACGCTATCGCAAGGCACATAACTGACTTCGACCTCGGCTTGATCGGCCAGATGCCTGAGTGGTCGAAGAACTGAATTGTGTTCGCAAACGGTGGTGACGACATGGTCTCCCGGTCGGAGGATACCGAGTAATGCCGTGTTGAGCGAGTCTGTTCCGTTGGCCGTGAAAACCACATGGTTGGGATCGTTGATCCCAACTAGTTGAGCGAGACTGCGACGCGCACTCTCGACCAAACGTTGGGACTCTTCGGCCGACCGATAGCCGCTGCGCCCGTAAGGAGATCCAATTTCCCGTTGATATCTGTCAATCGCTTCGTAAACGCACGCGGGTTTGGGCCAACTTGTAGCGGCATTGTCCAGATAGATCCGAGAATGTGCAGGTTCGACGGTTGTCGAGGGATTCATGCCTAACCCCCGATCTGATACATGGCCCGCTCAGGTTTCACAAACTCCGCCCCGCCCACTCCGTGAGCGGGCTTCTTGTGGAGCACGCAGTCGCGCACGAGTTCTCGAACCTGATCGTCGGAGCCACCCTCACGCAGCAGTGTCCGCACGTCCCATTCTTTTGTGGAAAACAAGCAGTTTCGCACTTGCCCTTCTGCAGTGATTCGCAGGCGATTGCAACTCGAGCAAAAAGGTTGGCTGATTGGATTAATAAACCCAATCCGGCCGCAGCCATCGGAAAAGTGAAAATCGACGGCTGGCTGGCTCGGATCGTGTCGCGAGCTCGGCACCAGCGGACAGAAGTTTGCCTCAAGTGTCTGACGAATTTCCTGGCTCGTGAGCACTTGCTCACTCTCCCAGTGGTTTTCCGCGTCCAGAGGCATGAATTCGATGAATCGCAACTCGAAATCATGGGTACGCGCAAATCCCGCCAAGGGAACAATCTCTGTTTCTGTGAGCCCACGAATGGCGATCGCGTTGAGTCGAATATCGGTGAAGCCAGCTACGCGTGCTGCGAAGATCCCATCCAAGACTCGTTGTAAGCCACTCCGGCGTGAAATCTTCTGGAACGTCTCTTCGCTCAAGGAATCAAGACTTACGTTCAACCGTTGAAGACCTGCCGCTTGTAAATCGGCGGCTTGTTCGGTGAGCAGGATGCCGTTGGTGGTGAGGGCAAGGTCTTCAATGCCATCTATGGAAGCCAGTCTTTCGACTAGTTGCGGCAATTCACTCCGCACCAAAGGTTCCCCTCCAGTGAGTCGGATCTTGCGAATGCCGAGGGTAACCCCAATGCGTACGAAACGTTCTATCTCCTCAAAGGTGAGCAACTCGTCGCGAGGACGAAAGTTCACGTTCTCAAGAGGCATGCAATAAAAGCAGCGAATGTTGCAGCGATCAGTCACACTCACCCGCAGTGAGGTATGCACCCGGCCCAGCGTGTCAGTCAATGGTTGACCGACGCTCGACATTACGGAATCCATGGCTGGCAAGGAATTTTTCATTCGTTCGATGCGGAAGTGGACTGTACTTGTTATGGATGAACCCACTCGCTTGACCCGTCGGCCCAGTGTTCTTGCTTCCAAATTGGGACAACTTCTTTTAAAGTGTCGATCAACCATTCTCCTGAGGCAAATGCCTCGCGGCGATGGGGACTAGCGACGACGATGGCAACGCTTGCTTCTCCCAAAGGTACTCTCCCTAAGCGATGGACTATCAGACATTCATCAAGTCCCCATCGCCGGCGGGCCTCTGCCTCTAAAGTAGCCAATTGTTGCTCGGCCATCTCATGGTAGGTGTCGTAATGCAACTCGGTGGTTTCGCGACCTGCCGTGTGTTGCCGTGTCACTCCGAGAAACAACAATACCGCACCCGAGGCAGGACTCTGAGCCTTTCCCAAGAGAGTTTGCGTGTCGATTGGATCGTTCGTTAATTGAATCATGATCGTATCGCACTTACCCTCCACTCACCGGCGGAATACAGGCGATCTCGCCCGTTAAGGGTATTGGTGTAGCCTCGTCGGCATATTGGGTATTAATGGCAAACAACGCCTGAGCAAGCAACGGTGCCAACTGCGGATAATCGGCTCTAAGGGCGCTTCGCAAGTCGCTTACCCGAGACAGTTCTAGCAGTTCCACACTTATCTCGGCAGCTCCAACGGCATCGCGCGCCGCCGCAAACATTTTAACCCTTACTATCATGTTACCACCAGGTCACGGCCAGGGCTATCGAGGAGCTGACGAAGTTCGGGCATCAATCCATAGGCAATCGCCAAAATCTTGACGGGATGGATCGTCGGCTTCGAGGTGCTTTGTTCCATCTGGATTTTGCAAGTGCTGCACTCCGTAGTACCGGCGGCAAAATCTCCCGTCCGCATAGTCGTAATCAATGGCAAACCTGCCCGCAGGCTATTGCGGTAGTTGTCGCGCTGAAAACCGTACATCCCTGCGATGCCGCTACATCCCTTCTCGATCCGCTCGATCTTGAGTCCTGGGATCAGACTGAGCAAACTCTGCGTGGGAGAACCAATTTCCAGGGCTTTGACGTGGCAGGGAATGTGATATCCAAGTGAGATATCGAGCGCATCAAAATTCAGGAGCAATTTCCCTTGCTGATGAAGTCGCCAGAGATAATGACACGCTTCTTTCGTGTTCTGCGAAACCATTTCTGCATCCTGATCGTCTGGCAAGAGTTGCAAGTACTCATGAGTTAGAGCGAGAACCGCTGACGGTTCGGTTGCCACGATGGTGTAGCCCTGACGAATCGCTTCAGCCAGCAGTGCCACATTTTCTTCTGCGATCTTCCGTGCCTGAGAAACTCTGCCTCGAGCAATGGAGGGCATGGCAGATTCTTGCTGACGGGGAGGAACGTAGACAGGAACACCATTGTACTCAAGCACAGCAACGAAAGCCTCAGCCAATTGTGTATCACAGTAGTTGGCATAGGTGTCAACAAAATAGAGTACTTTTTCCGAGCCACGTTTCTCCGGCAATTGAATATTCTGATGAGTGGTCGACTGGAGAAAAGGATGATGGCGAAAGCGGGGGAGTTTTCGACTCCGCGATATCCCCAAGCTCTTCTCAATCAACCAGCGGGCAATATGATTTCCAACCGCCCAGTTGGCAACCCGATCATATCGCGAACCAATAGCGCATAGCTTGTCCACTCGACTCATAAACCAAGTGTGCAATGACTCACCATTGGTTGCAATGTAAGAGGCTTTTGCCTCGACCATGAGTTTGGGAATGTCCACATTGGCTGGACACTCGAGACGACACATGTGGCAATGCACACAAAGATCAGCGATTTCCTTGCAATCATCTTCCAGTAGAGTTTCTGCAGGCAGACTACCAGTCAGCACGCCTCTAATTAGATTCGCTTTCGCGCGCGGAGACGCTTCTTCGCGAGGAGCATAGCGAAAGATTGGACACATGCGAGTTTCCTCGGATGTGGTTCGGCATGCTGCACAGCCATTACAAGTTCTGGCGGCGTGAGCCATTTCTTCAGGCTGCCATGCCAATTGCAATTCGACCCGCGGGGACTGGGCAGCTTCTCTCACGGGCTTCGTTGTTGTGGAGGAGAAAGCAGAATCTAGTAGCGGGTAGCGCACATGCCGTAGCTTGCTACTTAGATTGCTCGACTCTTGCGGCAAGATTTTACCTGGGTTCAAGAGATTGTGTGGGTCGAAAAGTTGTTTCACTTCCTGGAAAGCTGACATCAACGGCCCAAATTGCCGTGCCACGAAAGGAGTCCGACTCAGTCCGTCTCCATGCTCACCACTGATCGTACCACCCACACGCCAGACTTCTTCGTAGAGCCGGTTGGCCAAAAGTTCCATTCTTTCTATGTCTTCAGAATTTGCCAAATCCAGGAAGGGGCGAAAATGTAACTGCCCATGACCGACATGGCCAAACAGTGATGTCGTAGTCTGTTTTTGCCTGAAGATCTGTTGGACTCTTGGAAGGAATTCTGGCAAACTCTCGGGAGGGATTGCCACGTCCTCCACGAACGGCAACGGTCGTGTCAATCCTCTTAAACGGTACAAAGTGGGTGTATAGTGCCGGGCTAATTGCCACAAGAGTTCGTGATCGATGGAATCGGCAGCTATGTAAGCCCCCGCGGCCAGACGCAACTTGTCTTTGACTTGGGCAACGGTCTTTGCCAATCGCGCGTAGACCTCGTCCGCCGTATCACCTTGAAACTCGACCAGTAGCACCGCCTCAGCTTCGACGGGGATCAAGAACTCGTAGCGAGGGTCGCTCTCCCGAGCAATACTCAAATGGCGACGGTCCATCAGGTCACAAGCACTCGGGCCCAGCGAAGCTAGTTCCAACGACGCATGTGCCGCCTTATCCAACGAATCAAAATAAAGCAGCAAGCTCCCTGAATGGTTGGGTAGAGGCAGAGTCTTGAGCGTGACTTCTGTAACCAGGCCAAGCGTTCCTTCACTTCCCACGAGCAAGTGTGCCAGGTTCACCTGTGAACCGCCAAACCAGGGAACCCGTAAGTCATCGAGTTGATAGCCACTACAATTAACGCAGCTTTTCGGATGATATTTACGAATCAACTCATCGTGATCCTCTAGGATCTTTGAGAGACTACCCGCTAGCTTCTCAACTTCTGTCGACTCTTCTTTCAAAGGCACATCATGTAGAGCGAGTTCCCGCACTTCGCCGTCTGCCATGACAACCTGTAATGACTCGACGTGCCGACGTGTAGAGCCTACAACTGGCCAATGGCTTCCTGAGGCATCCAGGGCAACCATGCTACCGATAGTTGTTACTTGCTTGGTGGCGGGGTCAGGTCCAAAGTATCTTCCTCTACTTGAAAGATGGCGGTTGAGTTCATCGAGCACAACACCCGCTTCGACACGCACGGAGTTCTCGCTCACATTGAGAACTTTGCGGAAGTAGCGGGAAAAGTCGACAATCAATCCTCGGCCCAAGGCACCCCCGGTGAGTCCCGATCCACTCCCTCGAGCATGCAGGGGAATATCGTTGGCGGCTGCATAACGCACCGTCGCCACGACATCGTCCAAGGTCCTTGGCCGCACGACGCCGAGTGGCGGAATCTCGTAAATGCTGGCATCGCTGCTGTAAAGCTGAACATAGAGGTCGTCGCAATGGACATCGCCGGCGATTTGTCCCCGCAGATCCTCTTGGATCCGCTGCCTTTCGACTTCCATGATGATTGATACCTGTGAAAACGGGACAACTAATTGGCAAACTAGAAGGGTTGAAACCGTCAAGTACGGGGTGCCGCACGCTGCTGGGTTTCTTCGAGCCGGGCTTGGAGTTGCCGATAACGCTCATGCGTTTCCAAATCGAAGTTTCCATGAGAGTCCATCTCGGCCACACCACGATACTGGGCTTGGCAGCGGTAGCACATTAATGCATCGCCGACAAACGAGTAGAGCAGCACGTCGATCAAGGCCGTGGCAAACAGAATGCCAAACGTCCAAGGCAAGTTGGCATAGTACCAGGCGATTGAGCTACCCACGATCCCAACGGCTACGATCAGCACCCCGAGACGCTGAGGGAAATCCTTGCGAACGAATAGATCGGTGCTGGGACATACCAAGCAGCGCCGAACACGATTTCCTTCGACCGCGTCCGCTGACACGGCTAGTTGCTGGTGGCAATGCGGACAAACGAGTTCCCGAGTGGTGGAATCGAAGTTGGACCGCACTGGGGCGTCACAGGCGGGGCAGGCGTAGGTAATGTTCAAAGGAATTCTCTCTCGCTTATGATGATCGCTAAGCCGCAAGCGGCTGCATTCACTAATCATTATAGCGGAAAGAGCGACTCGGCAGACAGTAGCAGAGACATGGTTTCGCCGACAAACGTGCCGATTACGGCAACGTAAAGGATTCCGGTCGCACTTTGCGTATTGGGAATCTTGAGCGTTTCCCACGCCATCCAGGTGAGTACTGCAACACCAACCAGCCCAAACGACCACCTTAGTAAGAGAAAGAGCCACCACTGCGTGGAAAGTTCGTTTGCGTACTCCAGTTCGCCCCACAGGCCAAGGGCGGAGACGAGTATCTGAAATGCAACGGCCGCTCCCATAGCCAGGATGAGACGCCGCAACGGGGCCAACTCCATCGTGGGCGTGTTGAGATACCAGTGGCCTAATAACATCGCGGCCATAGTCATTCCGAGCAAGAGGCCAGAGCTAGATACGGAAGACATGGTCAAATAATCTGAAATGCTTTTAAAGCTTCTAAGCTCTCTGTCCATCTCCTGTGACAATCCAAATGTGTCTTTAGCTAATCGCTTCTCAAGTACAGACTGTGATAAGTAATTTAGCATAATTGGAGATGAATGCCATTTAATAGAGTACTGTCTAAGCTGTTGTCTGAGTCCACCGTTCAAGCAACACAAAGCGACAACTATGAGAATCATCTTCCCCAGGAATCGCGTTTCATAAAGCCAACATACCGAGCCGACGTAGCTCGCCACTGCGGCCGCCACTGCATACCAAAACACCTCCGGAGCGACTGTGTAACTTACTAACGATGCGAGTGTCGATAAGCCCAGCGTCACATAGAGATGATTACGGAAATACCCGCTAGTGACCTGCCGCGATGAGGTGATCGCCATTCCTGCGGCCAGACCAAAGCAAAGTCGCAACAGGAATTGAATGAGCAGATTCATCGTAAGTTTGCAGAAACTTTCATAGCCGGAGGCACACTTGCCTCCGGGATGGCCCCGGAGGCAGGTGTGCCTCCGGCTGGGAAGATTACCGTCGATCACCGTAGATGAGGGTCATCACTTCGGAGCGACTGGAAAGATTCGTACGGAACAAGCCCTTCATTGCCGAGGTCACACACATGCTCTCTGGCTTGCGAATTCCACGGATCGACATGCAAGAGTGCGATGCCTCGATCACAACCGCCACCCCTTTGACTTCCAGTTCTTGAATCAGAAGATCGGCGATCTGCTCAGTCATGCGCTCCTGCACCTGCGGACGGTGAGAGACTTCTTCCACCACGCGGGCCAGTTTGCTCAGTCCGACGACTTTTCCATTCGGCACGTAACCTATGTGGGCCTTGCCTATGAAAGGGAGCATGTGGTGTTCGCACATGCTGTTGAAGGCAATGTCTTTCACCAGCACCATCTCGTCGTACTTCTCGGTGAAAAACTTCTGTAGATGAATTTTGGGATCGGTATGCAATCCGCTAAAAAGTTCGGCGTACATCCGAGCAACCCGCGCGGGAGTTTCCCGCAAGCCTTCTCGGTCAGGGTCCTCCCCGACCGCTGTAAGGATTTCACGAACCGCCCGTTCAATGCGAGGCAAGTCTACCGGGGTAGCCTCGCAGGGTTTTTCGTCTTCACTAGTACAGTTCGATGCAGAGGAACTCATGGCAGACCTTACCTAAGGAAAATACCGGCACTGTCGAAATAGACAACGCCCAAAGGGTCGATAGTATGCTCTCGCCCAGGGCATCGTCAACCGAGCGCCACAACCTCAAAAATCGTTAGTTGGCGCTAAAGGGTGGGAGCGTATTGAAGAATCTCCGATGGTGACGTGAAGACCCATCGGGACCGGCTGCGCCGATTGCAGAGAGCAACATGGTAGCACGCTTGTCGATGTCACACTCGCCAAGCAAGTCTCGCTTTTTCTTGAACTCCATCGGCAAGGCGAAGCTGACCAAATCCGTAAGCACGCCCAAAGGGATCTCCGAAGCCAATATCTCTTGTAACGCGCTATCCATGGACTTGCCTTGCGGAAGAAAGTCCTGGAATTGCTTGGTAAGTTCTGCCTGCAAATCGGACCGTTTCCCATCGTTGCTCGTCTTACAGAAGTCGTCGAGCAAAGTGACTTCCGCTTGCCGAAAGGTGCGAGTTGCTGGCAGTTCGCGCTCAATACGAATTCGCCGCATGCCCAACAGCAAAATGTTGTACTCACCATTGTCGGTCCGTTGGTGTGTGACCACCCGGCCTAAACAGGCGTGCGGCAAGAGCGGAGGATTTCCCTCGTAGTTCTTTTCCCATCCCGGTGCGAACATACACATGGCAATCAGCCCGTCACTATCCAGGGCATCATTGAGCAGGTCACGATAGCGGGGCTCAAAAATATGCAACGGCTGCATCACATGGGGGAACATGATCAGATCGGGCAGCGGAAACAAGCGAGCCGTCCCTTTGAAGCGGGTCTCGTCGAATATCAAATCTTCTGCGTTCCAAGGAACCATAATTCTACTTTCACTCTAATGTTAATCGCGGGATAGCTCTCCCGATTATTAATGTCAGGCATCAGCCTCGGCGGGCTGCAAATGTATCTCAGGGATTAAGTCGGGTACGATTTCTATTTGTGGATATTCTTCTTCACTGGCCAAGACGTCCGCAAAGCACTCTTTATATTGGTCGCGGAACGTGTCAAGGTCGAGCCCCATATAAAGCGACGGATAGTCGGCCAAATAATTGAGGCTAGTAAGGTAAACCTTCCGTGCCCCGCGAATGTTGCCATTGCCGAAATGATGCAGTGCAACCGCGACTTGGATCAACCCCTGGTAAAATTTGCGACCCGGACCGCGGTATTCAGTCCACAGTTCTTCCCACGTCTCGTGGGCCTCGAAAAAATCGCAGACATTGAAATGCTCGATCCCGGCCAAATACAACGGGTCGTAATTCTCGTTGTCACTGGCCATAAGATCCTCGGTAGGCGGGATTCGTTGCGGGAGGGATGATACTACGAGGATTATAGGCGATCTCGCTCTCAGAAGCCAACCGGGACTGTTTTCTCCGAGCAGAAAACCGACATGCAGGTTCACCTAATCCTAACCTATCACTTGACACTGCTCTCACGGGGCGGAAAATGACCCGCACGACTGGAAATTGCTGAAAGCTTGTTTCTTCATGGACAACTTTTGCTTGGACGAGGCCCGGAATAGCCGGTTTTATTGCCCTTTTGCAACCATAGCGCCGAACCCCAACTGTGCCGACAGCTATGCCACCTAAACGTGTTTCCAAGCCTACTCGGCCGACCAGTGGCTCGAAAAAGCCTGCCCCATCTGCCGAGCTGAAAAGCCACGCGGCGAAAATCATTCGACAATTGAAGAAAGATTTTCCGGATGCCGATTGTGCCCTGGTCCACAAGACACCGTTTCAACTGCTCGTTGCCACGATTCTTTCCGCCCAGTGTACGGACGAACGGGTGAATCTCGTCTGCAAAGACCTGTTTCGCAAATACAAGAAACCCGCCGACTTCGCGGCTGCCCCCATTGGAGATCTTGAGACGGCCGTCAAGAGCACAGGTTTCTTCCGCAATAAGGCCAAGAACATCAAAGCGTGTAGCACGGAACTTGTAGGTAAATACAAGGGGCAAGTGCCGCAAGACTTGGATTCCTTGGTTGAACTAGCCGGGGTCGGTCGTAAGACAGCGAATGTGGTGCTAGGAACCGCCTATGGCATCCCGACAGGAGTGGTGGTCGACACCCATGTCGGTCGTCTTAGCTTGCGAATGGGGCTCACGAAACAAAAAGATGCCGCTAAAGTTGAGCAGGATCTGATGCAACTCGTCCCACAAGACGAATGGATTGGATTCTCGCACCGTATGATCCTCCACGGTCGACAAGTTTGCTCGGCTCGCAAGCCCGATTGTGATAATTGTTCACTTCAGAAGTCATGCCCCAAGGTTGGGGTAGGCAAGTAGCCCAGCGATGCATTGCATCGCGGCTACAACTGACCGCTGACTACTAACCACTGATAACTGACTATTCCCCATGATTCTATCCGGACAAGAAATCCTCAGCCGCATGGGCGAGGACATCGACATCGATCCCTTCGATCCAAGGAGGATCAACCCCAATAGCTACAACCTAACTTTGCACGACGAATTGATGGTCTACGAAGAAGTGGTCCTCGATATGGCCAAAGCCAATAGGGTCCGCCGGATCGAGATCCCCAAGGAAGGGATCGTTCTCAGCCCTAACCAACTCTACTTGGGACGTACTGTGGAAAGGACCCACACCCACAACCTGGTGCCACAGATCGAAGGTCGTTCGTCGGTCGGTCGGCTGGGACTCTTCGTGCATGTAACAGCCGGTTTTGGCGACGTCGGCTTCGAAGGCTTTTGGACACTCGAAATGTTCGCCGTCCAACCCGTGCGAATCTATGCAGGAACGGAGATTTGCCAAATCATCTATCACGAGCTAACCGGCTCCGTGGAAGAGTACTGCTCCAAGTACCAGCACAATCACGATATCCAACCAAGTTTGCTATTCGAGGAACTGGATCCCGAGCGGGAGAACGACCCCCAACTACCACTGAATTTTGGGCTGGAGCGGTCACATGGGTGAGAGTGGACGAAATCAGACTGCCCATCTGGCTTCAAACGACTGCGCAGGCTAGAACCGCCATCACACTTCACCTACTCACAGGTTCGATGGTATACTGTATAAGTAACTTATCTTGGAGGTTCCTATGCCTACTTGGCAATTTGACACTCAATTTCAATCCGATGGGTCGCTTGTGGTTCCCCCGGATGTTGCTGCGCAATTGCACCCCGAAGATGCGTTGCGGGTCGTTATTTCTACTGAAAATGACGAAGAGGATGCCCAATGGCAGCGGCTAGTAACCGAACAGTTTTTGAAAGGATACGGCCCAGGCGACGACATATACGATGAACTATCAAGCGGGTGACTTCGTTTTGGTGCGATTCCCTGACTCCACGGGAGTTATTGGCAAGTTACGTCCTGCGATGATTCTCGCTGCTTCCCATGATAGTGATGTGCTGTTAGCGAGAGTAACGACCCAGCCCCATTCATCTCAGTTTGATGTGGCCTTGAAGGAGTGGCAGGCCGCAGGATTGTTGGCACCATCTACAGTTCGACTTCACAAAATTGGTACTCTAGAGAAAACTCTTCTCCATCGGAAATTAGGTACGCTTTCCAGTAAAGATCGCAAACTCATGAGGCCAGTACTCGATATGTTATGGAGCGATTGGTCGTGAGGTAGCCAATAATCAAGAATTTGTAAAATGGCAGGCGACTCAATCCGCTACCCGTATTTTCATCTCATCTGAATTCGCCTTTAGCTCAGGTGCGTACATAGCCGACGCCTTCGTGGGGAGCGCACTGAACTGGCCAGGGATTTCTGCCCGGAGACGATAAGTGACGCTGTGACGCCCGCGGGCCAGTCGGCTGAGGAACAAATTGACGCGTTCGTCGCGAAGCTCGACATAGGCCCCCAGTTCGTTGCCGTTGTAGCCACTGCGGACCTCAACAGGTTCCAGCCCGGCAGCTTTCATGTCTTCGAGCAGGATGTATTCGTAGTCGTTCTTACTTTCGACGGTGAGTTCTACTTCCACCAAGTCGCCGCTTGCGACCTCAGCGAAGTTTACCAACGGGGTACGTTCGTATTTTTCAACCGCTTGCTGGACGACTTGACCATGGCCACCTGCCACGGTGGTTTTCTTTTCCACTGGAGTGAGCTTGTAATACTGGCGATCTACCTTAAGCTCCAACCCTGCTGCCTTGATATCATCTTCGAGGGTAAAGTTTGTGAGATAACCGCTGTAATAAATCGGCGACTCTCCCTGTTTGCGGAGTTCGACGGTATGCCGTCCCGCGGCGAGTTCTTCCCCCAACAGCACAAGCTTGTTGTCGAAGGTAAACAGATTTTCCTTGGTGATCGTGACCGACTTGCGTTCCTGTCCGTCGATCCAGACCTCGAGCGTAACGTTGGGCTCCGTTTCGCCGGTAGTTTGCAAGTAGTCAGCAAAAGCCTCGATCACCAGTGCGGTATCGCGGGTGCTGTTCCAATAGGTCGCGTGCTTGCGGTTATTCAGAAGATACTTTACCAAACGTGGAGCGATCTCGCTGTCGGGGTCGGTCGCGACGAGCAACTTCAAATAGTAGGCATGGGCTTCGTACTCGCTGCCGTACCAATACCACCAACTTCCACCAGGAAGTTCCAGCCATGCCGTTTGATTCTCGTCGTCCTCGCGCAGATATTGGCCAATATTGCGCATCACCATAGCGAGCTTTTCCGTTTCTCCTCGCGTTTGCAACGCAATTCCATAGGTTGCCAGACTGTAGACTGCTAATTTGGTTCGGTCGCGGTAGAGGAAGTCTCGCATCTTCGCCATCGCTTCGCTCGATTCAGCTGCAATCTCCGGATGTTCAGCCAGCACCATGAATACCAGGGCATCGAGATTGTCGGCGTGCGGCTTCGAGCGCACTTTGCCGCGCTGTTCCGCTGGCAATTTTTGTTGAACTTCGTAGTTCTCGATCAGTCGCACTTGTTCGGATTGGTAGTTTAGCAGCCAGGCAATGCCCCGATCCAATACGCCGGGTACCATGGCTACGTCGTTCTTGACGGCAATCTGCAGTCCGTGCACGACGGTGGCCGTGGTATGGGGCGTGCTCTGTTCGCCGAACCCGCTGAACCAGCCCCAACCGCCGTCGCCAAGCTGCATCTCGGTGAGTCGATTGACACCTGCTTTTACGATCTTCGCTAACTCGGCATCGTCAAACACGGGATTGCGTTCGAATCGTTTCCAGCCGGCGGCTCGTTGGAGATCGTCACCGATCTCCTGTGAGTTGAGATTCGTGCGTTTGGCTTGGATCCCCGCCAGGTCGAGATTCATTTGCCGCAGTGTTTGCTGTGTGACCACTGCCGGCAGAAATCGATTGAGGGTTTGCTCGGTGCAGCCGTAGGGGTAGTCGAGCAGATACGGCAAGGCGTCAACCATTGCCCCGGCAAGGGTCGGCGTATAGCGGATCTCGAGCCGAGTTTCCTCAGCACGTCGCTCACTTGGGACAGTTACGCTGAACTCACCCGATGTATCCTGTGGTCGGATTACTCCTGTATACGACTCGGTCTTGAGCATCCCATGGACGAGCACGGGGAAACTCATCTGCATCGCGTCGGACTCTTCGTCGGTGCGGGCCGACATGCGAATTGTGGCTTCTCCCTCTCGGACGACTTTCACGCGCCAATCAACGCGCTGCTCGCCATCAGCAGGAATCGTGACGGTCTGCTGCAAATCCTCTGGGCCGGTGATGGTCTCCCCTTCCAACTCGAGGGAAACGCGGACCTGCTTTTCCGTGGCGAGATAGTTATGCACGTTGGCCGAGAGCACGACTTCGTCGGTTTCGACGAAGAACCTCGGTGCCTGCAAGCGGACAATCAGATTCTTTCTCGTAACGACTTCCGCCGAGCCCTCACCGACCTGGGTGCCATGACCCATCCCCCAAGCGTGAATCTTCCAGGCGGTGAGATTCTCCGGCATTGGGAATTCAACCTGGGCGATTCCTTCGGCGTTCGTTTCCAGCGTGGCCTGCCAAAACGCTGTGTCGGCAAAGTTCTGGCGGAGAGTGGGTTCGACCAAATCAGGGGCCTCACCAGCTGATTCATCGGCAGACTTGCTGAGAATTGGATCACCGTATTCCCCTCCACTATCCGGCATTGGGGCTGCGGCCATCGACATCGCCTCAAATTGAACACCCAACATTAGCGGGGTTCGACTCTTGCTGCGTACTGACAGTTGCTCGGTTCCACCTTCTTGGATTTCATCTACGATGCTCTCGCCGAAAATGCCTAGATTCCCCATCGTTGGTTGATCGGGTTTTACCAGAACTGTGCTGTAGCCGCGCAGATTGGTTTCTCCCTGCGAGTTATGATTGCGACGCCACTTCCAAAAAAAGGTGCGAATATCAGCTACGTTTGAGCCACCTGCTATATAGTCAAGAGCTTTGTCATAGACTGCCAGAGCCAATGAGCCGACAAAAGGTTGTCCCTCAACGTCGGTCAACTTCAGCGACAGCTTGGCTTCTTGGCCAGGCAGATAGACCGGTGACGACGGTACGACCTCTAGATTGAGAACACGCTTAGTCGGTGGAACAAAGAGTTCCTTCACGAAGGTATGCACTCGACCACCATGCACCGTCACCGCTTCCACGTAAATATTGGGCGTGTCTTTGGCCACCACATCGACCTCCACCACGGTACTCTTACCAGTAATCTTTACCAGTTGAGGCAGCTGATAGACTCCATTGGCTGGGCGAACAAACAAAAGTACTGCCGAGCCGATCTGATTCGTATTGATCTGCAGGGCCGCCTTATCACCTGGCTGATAGTTGCGGCGATCGGGGACGATTTCAAGGTCGTTATATCGAAACTCCGATCCGTTGAAATCGGGGCCTGCGATCGTGAAAATGCGACCTCCCTCGCCGGTATGGTTCTGAGCATCGGTAAGTTCGTAAGAGAGCCGATACTGACCTGCAGCGGAAGCTTTGATGGGCATCTCTGCTTGGCCAGTTTCACCAAGATCGAGTTCCCAACGCCCGACTTCTGTCTCAACGGGTTTGCCATCCTCGTAGAGAATTTTCAGAAGTCGAACGGTGCCGTTTCCCGAGACTGGTTTGCCATCCAAGGTGCGCGCTGCCGTGCCCACCGTGATTGTATCGCCAGTACGATAGAATCCTCGATCCGTCCAAAGGGTCACTTGGAAAGGCTCCCGTGCAACCAACACACTGCCGTTGCCGACGATCGTGCGACGAGATTGATCGACCACTTCGGCCTGTATTTCATACTTGTGGTCATCATTGGGATGCAACTCCTGGGCCAGCGAGGTATCGATTTCGACCTCGACCGTTCCATCCACACCGATGGGCACTTCACGGTCGCTGACCACTTCAGGCGGAGTGGGTGCACGCCAGAACCACCATGGAGACGGAGGGAGACAACCCCAACGTTGCCAGCCTGGGTACCAACTGTAGTCCTCGCCAAACCAGCCGTAACCTGCGCCGTAGAGCCAATCCCAAGGCGAAGGCGGATACCACCGTTCGGTGTGGCTCGTGCGGAGTACTTTGTAGTGGACTCTGGCGTCGGTGACTGGCTTTCCGAAGTAGTACTTCGCTGTGATCTTAGCCTTAATTGTTTCGCCCAACATAACAGACTCGTCAGGTGCATCGACGGTAACTTCATATTCGGGCTTCTTATATTCCTCGACGCGAAATGTGCCGCCACCGTGGTTAACGACATTCACCTGATATTGTCCAAGCGTGGCCCCCTCAGGTATTTGCCAAGTTCCGGAGAGTCCGCCATAAAGATCTGAGATCACTTGTGTGCTGTAAACGCGTTCGTTGCGAGGATCACGAATCTCGATCTGGAAGGACTTTGCTGCAAACCGCGACTCATTGGGCATATCAAACTGGGCCTGGGCAACCCAGAATTTGAAGTGCACTTCCTGATCGGGGCGGTACACGGGTCGATCGGTGATCGAAAAGACTTTTACCTGCTGATATTCTTGATCGTAAGAATCTCCGCTCCATATGTTGTTGAACCCCAAATAAGCAAAACGCCCTTGGGATGTAGTCGCAGTGGTTAGCCACTGAAAGCGACGATTCGCATCGTTGGAATCAATCGTTGCCACGCCGCTGGAATTGGTTTTTTCCGCGAAGCTCTTTGTTTCGATCCGAAATCGATTCCCGTCGAGATGCTGCTGAGAGTAGCCAAAGAATTCGAGATTACACTTGGCAATCGGCTTTCCTGTCGAAGCGTCGGCCACGTAATACAGCGATTTCCCTTCGAAAGGTTTTTTGACGATGGCGGTGTCCTTGAGCCAGAGCACGATACTGGTCGTGTTGCCATCGGCCATTTTTGAGGTGAGGAGGTAAGCTCCAGGGTCTTGCAAGGGCGTGGTCACCGTAATACGACGATCGACGTGCTTCTCGCGAGGAGAAAGGTCCAGGCTCCAGCGGGCGACTTCTGCACCGACATACTTCTTCTGATCTTGAGTGACAAGTCGGTGTCCAATGTTTTCAATCTGCAACTGTTCCCAATCTAGTTTGTCAGGATTCTTCTTGAGATAAGCCTTCACATCGTCAAGTAATTGGCGAACTTCAACGCGTTGGGCGATGAATTCGACTCGTTTGCCGTTGCGAAAACGAAAGTCGACCGTAGCCCCCATGCCGGCGGGTTGCGATGAAACAGGCTCGAAACGTCCCCAATTGCCGGTGATTTGGGCGAGTCGATCTCGTGCCTCCTGGCGACGGGGCAGATTGCGATCCGCGATTTGCTGCCAGAACTCTGCCGCACGCGGATACTGTCGGCGATTTTCAAATAGATTTGCCAAGGCAGTGACCGCTTGGGTCCATGAATCGAGATCTGGACCATTTTCGACACGAGCATTTTCTGCGGCCACCTGCTCAAAGAGCTTGATATAGTTGTTCTCATCGGGAAGTGTGAAACGCTCTATCCCAGTCGCTAGCCGAGCGATCGTTTCGTTTTCGCCAAGCGTATGAAGGGCAAACGTTCCGGTTTCCTCTTTCTCATCTCCAGCTTGCTGGGACCGCCCAAACCACCAACCATATTCGGAAAGAGTTTGAACACCAAATTGTGATTGCAAGAACTTGGCCCGTGTAAGTAACACATAGTTTTCATTCGCAGGCTGCCACTCGACTATTTGCTTCAATATCCATCGCCACCGCTCGCCGTCACTTGTAGCAGTCTTCCAGGAATCAGGCACCTCGTAGTAGACCGGCCTGCCATCTGCCGTAACTGGAGCGCCGCTCGCACTGAAAGTCCGATGCTGCCAGCCCTCTTCGTAGTCGGGGAGTTGGGACAAGTCGGTTAGTTCTTGCAAGCCCCAGGATTGTCCACTTGAAGCCGGTTGTAGAAGTGCTTCTGCAAACGTGCGAAGAAACGAGAACGCCTCCGGAGCACTACGTTCATCTCCCTGTCTTGCGAGAATCTCAAACGCTTGCCTGTAGAGTTGCAAAGAGCGGACACGATCGCGGTCAATTGAATTGACAACTTGGCCCTGGCCCCCTCGCTGCGGGCCACGAACATATTCGCCCGCCGTCATCACACCATAATGACTCAGAGCGCTGACGCCATCAGCAACGGCGGCCAGCACTTGCCAATCGTCTACATAAGCAGTCGCGACTGAATCCAAAAATGCATCGACTTCACTCTGCCGATTCAAACGGCGATAGCAATCTAGTGTCCGTTGCACGCTTGTCGCAAGTTGCTTGGAATTGGCTCCCGTGGGGCTTGCTAGCAGATCCTTATAAGCATCAAGGGCTTCTTGATAGTTGCCCTCGTCGTAGAGCTTGTTGGCACTTTCCAGCATAGAAGCGTCGACTCGACCGGGAAGTAGGATGAAGAGTGAGAAGAATACAGTAATCCAGAATTTCATCGCGGTGCCACCATCAAATGTGCTGAATTGTCGCGTCAAGAAGCCGTTACGCCTTCCCGAGACAACCATGTTCTACGACAGAAGTGCCTAAGCGGTCCACCCGTATGTGCAACAGCTTATTTCTCCAGATAGTTCGACGCAGGTCAGTGGCTAAAAGTTCCGAAAGTTTCCCTCCATCCACACATAAGCCCTAGATGTTGCGTTTTTACAACACCGGAGACTGTTCCCAGATTCTCCGCTACCGGACCCATCTAAAAGCTACACTTGCGAAACGTCGCCGCGGCCTGATTGCGCTGCTCCGTCTCATCCAAGAACTTTCACAAGGAATACTCAACGTGGTATCCTCCGGCAACTACAATGTGCGGACACATCGGTCGCTTGTCAGCATTGCCTATCGATTGATTGATGCATTTGGAATCGTATGCGGGGCTGCTTTGGCAGCTCAATACACACATCTGGCCACGACTCAGGACATGGCCGCCATCGCTGCGACGACACTTCTGATCCATCTGATTGCTTCCGAAGTAAGTGGCTTGTATCGAAGTTGGCGAGGCTCACGACTTGCTCTTGAGTTGTACTGTGTGATGTTGAACTGGATGTACACGGCTCCGTTGGTCCTCGGTGTTGGCCTGTTGACCAAGCTCAATGCCCATTTCAGCTACGAATCGAAAATACTCTGGCTGTTGGTAACACCCCTTGCGATGGGCAGTAGCCGAGTCGTGTTTCGGATGATACTTAAAAACCTACGCAAACGTGGCTTCAATACACGTCGCTTCGCAATCTGCGGACTCAATCCACTGGGATTGCAATTAGCTGACAACGTTCAAGAGTCGCAAGAGTTGGGATTGGAGTTTGCCGGTTTCTTTGACGACCGACCTTCTAACCGTATCAAAGAAGCAATGGGGCGCGACCTACCCAGTGCTGGCACGTTGTCTCGCTTGGCCGAGATGGCTCGTCGAGGCGAGGTGGACATGATATTTATCACCTTTCCGATGCGGGCGGAAAAGCGTATCCGCGACTACCTGAGCAAGCTTAGCGACACTACCGCCTCAGTTTATATTGTTCCGGATTTTTTCGTGTTCCAAATGTTGCACGCTCGTTGGAATCAGATAAATGGCCTACCCGTGGTGAGTGTATTTGAGACACCTATCACAGGAATTGATGGTGTGCTGAAACGAGGCTTTGATTTGTTGGTCGCTACTGTGCTCCTGGCAATTCTCTCGGTGCCGTTTGCCATACTTGCCGGTCTGGTAAAATGGTCCTCGCCAGGACCAGTATTTTTCCGCCAGAAGCGATATGGACTCATGGGAGAGGAAATCCGAGTTTGGAAATTCCGTTCTATGCGGGTCTGCGACGATGGAGAAGAGATCCAACAGGCAACCAAAGACGACCAGCGCACTACGCCATTGGGCCAGTTCATGCGAAAAACTTCCTTGGATGAACTACCACAGTTGTTCAACGTCATTGGAGGCAGTATGTCTCTCGTAGGTCCGCGGCCCCATGCCACCGCGCACAATGAACAATACCGCATGCTAATCGATGGCTACATGCTCCGCCACAAAGTAAAACCGGGCATTACAGGGCTGGCTCAGGTTCATGGCTGGCGTGGCGAGACCGAAACGCTTGAAAAGATGGAACGCCGAATCGAATTCGACCATCGCTACATTCGAGATTGGACGCTCTGGATGGACATGAAGATCCTTGCCCAAACCGTAATGGTCGTCTTCAAGCAAGAGAATGCATACTGAGTGGTTAGTGGTTGGCATATTGCAAAGATGATCTAACTGCACATAAACTTCTATAGTCAACCGTTCGTACTATTCCTAGGAAGTGTAACTGTGCGCCATCTGTTCTGCTATTTCGTCTTTATCTTTGGAATAGGTCTGCTCTGCTACTCTTTCGTGGATGCCCAATCTCCAAAGGAAGCGGGTGCATCTCGTGAGCCAACACAAGCGACGGCAGGGCTTGACGTCGCAGACGGGTTGGCGTGCACACTTTTCGCTGCAGAGCCAATGGTGGTCAATCCCTCGGCCATCGACGTCGATCACAAAGGTCGCGTCTGGGCTTGTGAGATTGTCAACTACCGCAAGAGTCTAGGCTCACGCCCTGCCGGGGATCGGATTGTCATTCTTGAAGACCTCAATGGTGATGGGCAGGCCGACCAGAGCAAGACCTTTTACCAGGGGGCCGACATCGATTCCCCCCATGGCATTTGTGTTCTGGGCACCCCTGATGGGCATGGTACGCGAGCAATCGTCTCAACGGGATCGCGAGTCGTGATCCTTATAGATGATGATGGTGATGATCGATGCGACCGACAGGAAGAACTCTTTACCGGAATTCAAGGCAAGCAACATGATCATGGAATTCACGCGTTCGTGTTTGGACCTGATGGCAAACTCTATTTCAACATTGGCAATAGTGGCAAAGAGATCTGCGATGCAAGGGGGCAGCCTATTCGAGATTTAGCCGGCAATGTGGTAAATGATCGAAGAACTCCTTACCAAGAAGGTATGGCTTTCCGATGCAATTTGGACGGAAATGACTTTGAAACACTTGCTTGGAACTTTCGCAATCCGTGGATGCTCACCGTCGACTCGTTCGGCAACATCTGGCAGAGTGACAACGACGACGACGGAAATCGCGGGACGCGAGTCAATTTTGTCATGGAGTTCGGCAACTATGGTTACAAGGATGAACTGACGGGGGCCTCGTGGTGGATGCCTCGGACCGGTCAAGATGATGAGTTGCCAGGCAAACATTGGCATGTGAACGACCCTGGAGTTGTACCTTCGATGCTATATACAGGCAGTGGTTCGCCGGCAGGGATTACGATCTACGAAGGCAAACTGCTCCCAGTCAATTTTCATGGGCAACTTTTGCATTGTGAACCAGGGCACAACGTAGTGCGAAGCTATCGCGTTGAGGAGGAAGGCGCGGGCTTTTCGGCAGAAATCACCGAGATTCTCAAGGGGGAGCGGGATCCTTGGTTCCGACCTGTTGATGTAAAGGTAGCCCCAGACGGCTCGTTATTCGTTGCCGACTGGTACGATCCCGGCGTAGGGGGACACAACGTTGAGGATCTCCAGAAGGGACGCATCTTTCGAATCACCCCCTTTGGCAGCGGCAACAACTACGAAGTGCCAACCTATGACTTCGCCACACCAGTTGGAACCATTGCCGCCTTGGAGAATCCAAATTTTGCCGTACGGGCAATCGCCTGGCAACAAATCTTGAAATGGGGCGAACAAGCCGAACCTGAGATAGCAAAACTATGGGAGTCCGGCGATCCCTTACTGCAAGCACGTGCCCTCTGGTTGCTCGGTGCGGTCGCCAGTGATCTTTCCGGCTATGTCGATTCGGCTTTGAATAGCGACGATTCGCGAATACGCATCGTGGGATTGCGACTAGCTCGACAACATCAAATGGACATGCTTCCGTTGGTTAGGCGTTTGATGCACGACCCCTCGCCCCAAGTGCAGCGAGAATTGGCAATTGCACTTGCAAATAACAACTCAAAAGAAGCTGCCCAGCTTTGGGCGCAGCTTGCTGACAAAACTGAAGAAAACGATCGTTGGTGGCTTGAAGCGATCGGCATTGCCGCCCGTGGCAAATGGGATTCTTGTCTGGAAGCTTGGATTAAACGGGTCGGAGACAAATGGCAATATCCTCCAAGTACCGACATCGTGTGGATAAGTCGCTCCAAAGCGACGCCAGCACGATTGGCTGAACTGATTCTCTCTGCGAACGAAAATGGTTTCGACTTGGATCGCTATTTACGAGCATTTGATTTCCAATCAGAGCCCGGCAAATCAATAGCACTTACCCAACTGTTGGAGCGAAACTATTCCTTGCCTCCCAGTGTAGTCGTAGAAATCCTGGATCGATTGCCAAAATTCGATATCACGAAATCCCCGCATACGAAAGGTGCCGTCAAAGCTTATCTCGACTCGCAACGAGGAACGGACCAGTATTTTCAATTAATACGCAGGTATCAACTGAGAGAATACCAGGATGACCTGCTAGCTCAAATAATTTCGCCTGAGGATGACCAGACTTCCGTGGAAGCGGCACGGACCATCTTGGCAACCGGCGGTAAAGACCAACTCTTGCAGATCACCTCGTCACTGGACGACACTCATGCCGCGGCTCTAATCACGATCGGGCAGGTGGATGACTCCGATCTCAATCTAAGGCTTCTCGACATCGTTAGAGATGAGTCTTCTACCATGCCGCAACGCATGGCTGCGGTTCAAGGCTTAACTAAGTCGATCTCAGGGCAACGACTACTGATTCAGCAGGCCAAAGATGGTAAGTTACCCGAACAATTTCAATTTGTCGCTGCCGATGCGCTGCACCTTTCGTCCAACGAAGAGATTCGTCAGCAGGCAGAGAAATTCCTTCCACTTCCCCAGTCGGCCAACGCGGAGGCTCTTCCCCCTTTACGACACCTCCTCCGTGAAACCGGTTTTGCTGACCAAGGTCAAAAAATCTTTGCCGAGGTCGGCACATGTGCGGATTGCCATCAAGTTCATGGTAAAGGTAAACAAGTCGGCCCTGATCTATCGGAAATCGGCAGCAAACTATCGAAAGAAGCGATGTATCAGGCGATCATGGATCCCAGTGCCGGCATTAGTCATAATTACGAGCAATACATTGTGATTCTTGACTCGGGCAAATCGATGACCGGCTTGCTGGTGAGCGAAACCGATGAGGCCGTCACTCTGCGCAATGCCGAAGGCATCGACACCACGGTCTCGCAAGATGAAATCGAAGATATGTTCAAGAGCGAGATTTCCCTGATGCCAGCAGAACTGCAAAGAAAACTCACCAAGCAGCAGTTGGTTGATTTGGTGGAGTATTTGATGACACTGAAGAAGCCTTGATTCTCCATCTCTTAGCCGCGCCGCGCCAACCGAGCTTCGCAAGGCAGAGCTAAGCGCGTTCTCACGGAGCCAGTCTGTGAGCCGATGGAATACTAACTCTGCTGCACCGGCACTCCCCTCGCGGTTATCAATTGTTGCCCTGGCCAACCTGCCAGTTGCTTCGTAATCTGTGTGAATGGGCCGGAACGGTAACAAACTGGGATCTAACGAATCTTCTGTAACGCAGTGGCTCGAGATTGCGCTGATCTTGGTGGTCTTCTTTGTACATGGAGGAGCACCTGTGCCGCATGTCAATGAAGCCCACTATCTGGCGAAAGCCAAGCACTATTGGAATCCCGCATGGTGTGCAGGGGATCTGTTTCTGGAATCCGCCGATCCGCATTTGCTCTTCTATTGGACCGTGGGAGTGTTGACCAAGTGGTTCAGCTTGCCCACGGTTGCCTGGATAGGTCGGATCGTGGCTTGGGGGGCATTAGCATGGGCCTGGCAACGGTTGAGTTGGCGGATCGTGCAAGTGAAGTATTTGTCGGTGGTCACTGCAATGCTCTTGGTAACACTCATCGCTTGGGGAAACTTCGCTGGGGAATGGGTCGTTGGCGGCGTGGAAGGAAAATGCTTTGCCTATGTTTTTGTTTTCTGGGGACTTGCAGAACTCGCACGTGGTAACTGGCGAAGCGTTTGGCTCCTGCTTGGCGTCGCTTCGGCCTTTCATGTCTTGGTCGGAGGTTGGTCGGTGATCGCAGCCTTGGTGGTCTGGGGATTAGAAGACAAAGCGTCGCGCCCGAGTTTCTCGGCGATGTTTCCTGCCTTGCTGCTAGGAGGAATGTTGGCGCTAGTCGGTGTCGTACCGGGGCTCATGCTTTCGCGCGGCACGCCTGCTGCGATTCAAGCTGAGGCCAATCAAATTTATGTTTTCGAGCGACTGCCCCACCATCTGGCTCCGTTGACCATGCTGGGAGCAGAGCTATTTAGCCACACCTGGCGATTTGGCCTCTTGCTGGCGGCGTTCTTGTGGTTGTGGCAAGCTTGCAGTCGACTGCCTTCTCGATCCCTCGTACCGCTGGTGAGAGTTCAGCGATTTGCTGGGGCGTGTGTCGTCATAGGAACACTAGGCCTTCTTTGGGAGGTTGCCACCTGGAACTACCCTGCCCTTTCTGCCAGCTTGCTAAAATACTACTGGTTCCGAATGGCAGATGTTGCCGTGCCGTTGGCGATTGCTCTGTCCGCTGCGTGGTTGTTTAGCATGATCTCCCACCGGCGAACTCCAGCCATTACCCTGATAGGTATTTTGGGGGTCTTAGTGCCGGCCATGCTCTTGCTTTCCACGGCCTTTGAGCGCGGAGTCGACAATACGGCTCCAAGCGATTCGAAACTATCGAATCGCTTTGCCTGGCAAGAGGCTTGCGCATGGGCACGCGACCATACTCCAAAGGACGCCCTGTTTTTTATCCCGCGCCACGGACAATCATTCAAATGGTACGCGGAGCGACCAGACTACTTTAATTGGAAAGATGTTCCCCAGGATCAGGCGTCACTTGTCGAATGGTTTAGACGCAACAACGAAATCTATATGCACGAAAACTATTGGGGAGAGCAGGTCCCCTATCGTTCTTTGGGGTATCTCGGCGACGAAAAGATCAAGGAACTTGCCTCGCAACACGGAATTGATTTCGTGCTCGCCAAGGAATATCCACCACTGGGATTACCGGTGGTCTTTGAGAACGATTGGTTTACGATTTATCAAACATCACCGTCTCTGCCTGTTGAAGAAGCTGGGAGCAATGCCACACAATGAACGATTTCCCTGTACCTGATCCTCTCTTACGAGCGGTCGTGTTTGATCTCGATGGCCTGATGTTTGATACGGAAGTGCTCTACCAAGAGGTGGGAAGTACCGTGTTGGCTCGACGTGGCTGCGAGTTCACGGCCGAATTGCTCGATCAGATGATGGGCCGTCAGTCGGCCAAGGCACTGCAAATCATGATCGACTATCACGGGCTCGACATCACCGTACCAGAGCTTGCCGATGAGTCGATGGAAGTCATGCGAGAACTATTGGAAACTCGCTTGACTCCGATGCCCGGTCTACTAACTTTGCTTGACGCTCTAGAAGCAGCGGAGATCCCCAAAGGAATCGCCACCAGTAGCACGCGAGATTTCCTTGACCATGTCCTACTGCTTGCGAATCTTACCGATCGTTTTCGCTTTACCTTATCGGGAGACGACATCGAGCATGGCAAGCCTGCGCCTGATGTTTATCTACTGGCAGCGGAGAAGCACAATTGCCAGCCTGCGGAGATTCTTGTTCTCGAAGATAGCCAACTCGGTTGTCAGGCAGCAGTTGCTGCTGGGGCCTATACGGTGGCAGTCCCTGGTGGTCATTCCCTCACCCATGTGTTCCCCGGTGCCAAGTTCATTGCAGATTCATTGGTGGACAACCGCATTTATCGTGCTTTGAATATTGCAACGGACAGCTAAACGAGTGAAGATGATTGACTCGACTCAAGAGATGCGACACACTAACAACTAGTTCTAGTCCACACGCGGAGGTCTTCCGATGCCTACTCTTGAAACTACCGTCAATGGCTTGAAAATGCCCAACCCATTCGTGATTGGCTCGGGCCCTCCGGGAACCAATGGCAATGTGATCGGGAAGGCTTTTGACGAGGGCTGGGGAGCGGTCATCTGTAAAACCATCAGCCTGGACGCGACCAAAGTCGTCAACGTCCAACCGCGTTACGCTCGACTCCGAGCGCGCGATTCGAAAGAAATCATCGGTTGGGAGAACATCGAACTCATTAGCGATCGGAGTTTTGATATCTGGGTTGAAGAGCTCAAGGCCGTCAAAGATAAGTATCCTGATCGCATTTTAATCGCTTCCATTATGGAAGAGTTTAACAAAGACGCCTGGGTAGAAATCGTCGAGCGATGCCAAGACCTGGGAGTCGATGCCTTCGAGCTAAATTTCTCTTGTCCCCATGGACTCCCTGAACGCAAGATGGGATCCGCCATGGGCGAGAACCCCGACATCTTGAGCGAGGTCTCTGGCTGGGTAAATGCCGTGGCTAAAGTTCCCGTGTGGGCAAAAATGACACCCAACGTCACGCATATCGAAGATCCCACCCGGGCAGCACTCAAGGCAGGTTGCGAAGGGGTAAGTGCAATCAACACGATTCGCAGTGTGTTGGGAATCGACCTCGATACTTTGCGGCCCGAACCGCAGGTCGAAGGTTACACGACTCCCGGTGGCTACTCGTGCCGTGCCGTGATGCCGATTGCTCTGCGGATGTGCATGGAGATTGCCCGTGTGATACGTGATGAATTTCCCAATAGCACGCTTAGTGGAATCGGTGGCGTCGAGACGGGCAACGATGCGGCTCAGTTTATTCTGTTGGGAGCGGATACCGTCCAGGTGTGTACCGGGGTGATGAAGTTCGGGTACGGAATGGTGAAGAACATGTGCGACGAACTGTTGGCATTCATGGTAAAACATGAGTTCGAGACGTTAGACGATTTCAAGGGCCACAGTGTGCAGTATTTCACCACACATGCGGATCTCGTGAAGCGGCAAGCCGAAACTCGCGCTGCGGCTAAAGCCGAGCATGATAAACGTATGATTCGCGACGACGCGCAGTGGACCGGCGACGAATTTGTTGATCAATCCGATGCTTTGGCTCGGGGATAGTCCAAGAGGCTGTATGCCAACATGGAAGTTGCCTCGATTCCCGACTTATCGCTTAGTGAGTGTTTGCGGATCACAGCCAATCAATTCGACATCCAGACCATTGCTGAACGCAAAATCGACGCCACGAGTGTGCTCGAGTATTATCAACAGAGCGATCGGGGCTATCGGCTGTTTCATTCACGCGATGGGGCCATGCATGTGGCCCTCAATTGCGGGGAAGAATTTGCCACAACTGGCTATCTTGGGCAAGTCGAGTTGATCGCCGAGAGGTTGAAGCACGGCGATAGAATTCTGGAAGTCGGTTGTGGAGTAGGTTTCAATCTCCGCAATCTGGCAATCCGCCTGCCTGATTGTCAATTCTTGGGAGTCGATCTCTCAGCGGATCACATCCAGTCAGCTCGCAAGGATGCAGCCGAGTTGAATAATGTAGAAATTCAACAGGGTGATTTTCATTCGCTCAAGTTTGCTAATGCTTCGTTCGACGTGGTATTCGCTGTCGAATGCCTGTGCCAAGGCTCCGATTGGCGGGGCACCCTTGCCGAAATTCAGAGGGTGTTGCGTCCCGGCGGAAGGCTAATTGTCATCGATTGTTTCCGGGACGCTCCGCTAGAAAACTATGACTCCGATCTGCAACTTGCCGCACGGTTGGTAGAAAAAACGATGGCTGTCGAAGAGTTTGCCGTGCTTGCAATGTGGCTTCAACAGGCGGACAATGAAGGCTTAAGATTGCTTGAGCAACGAGATTTGTCGAATGACATCAGCCACAACCTGGCCCGTTTCTACAGTTTGTCGCGCAGATTTTTCAAGATGCCGATGGCCGCTCGAGCATTTCTCAAGGCATTTCCTCAGCGACTATTAGAAAACGCAATCTCGGGACTGTTGATGCCTTTCACCGTGGGCAGTGGAGTGCATCGGTACTACATGCTGACGCTCAAGAAGCAATGAATGATTTGCTACCTCGCTAAAAGTGTGTTGGCTTGCGCGTCAAGAGTTGCCCGTGACCAAGTTCACCGACGAACTTACCGTCGCGCACTTGAACTTTGCCGCGAACAGTCACAGCGCTTGGTCGCCCTTCGATCTCCCAACCTTCGAAAGCGTTGTAGTCGACTGCCATTTCTTGGTTTTCGACCGACAGCGTCCCTCGGTAGTTGGGATCATAAATCACTAAGTCAGCATCGCTGCCCACTTGAATCGTCCCCTTGCGAGGATACATTCCAAAGAGACGGGCAGCTTGGGTGCTGGCAGCATCGACAAACGTATTCAGGTCGATGCGTCCTTTGCAAACACCGTGGGTGTAGAGGATATTGACTCGATCCTGGACCGAGGGGATACCGTTGGGGATCTTGCTGAAATCGTCCCGGCCCATATCCTTCTGACCTATGAAATCGAACGGGGCATGATCGGTCCCGACGGTGCTGATCAAACGCGACCTGAGCGCCGCCCAGAGGGCGTCGTGCTGAGTTTCATCGCGCAACGGGGGGGACATGACGTACTTGGCACCCTCGAAATCAGGTTTTTCCGTGTAGGACTTGTCGAGCACGAAATGCGGAATCACCGATTCGACCCAAGCATGGACTCCTCGCAACTGGGCCTCTTGTACCGCTTGAAGGGCTTCTCGACATGATGTATGGACACAGTAAACATGGGCACCAGTCATTTCGGCAAAGGTCATCAAGTGATGCACCCCTTCCGCTTCAACATGTGGAGGTCGTGAATCGTTTTGCCACTCTGGTCCAGTCTTCCCTTCGCTTAGTAGCCGAGCCTGCAGTTGGGCGACGAGCGTTTCATTCTCGCAATGCGCGGTGACAATCACACCCAATTGCTTGGCCAGAGCTAGAGTCCTAAAAAGTTCTTCGTCGTTGATACCCAAAGCCCCTTTGTACGCCAGGAAGATCTTAAACGAAGCAATGCCTCGATTGACGATTTCGCGCAGCTTGCCCTCGGTCTGATCGTCGAATCTTGAAACCCCCATGTGGAACGTATAGTCACAGCCACTCTCCGCAGCACGAGAGAGCCACAATTCGTAGCTCTCCAAGGGATCTTCGCTACGGGAAGGACAACACATCTCGATCAATGTCGTAGTCCCACCGACGAGTGCTGCTCGGCTTGCAGTCTCGTAGGTATCCTTGGCATAGGTCCCCATGAAAGGGAGGTAGATATGCACATGAGGATCGATGAACCCAGGAAACACATATTTCCCTGAGGCATCAATGACCTCGATATTCTTTCCTGCATCAATATGCGGAGCAATCTGAGCGATGACTTCCTCTTCGCAGAGAATGTCTCCGAAAAAATCCTCTGAAGCCGTGATGATGCGACCGTTCTTGATTAATAGAGACATATGCGACCTGCCAAGATCAAAGGGAACGTGACTTAAGTTGAAGCGAGAAGTACTTATTCGCCAATTGTGACGCTCAAGAGGGGCGGGTCAAGCCGTTTGTGTGGAAATTACCTGTTGCACTGGTGAACTACTAGGATTGCTTGGATCGACATGAATTAAGGTGTTTTCTGTGATCTCCTGCGAGCTAATCTTGTTCAGATTGTCCTCCATAGAAGAAGTCAAAATGAGCATCCTTGTTCAGACTTCATCGAATCAATGCGCCTTCAGGCTATGCCACGACGTCAATGACCAAACTACAAATCCGAAGCCGGTGTTTCCTCTTGGCGCTGTTGGTTTCCGCACAAGCGGGGTGCCTTCTTTTTGGAGTCGCTTGGGCGACTGGATGGCTTTGGGATACTTATCAATTTGTCGTCAACGACTATGTTTCCTCCGCTGGACGGGCCGAAGCTCATGAATTGGCGATCGAAGTGAAGGCCTTAGGAGTCACCACATCTGAACCTGGCACGCAGGATTGGCAGAAACTACAGCAGCTATGTGAAATCACAAACATTCCAAACGACGGTGTGCTCTGCATCATGCGTAGAGACAATGGTGCTTTGCTCTGCCATCCAGATCTCAAGGCCGATCCAGGGCTATTGCGATTGTTTCCAGGAAAAAGCCTCCTGACTAACGACGAAACTTCCGGCCCGATCACGCAGTTAGTCCGGGAAGCAGAGTCCCAAAGACTGCCTGTGGTCAATGGCAAAGTGGAACTTTATGGGCAATTGCATACGTTTACGGGCTTTAGCATGCCCAGCATCAATGCAATCTTGGGCGTTTACCAATCGAACGTGTCCATCGCTTCGTTTGCTGCATCGACGATTCGGCCGGTCATGCAAATCGGTTACATCCTCGTTGCATTTATCGTCGGAGCTACGGCGATGATCACCATATTTCTACTGAATCGGTATGAAGATGGACTAGCTGATTCTAATTCGAAGCTCGAAGAACAGGTCACCGAGCGAACTCAATCCCTGGTACGCACACGCAACGCGGTTACATTCGGACTGGCCCGCCTAGCCGAGTTTCGTGACATTGCCACCGGGAAGCATTTGGAACGGATCCGGTCGTATGTGTCCATCCTAGCTACAGAAATGGCTCGTACGAATCCTGAGATCGCGCCGGGTTTTGTAGCTGACCTCGCGGCAGCTTCTTCGCTTCATGACATTGGCAAAGTCGGCATTCCTGATGCGATACTTCTTAAACCCGATCAACTAAAGCCCAGTGAACGCAAGGCGATTGAAATGCATACAACATTCGGGAAGGAATGTCTGTCTGCGATTCGAAAGCAACTCGGCAACGACGATTTCTTGGAGGTTGCCGAGCAGATTGCTGCAACCCATCATGAACACTGGGATGGCAGCGGCTATCCCCAGGGACTGCAAGGAAAGGAAATACCACTGACTGGCCGAATCGTTGCTTTGGCAGATGTGTATGACGCGCTCACATCCGATCGCCCCTATAAGAAGGCAGTATCACATGAGGCGGCGCGTGAGTGGATTGTCACTCGCTACGCGCAGCAATTCGACCCCGCAGTAGTTGAGGCCTTCGTTGCCCGCGAAGATGATTTTCGCCGTATTTGTCATAGCAAACGCGATACTCGAACCAAAGCGGCTCAGAAAACTAACCCTGTCTCAGACTCATGCGAATTCGATAGTGCGGTATTGGCTGTGACCAGATAGACTAGATCTCTATCAGCAGGCACACCGCTGTTTCAACCTCTAGCCGATAACCATTGAGCAGTGAAGCATTCGAAAGTACGCCGCCAGATCGCTTGGGAAGCAGCTCGCCTGATTCGTGAGCAACCAGAGATGCGCCACTCCGACGCCCGTCGCGAGGCCGTCGAGCGACTTTACCCACAGGGCATTCGGCAAGTCGACATACCTTCCGATGCAGAAGTTGGTCAGCAAATGCGTACACTCGCACGGGCCGATCAGCCCACAGATTGGGACCGTCGTTTTCAACTTTATGCCGAATTGCTGCATCCCCTTGTTGATGTGAAACAGAATCCCTGCTCCCATCCTGAAGGAGATGCGCTCTACCACAGCCTGCAAGTTTTCTTGCTTGTCCGAGAGGAAATTCCGTACGATGAGGAATTACTCACAGCGGCATTGCTGCACGACGTGGGTAAAGCCATCGATCGCAAGCAACCCCAGGCTGCCACGCTCAAGGCACTATTAGGAATTGTAACCGAGCGTACTCTGTGGTTTCTCGAAAATCTGGCGGCTGGGAGTTCGCACTTGAACGCTTCGTTGGGAATCCGTGCCCGCAAGAGGCTTGAAACCTCAGAAGATTTCGATGAGCTCTTGTGTTTAGCAAAGTGTGATTTGGCAGGGCGACAAATTGGCATAGTCGTGCCTGAAGTCGAGGAAGCCTTAGAAATGCTGCGAGAACTGGCCGTCTCGCATGATGATTTGTCTGATTCAGAATAGTTCGCTAGCTTGCGATTATTGCGTATTTTTCTTGCAATCGGCCCGCTCTTTTGGGATACTCACACTCGGGACAGAAGTATCGCACTACCGGAACAAGCGAGGCGAATCATGGCACGGGGATCTGGCTATAAGTACACATCTAAATGCGGCACTCTAACAACCTCAGCGTTTCTGCTGGCCTTCGGGTTTTTGGGAGCGGCATACTCGTTTGGTGCTGCTGTGGGTTTGCATCGGGTGGTTAATGGCTTGAATCAGCCCGTGTTTGCCACATTTGCTCCGGGGGATAAAGAGCGCCTGTTTGTCTTGGAAAGAACTGGCACTATCAAGATTGTTAACTTGTCGACTGAGACAATTATCTCGACTCCGTTCCTGACGGTTCCAGACACGGATAGCAGCAGTAGTGAGGAGGGCCTGCTTGGCCTGGCTTTCCATCCGAACTACGCAACGAATGGCAAGTTTTACATCAACGTGACAGTGGACGATGACGGCGGTACGGCAGCGACACGCACTCACATTCGAGGATACACGGTCTCGGCGGATCCGAATGTTGCCAATCCAGCGGCAACGGAACTGCTCGCTTTCAATCAACCGCAGTCTAATCATAACGGCGGCTGGATCGGTTTTAGTCCGGTCGATGATTACCTGTACATCATGACTGGTGACGGAGGTAATGGAAACGATACTGGCACAGGCCACACGGCCGGCATCGGCAACTCTCAAGACATCACTTCCAACTTGCTTGGAAAAGCGCTGAGGATCGATGTCGATGGTACGAACGGCACGGGAGGTAATTATGGCATTCCTGCTTCGAATCCGTTTGTCGGTGCTACAGGGGATGATGAAATCTGGGCCTATGGACTTCGTAATCCCTATCGGGCAAGTTTTGACAGACAAACGGGTGACCTCTGGATCGGGGATGTCGGACAAGGCTCTCGTGAGGAGATCGATTTTCAACCAGCCTCCGACACCGGCGGAAGGAACTACGGATGGCGAGTTCGAGAAGGATTCATTCAAAACCCAGCCTATCCGAATGATCCTACTCCTGCTGGGGCAGTTAACCCAGAGTACGACTATCCTCGCGGTGGTGGGGCCGCGGTGACTGGTGGCTATGTCTATCGTGGTCCTGATCCGGAATTGCAAGGACAGTATTTTTTTGGCGATTCTCAGCAGAATTTTATTCGCACATTCGACCCCTCGAATCCTATTGGGACCGCAACCAACATCCATGGTTCGCTGCCTCCTGATGCCGGTACGCTCAATGCGCCTGTCTCTTTCGCCGAGGATTTCTATGGAAATCTTTACGTCTTAGATTACACGGGAGAAATATTTCGTTTTGTCACCGATGCCGTTGTTCCTGGGGATTTCAACGGCGACGGGAAAGTCGATGGTGATGACCTGGCAAAGTGGCAAGCAAGTTACGACTTGGACGGTGGCGCCGATGCGGATGACGACGGCGACAGTGATGGTGCCGACTTCCTCATCTGGCAACGCAATTTCGGCAAGACGGCTCAGGATCCGCCGAGTCCCTTGAGCAGCGAACCGCATCAAGTTCCCGAGCCAGCAACATTTGCGCTGTTGGCTGCTGGAATACTCGCTAGTTGGTGTGCTCGGCGGAGGTGAAATGCAAGTCTAAGAGGTCAACCAATCTTCTGCAGGACAAAGCAAGGTAGGGTCGGTCCCGATCGGGTTCGATTTTGCACTCAAGCAACTCGGGAAGACACTAAAAAGCAAATTGTCTGCCGAGATGCGGTCGCGCACAATGGAGTGAATTCACTCTCCCAGACGTCGGAAAGCGCCACGTTCTATTCGAATTATCAAAGAATCCGCAGACTCTGCTGCGGACCCATTATCGTGAACTGGGTGGCCGATTTCTACAATGGTTTCTAGTCTGAAAATGAGCTTCGCTCTCGCCTCGTGAATCAAAGCAGACATTGTCTCGGCGAAAGGAAACGTGCTCTGCACGGTTGGCAGGTGGACGCATAGTTTTCCCAATCGTTAAAGCTTCGCGCATTCGGCTTGCTGCTAGCATCGCGTCGGCTGAGAAAGGGGGTTCAGCCATATCCGGTTCAATTTCACTGACCGATAGAACTGTCAGAGTCCGACTTTCTTATCGACTTGCTAGCAGTGAACCGTTTGTCTATGCCCGGGTTTTGGACACATCGAGCGGCATCGAACCTCATGTCTATGTGCGTTCTTGTGCTCTCGTGCGCGCTGCTCGATGGGTGTAACCGGACCAAGTACCGACGCGCCGCGGATCGAGAATCCTATTGCTTGATCGAGAGCCGTGAAACCGACCCAAGGTGGGAGGTTCCGATTCGGACAGTCGAACCGCAACCCGCTTCCCGCATGTATTTTGCTGCGGAGCAGGACTGTGGTCTGAAACCGCAGGACGATCCCGCCGCCCATCAATACATGGACTATCCCGATGGTTTCAACAATACGAAGTACTACTCGAAAATCGGCGACAAGGGCTATACCGAGAATCCGATGTGGGCAGAGTTCCTGCCGCGGAACAACGAAGGAGAGATTGAGCTAAATCAGCCGCTCGCGATGGATCTGGCCCTGCTGAACAGTCGAGAGTATCAAACACAATATGAATCGGTTTATCTAACTGCTCTTGATCTCTCCAGCAATCGATTTGAGTTCGACGCGCAATGGTTCGGAGGAGTCGGCGCTGATTTTACGGCAACCGGCGAGGACTTGGGGGACTCGCGGTTTCTCGATGTCACAGCTAGCCGACTGGGCTTCACCAAGAACTTGCCTGGTGGGGGACAGTTTGCGACAGGTGTGTTGAACAACCTGTTTTGGGATTTTGGATCTAGTGGCATCGAGGGGGGCTCGGCAGCTCTGGTCACGACCTTCACTCAGCCCTTGTTGCGAGGTGCATTTCGTTATGTCCGGCTGGAAAGTCTCACTCAGGCAGAACGCAATCTGCTTTATTCGGTACGCGATTTCGCTAGGTTTCGCCGACTTTTCTACGTTGATGTTGCTACAGGTTATTTGAACCTTCTCAACCGGTTACAGGGCATTCGAAACGCACGCAGTAATGTGGAAAACCTGCGTCAGAATCTGGTGGAATACAACTTCTACGTGCAGCTGGAAATCAAATCACAAATCGAGCGTGACCAGGTCTTCCAGCAATATCAAAATGGCCGTTCGTCGCTGTTGGGGTCCGAACAAGGTTTTGCTCAAGCCCTGGACGCCTATCGCTTTCAACTAGGGCTGCCGTCCTGGGTGCCATTAGAATTAGACGAATCCCTGCTCACTCAGTTCGAATTAGTCAATCCAGAGATTATCACGCTTCAGGAGGAATCGCAGGAGCTATTCATATCGCTCATGGAGTATCTCCCTCCAACGGAGGCCCCTCGGTCCGTACTGCAGTCGACGTTCGATGAGTATCGTGAGATCCGAGATCGTGTGGAAGCCTTCGTACCCGAGGTCGATGAGGAGTTAAACAAGTGGATAGGACAGTTAAAGAAGGTTGAGATGGCATCGCTCTCAGCAGACGATCGAATGGACATGGAGCAGCAAGTCTCCTATGCCGAAGATGTCGAGGAACTACTGACAGAAATGAAGGACGCCCTGGCCGATCGCGCAACGTTCGACAAAGACCTGCAAGAGCTCATCCATGCAGCTAGTGCCGAAGGTTTGCAGGCGACAGTAGATCCGTTGCAAGTTGACGATGAAGAGCGGCCGATGACGCCCAACGGGCAAGCGTGGGAAGCACTTCAGCAGGCGATTGGCGAGCAGCTTCGAGGCGAGCTGGCCGACCTCTATTTGGCCCAGACCTTGGTGCGCCTGTTCTTGATCGAGATCGAGCCTCACGATGTGCAGCAAGAATCGGCCATCACTTATGCGCTCAATAATCGCTTGGACGTCATGAACAGCAAAGCGACCGTGATGGACGCTTTCAGAAGAGTCGAGGTTGCTGCGGACGCACTGGAAAGTGACCTAACGGTATCGGGCGGTGTGACGATTGGTAGCGATCCTTCGATCAACAATGCCTATCGCTTTGACTCCTCAGCCAACAGATATCGAGTAGGTGTCGAATTCGATGGCCCCCTCAATCGCCTCAACGAACGCAATGTCTACCGTGCGACACAAATTGCCTATCAGCGCGCCAGCCGCTCGTACATAGCCGACAAAGATCTAGTTGCGAACGAAGTTCGTGAGATTCTTCGCCAATTGGAATTGAGTCGGCTCAATTTCCAGATCGCCCGCCAGACGCTGGTCGCGGCGACACGACAGGTTGATCAGACACAGATCGATTTACGGCGAAGTTCGGCAGCCGATTCCAACCTTACTTTGCTGCTCTTGGGAGCGTTGGATGGTCAATTGAGTGCTCGGAACAATCTGATCTCGAACTGGGTCCAGTATCGCATTCAGAAGATGAATCTGTTCGCGGCTCTCGACATGCTCTACCTGGACGAAACCGGTCATTGGATCAATGAAGAGTCCGGGTGGGAAGAACTGGCTAATTTCCATGCGATAGATCCTGATTATTTCCCACCGCAGTTCTCGGATGAAATGGCAGGTATTCAGGACCGAGCGTCCGAGGAAGAAGATGGCCAATCAGTTTCCGATGGCGAGCCAGAACTGCTGCCTCCTCCTGAGATGCCACCGATTCCAGAATTGATTGCGCCTTGAGTAGTCCCCGGGCTAGGGATAGCGCCGACAGTCGTCGGAACCGAGATTGACTACCAGACAAGTGAGTTCGAATGAGTGTCGGTGCTACCCGAAGATATACACCTTCAATTGCTGTGTTTTTTCGGTTTTCGGTGTATCGTAACGCCAAGCTCGGTTAGAATGCAAAGGTGAGCTCTACTTAGTTTGGACAATTGCAATGAAACCGATCTTCTCTTTCTCGATTGTTTTGGCTGTGATGGTCGCACTTGGTTTCGGTGCTATCAAAGTTCCGGGGCTGTTCGGCGATTCTCGCTCTGACTCCGATGAAGCGGCAACCTATGTCGTGAGGCGGCGTACCCTCAAAGATCGCATCATTGAACGCGGTACGATGGAAAGTCAGAAGACAGTCTACGGCAAATGTGAAATTCCTGGTCGAAATAAAATTACCTTCATCGTTCCCGAGGGGAGCCAGGTTAAGAAGGGTGACAAAGTAGCTGAGTTTGAGACGAATGATACTGACAAAGAGATTCAGAAAAAAGAAGTTGAAGTCAACGATGCCAAGGGGAAACACGCAGAGACCATTCAGGCTCTAGAGATACAACTCAACAAGAACAGCACAGATATTGCGACGGCTCAACTTGAATTCGAGTTGGCTGTGATCGACCTCGAAAAATACATCAAGGGCACGTTCGCTTCAGAGGAAGCCGACTTAGAGAGAGCAATCAAGGAAGCCCAAGCCGAACTAGAGAAAGTTCGAGACGAGCGAAACTACACCGAGCTGCTTGTAAAAAAAGGTTATCGCACACCGCAGCAATTGCTGGAAAAGGACCTCAACGTGCAGCGGTATGAGTTTCAAGTAGAGCGAGATCGTCGAAAACTGGAAGTCCTTCGCGAATACGAGAAGAAACGCCAAGAGACGGAGTTGAAAGCGAAGGCAATAGAAAACGAATTGAAACTCGCACGATCCAAAAAAACAGCTGAGGCCGAGCAGAAGAAGGCTGAGGCGGCAGTCGCCAACGCCAAGAACTCAGTAAAGATCCACGAACAACAGTTGGATGAACTGAAGGAGTTGCGTAAAAAATGCACGTTGCTCGCCGAGCAAGACGGAACGGTCGCGTATGCAAATGAGCGGTGGTATGATGCGTCCCAGAGAATTCGCGAAGGAACGGAAATGTATTCTGGACGCGATGTCTACTATCTTCCCGACATGACTCGGATGCAAGTTAAGGCGCAAGTGCACGAGTCGGTCATTGATCGCATCAAGGTCGGACAACATGCGGTGATTCGACTGGACGCCTTCACGGATATCAAATTGGCGGGAACAATCTCCTCTGTGGCGGGAATGGCTGCTAGTAGTTATTCCAATGTGCAGAACTATGAGACAATCGTGCAGATCGACGAATTGCCGGAAGGCTTGGCAATCAAACCTGGCATGACGGCTGAGGTCGATATTCTTGTGGGAACCTATGAGGATGTACTCGCTGTCCCGGTCAGCGCAGTGACTGAGCATTTTGAGCAATCATACGCGTATGTGCTGGATGGTGGTAAGGTGGACCGACGGGTGGTCAAGACTGGACGGATCACGCATTCTTTCATAGAAATTACTGAGGGTCTCGAAGAGAAAGAGATCGTTGCCCTGGACGCTTACCAACGCGGCCTCGCAGATTTTGCCGATGCTGAGAAGAAAGCGATTGTCGGTGACATGCCCCAGCCTGTGCCTGCTCAGCCGGGGGCCAAGTAATGCTGCTCAGTGGGCGCCAGCGGGCCTTGTTGCGCACCGCCGTGAATGGCGTAATGCTACACAAGTTGCGATCCTTGCTTACCGTATTGGGCCTAGTTTTCGGAGTGGCAAGCGTCATTGTAATGCTAGCCGTCGGCGAGGGTGCTAGTCGCCAGGCCCAGGAACAGATCGAAGCGCTCGGGGTCACCAATGTTATCGTCCGAACCGTCAAGCCCACGGAGAGTGACGCGGAAGTCGACTTTCGAGCTTTCGAGCAAGACTATGGGCTGACTTACGCTGACCTGCGACGGATTGATGACACAATCGTGTCCGCCATCAGAATCACACCGATGCGCGAATTTCCCCAGGAGGCACGTTATGGCGCACAGAAAATCGATTGCCGCCTCGTGGCGGTTCATCCTAGTTATTTTGAGGCCAATCGAATTGGCTTAGCTCGCGGTCGATTTCTTGAGCCGGTCGATTTGGAGCAACGTGCGAATGTATGCGTGATCGGCGAGGAAGTTGCTCGAAAAGTTTTTCGTGAGCAATCCCCCTTGGGAAAATCCATTCAAGTGGCCAATCGCCACTTCTTCCAAGTCGTTGGTGTCCAGAGCTACAAGACTCCCTCTGCTGGGGTTGGTTCCAGCCTCTCCGCACAAGACTTGAATCGCGACATCGTGATTCCGTTGAGCACGGATCGAAGTCGGATCGGCGATGTCATTGAGCGGGTAGAACAGGGGAGCTATTCAAGGCAACGACTTGAGTTGAGCCAGATTACCGTCGAAGTCCGGGACCGATACCAGGTGAAGTCAACTGCCAATGCGTTAGAAGGACTGCTGGCAAAATATCACCCGCAGAAGGACTATGTCATCACCGTGCCGCTCGACTTGCTGGAGCAGGCGCAGGCGACGCAGCGAATTTTCAATTTTGTCCTCGGTGCTACGGCAGCGATCTCGCTGCTCGTGGGTGGCATCGGCATTATGAATATTATGCTGGCCACGGTCAGCGAACGTACCCATGAAATCGGCATCCGACGCGCACTAGGGGCAAAGCAGTCGGACATTATCTTTCAATTCTTGATCGAAACCGTTACGCTCTCTCTGTTCGGAACGGGCCTCGGTGTGTTGCTCGGTTTGGCAGCACCGTCGTTGGTTACCTATCTCTCTGGAATGGATACCGTTGTGACCATCTGGTCAGTTGGCGTGGCAGTCGTCGTTTCTTTAACTGTTGGGATTGCCTTCGGCATTTATCCAGCACGCCAAGCAGCCCGACTGGATCCTATCGAGGCATTACGTCGTGCCTAGCGACAAGCTGAGATCATTCGTCCTACTCTGGTCCGGCTGCCGCCTTGCGGCATGCAAGGGGGCTCTGTGGATTTGTAAGGGAGTTGCGTCGGTCGCGCTCTGCTGCGCTGGGGCTACGCATCGCGGTTAACAAGATGTAGCGGGAAGTTTCAGCCGATTTCTTCGGCGAGCTCTTCGGCTTCGACTAAGAGTTTGTCGATGCGTTTCTTGGCTGCGAGGTAGTAGCAGGCTCCTAGCGCGGCGACTACATAAGTAAGGGCACGATAGCAGAGGGCGACCATGGCGCCGTCGGTTTCGCGCAGGCCGATGGTGCCGAATAGTTTGGCAAGGCCGGTTTCGGTGAGACCCAGGCCACCGGGGGTCAGAGGTAATGCGCCTGCGACCAATGCCATCGGGACGATGGTGGCGTTCTCTTGAAAAGTCGGGCCGGTGATGGGGAGGCCACGGCTGATGCACCAGAAGGCGCTTACCAATAAACAATGCGTGGTGAGTGCGAGACAAAAGGCGGCGACCAGGTAGCGACGACGGCTACGGAAGTTGGCAAGACCTTCGCTCAGTTGGCTCAGAGAATGACCAACCAAGGGGAGCTTGCCAAGGAGGTTTTGCATCCACTCGCCTGAGACAAGCCGGCTGGTCATGAGCAGTAGCATTCCCACTCCGACCAGCATGGCGGTCCAGACAACGGCTTCGACGCCACTGAGTAGGGGACTCTTGCGGAGCGAGTCGCTGGCAAACAGCAGTCCCACACTGGCAACGACGAGCATCCCTACCAGTCCGACGAAGCGGTCGATAAACACGGACGCCACCGCTTCGGTCCGGTGCCCCGGTTGTTCGTGGGCAATGAAGGCGGCTTTGAACAGATCGCCTCCGACGCTGCCGGGCATGACCTGATTGAGCATAAATCCGAGTGTGCCGAGTCGGAAGGCATCGCTCAGTAGGAATTGCATGCCGAGACCATGGACGAGCAGATACCAGCGGACGAAGCTGCAGGAGAACGAGATGAGTACCATGCCAAGGGCGAGGGCAAGAAATGACCAGTCTTTGGGTTCGCTTATCAAGCGCGAGAAGCCGGCGTCCCCTTGGATTTTTACCAGGAGGTAGGTGACTATCCCGAGCGCGAGGGCAACCTTGCACACGGTAATCAGCATTCTCAGGCTTCTGGGGAGTTGGCTCATGGGAAGAGGAAATGCACAATGACCAATGCTAGAGGGAGAATCCCTACGCATGGGTCATTGTTCTTTGGACATTGGAAATCCTGCCTTCTTCTGCGGCGTTGACAATTGGGTGGGAGAGTGATAGTTTGCCAGTTCGTCGCCGACAGGGCCAGGGCGGTTCCTACGGACTGCGGGCAGGTGGCGATGTTCGTTTCCCGGGGGATTAGCTCAGCTGGGAGAGCGTCTGGCTGGCAGCCAGAAGGTCAGCGGTTCGAGCCCGCTATCCTCCACTTTCAATTTTTGCCTTACCCGGTCCCTATTTCCAAGACGGATCGGGTTTTTTATGCGCGGTGGAATTCAATAAGCGGATCGGCCTTAGCCGCCGGTGAGAGGGTATTTACCTGCGGCTAGCGCCGATCCGCTCATTAAGTTACTCTCTGCTGGAGAATAAGAGTGCCTGGCGAACGATTTGAAATTGAACCCGAAGAGTCCATTCGTGAACCGCGACAGGGTTCGGGATGCTTGAAGGGCTGTCTGATTGTCGTAGCAGTCATCGTGGCTCTCTTTGTGATCTTTGGGGTAGTCGCTTTCTTTCAGTGGCGGGGTTGGGCGACGGCGATGGCAACGACTGCCATTGAGCAGTCGTTGGATGCGTCGAACTTGCCGGCACAGGAGAAGCTCGAGGTTCAACGTGAACTCGGCAGGGTCATGGAAGCTTTTAAGGCGAACGAGATCACTGTGCCCCAGTTCGGGGAGATCATAACGGCGTTGTTGGAATCGCCGCTGTTGAACATGATCGTCGTTTCCGTCATCGAGGCACAATACCTGGATAAGTCGGATCTCAATGCGGAGGAAATCGCTGCTGGGAGAGTTACTCTGCGACGGTTTGTCAGCGGCGTGATTGATGAGAGGATCAACGAAGAGGATATCGAAAAAGTGCTGTCACATATCGCGGATCTGCAACCCGATGGCACATGGATCTTCCGGCAACAAGTAAGCGATGAGGATTTGAGGGCGATGCTGGCCTCTGCCAAAAAGGAAGCAGATGCTGCCGAAATACCGGAAGACGTTGCCGAAGTGGATCCTTCAGAAGAAGTACGGCAGATTGTTGATGGGGTGCTCGGGGAGCAGATGCAGTAGTCGCTAGAGGCGAGGACGCTCCGCTCCGCCTCGTGAGGCTCGGCGGACTCGTTGCGGCTAACTCACCAACGGTCCGGTGGGCGTCTCGCGAAGATTCCGCAGGTGCGGCTCGTCGAGAATCTGGAACGGGCTTACGAGTTCTTGCCAGTTTTCGCCACGCTGAGTGATACGATTTTCTGCGATTGGTCCCAAGCGATCCGCTGCCAGCGAGAGGTAGCTTACTCGTTCGGGCCTGATTCCCATGATACGCGCTGCGGTGGCGTCGACGGCTGGTAGGGAGCTGCCGACTAGCACCAATCCCATATGCTTCATGCTCCCCAAAATTGGGCCGTCCCCTTCCATGCAGTCAATGGCGTCCACGATAGCAAGTGATTTGGGGAGCGATGCATTGATATCGACTACTGTCTGGGGGATGCCGTTGTGGTGCAGCACATTCTTGGGCCAACCATATTTGATGCCGGGAAGCGTGCCGTAGAAGTTTTTCATTGCACAGGTGACGCCCACCCAGTGGTGGGTTTTCATTTTGGGTAGCGACACGACGTAGTCAGCCTCGCAGACGCTACGAGGGAAATAGATTCCCTTGAGCGGGCTGACTCGACCTCGGTTGACGCGCCAGGCAACATCTTCGTAGTTCAAATCGGCAAATTCTAGTCGTGCATCTCGCAGTGCCTCAGAGACGCCTGATTCGACCAGGGCCATCTCCGTGTCTCGGACATGACCGGGTGCTTCACCCACGGTGACAGTTGCGCCCCAACCGCGGAAAACCTCGGCGGCAGCGATGATCACGGCAGGGTGCGTGGTCATGTGGGGGATTTGGCGGGTTGGCTCGACCATGTTGGGTTTGAGGAGGACCCGTTTGTTGGCGAACTGGTGAGGAACTAAGCCGCAAGCGTTTAGCCCATCGCGAATTGTTTGGACCAACTGGCCGTTGTATTGCTGATTGCGGGCGACGAAAACTTCGGCAGTGGGCAACATCCAGTGGGCCAATGCCTTGGCCCCCGCAAAGCCGGCGATCGCCACGCCCCCGGCGGCCAGCATTGTGCGGCGGGTGGGTTGAGAGAAGGATTCGGGTGAAGTGGGTTTGCGAGGAATTGTCATGCGGTTGCCTCCGACTGGATTCCTGGAAACAGTTCCTTTTCTTCACTGGCCGCCAGCAAGAGCAGAGCCAACTTGTACTCGCTGGTTCCGCTGGCCATTTCACGCCCGTACGCCTGTCGAAGGTAATCTGTGGCTTGCTGAGGACGGCGACCTTGGGCAGTTAGCCCGAGCAATCCGTAGCACATCGAACTGGTTGTGGTTTCTGGTCTAATGTGGTTTTGCAGATAGTCAAGTGATGCCACCACGCGAGGGTCTTTGTTCTCTTCTCCGGCCAAGGCAAGCATAGCAAGCCCTGTCGACTGAACCTGGGGCATCATCTGTTGTCCAAGCACCATCGTGTTGCCATAGTTGCAGCCTCCGGCAGGAAGGAGTCGGTCTGCGATCATTCGCACACCTTCGCGGGTGCGATTGTGGCCATGAAACCCCGCTGCTTTGAGGGCGATAACGAACATGCAAGTCGGCTCCATCCAGGCATGCGTATCAGCTGCCCAAGACCAACCAAGGATACTAGGATCGTGGCCGACATCCGGGTGACGATCCGCAGGCTTGCCCTGGGTTACTAGAGCCCAATCAATGGCTCTCTTGATATGGCTTGCGAAAGTGACTTGATCGCAAGTTGTCCAAGCAAGAATCGCCAGACTTGTGGTCCAGGCAGGGGTGTCACGCTCGGCAAGAGCACAGACTGCCCCATTGCTTTCTTGAGAATCAACAAGTTGATTCGCCAGACGAAGCGCGGCTTCGTGATTGTTGTTGATTTTCAGTGCCAGGCAGGCTAGCGAAGTCGGTTCGGCAGCCCAGGGACCATCAGGACTGTATGCGCAGCGATTGGCCGAGGCTAATTGGTCGATAGTCTGCTGAATGAAATTCACTTTGATATCTCAGATCGCTAAGCCGTAAGCGACAGGTGATTTCTAATCACCACATAAGGAAAGTGTAGGTTGCAAAATGGCAACAAAACGGGCAGAAATCAGGACTGAATTGGTACGAATTGTCCAGTCCTACCGAAAGGAGAGGGGGCCCCGTCTTGACGGGGGAAAATCTTGAGACTATTTGGCCAATTCTTTTTGACTTCGGATGGAACTGACATAAGTTTCAAGTGTGGTCGGAATGACAGGTTGTCAGCCGGCTACAAAAGGTGAGCGCTGCGGGCGCCACCTGCGAGACTTCTCTTCTCCTGACCTTTCGGTTACTCACGGACGTCTAAGGTGAGAGTAGTTGAGCAGAAATTGAGCCTGCTGTGTTATCAACCTCGATAAAGGCAAACCAGCCGCAAGGTTGGGACGCAAAGCCAAGGGACGCCTAACAGCGTACGCCTGGCTGCCGAATGGATACACGACATGCAAAGCAATGATGCTAGCCGACGCGAGAAGTGAGGCACGCTAACTTGTAACAGTTCAGGTTCTGACATCGCAATATTGCAGGCTCTATGGCCAGGAGGGTCGACGACGCGATGGCAGTTCCTACTAACGGGAGCGATTTTGCTCCTGACAACCCTGAAGGGTGTCGACAAAGTCGGCACCGGGAATTGGAGGAATGCTATGAAGAATTTTGCTAAGAAGGTACAACGTTTCCTCGTTTCGGAAGACGGCCCTACCGCTGTTGAGTATGCAGTCATGCTCGCCTTGATCGTCATCGTCTGCTTGACAGCGATTCGGTCTGTAGGTACCAACGCCGCGGCTACCTTTACGGGTGTCGCTGGTCAGTTGACATCTAGCTGATCGAACGTGGGTGTCTCCCTTTCAGGGAGTCAGAACTACGGTTGAATTAACTCCTCTCGGGATCCACTTGGGTCCCGGGAGGTTTTTTTGGTTTGTACTGGATAATAGGGCGTACGTTGGGCATCGCCCACCAACTGCTTCTAGCACAGAAAGGTGGGCGGTGCCCACCCTTAGGTATTTGAAAAAGTCTCGCTTGCCGTTCAATTCGTAAGCTATGGTTCTTTAGAAGAAGCCCAAACAATGGGTGGTAAGCGTCCCTGCTGGGGAAAAATGGGGAGAAAAACGCCATGTTCAACTTGATTCCAGAACAGATGTTTACACATGTGTTTCAATTAGCGTGTTGTGCGTTAGCGATCATGACTTGTCTGGCAACATTCTTTCTGGCTCCTCGAAGCTAAAGCACCGAAAACGGTGGTCGACGCGATAAATCTATCAACCTCGCTCAACGGACAAACCTCATGAACGAATTCGTACAATTTTTTAGTGAAACCTGGCATGTCTGGCTTGTAACCTTCACGTTGATTGTGGCCGCCGTGATTGATGGCCTTCAACTCAAGGTCCCCAACTGGATTACCTACCCGATGATTCTCAGCGGTTGGGTGTACAGTGCAGCGCTGTCCCCTTATGCAGGCTGGGAAGGCCTGGGATATAGCTTACTTGGAACGGTCGTGGGACTTGCCTGCCTGCTCCCGCTCTACGCCATCGGTGGGATGGGTGCTGGCGATGTGAAGCTGCTTGCTGGCGTGGGAGCCTGGATGTGGCCATCAGTCACGTTCATGGCGTTTGCCGTATCGGCCATTGTCGGTGGAGTCATTGCTATCGGCATGGTGCTTTGGACCAAGTCATGGAACAAGCATCGCGACCAGTTTTGGGGCATCTACAACGAAATTGTTACCGTTAAAGATCCTGAGAAGCTTGCTGAAATTGCCGCCGAGAGGAAGCCACGCATGTTCCTGCTTCCCTATGGAATTCCCATTGCAATTGGCTCGATTGCCTACTTCGCGTGGCACGGGATGCAATTGTAGGAAACCTGGTCGCACGACCGGGACAATCGGAGAATTTCCCCAAATAAGTGGACGACAGGGGCTGAGAGAGCCGAAGAATCAGACAAGGCGTTAGAGTCCAGCCAATTTGAAGGACGATGCGCCGAGAGAGGACGAGCCATTTATCGCGGATTCGTTCTGAAAAGTAAGCCTGACGGAATTTGGGCAAAGTAAACCGTAATGGACTGACTATAACAACCATTCACAACGACACGTTGTGGCAGACAACCGGAATCCGATAATTCCGACCTCATGCCAGGGGGGTATGATGCGTCCGAAATCTTTACTACTGTTGGCGCTTGCGCTAGGCTGCGGCCTGGTTGCCTCGATCGGCATTAGCCAGGTGCTCGACAGCAACAACAAGAAGCAAGCTTCTATCGAGACAGTGCCCATTTACGTGGCTCTCCAGAATATCAATCTGGGAGATCCGGTGAATGATGGCATGGTAAGCCTCCAGGAGTGGCCCCGGGACAAAGTTCCTGTAGGTGCTATTACCAAATGGGAGGAGATCGAAAGTCGCCGCCCGAAAACGACCATCTTCCAGGGCGAGCCACTCAACGATGGCAAATTCCTGGCCAAGGGCGAAACGCACGATCCTATCTCCGGGATTCCACCGGGAATGCGGCTCAAGACCGTTTCAGTCGATGCCCGCAAGAGTGCGGCAGGACTTCTGAGCCCTGGTGATCGGGTCGACGTCCAGCTCTATATTCCACAGAACGAGCGACAAGGCATCCCGCACGCCTTCACAAAAATCATTCTGCAAAACATCCGCGTCTATGCGGTCGACCAGACTGTCCAACGCACTGCTGAAGGAACCGAGGAACGAAGCGTTGCCAAGACATTGTCTTTGGTTGTTACGCCTCAGCAGGCGAGCCGCATGACCACGGCCGAAAACATGGGCGAGCTGAGCTTGATTCCACGTCACCCGGACGATGACTTGATAGTCGATGACGCGGAACAATCTCTTGAGGATATCTTCGCCCGAAGCGATTCGAGTAATCGTGAGAAAGAGCGGGCGGCATTTGATAAGAGCGACGAGGATATCGAAGCTTCTCTCCGCAAAGACATGAGCCACAACCCGACGGTCGCCGTCGAGCCTCCGTTCCGAATGAAGTTGATTTTCCCAAATGAGGTCAGTCAAGTTGATTTTGACAATACGACTGGCGAACCTTTGGAAGCTGAAGATGACTACAATACCTACCGTCCAACCGATTCTGTTGACATGGAATCAGGCGAAGAGGAATCGTCTGGACCTGATTTCAGTGCTGATAATCCCGATGGGAAATTCCCGATAGATTTTGAATAAACCCAGGACTGAACACTGGCTGTAGTAGCAAGGATGTTACTTATCCAGTGACTGATAGAAGGTTGCCGACCCTGTCGGTTGCCAGTTTTCAGTATACTCAAAGCGAAGGAAGTACAAGGATGTACCCGGAACAAACTCCCCGCATCTCCGTTGCCAGATTGGCATTTCACAAGTTCACTCTGGCTCGCTTGACACTTGCCACCGTGACTTTATTCACCAGCATTAGCACGGCTGCCTTTGCTCAGATACAACAGTCGCAGGTGATCCGCAATATCACCCAGTCGACCGAGCGTTTGGAGCTGACCGTCAATTCGAGCCGCATTCTCACGCTCGAAAAGCGGATTCCAAGAATGGTGGTCAACAACCCCGAGTTGGTAACCGTCACTCCGATCAGCGCCAACCAAGTGCAACTCGCTGCCCGTAAGCCGGGTGTGACTCAAGTGAATTTGTGGGACGAAGACGACAATGTCTATACCGTAGACGTAATGATCTATGGCGATGTCCGAGAACTGGAACTGGCCTATGAACGTCTGTTTCCCGAATCGTCGATTAAAGTGATGCGTTTGACCAACAGCCTGGTGCTGGAAGGTTTCGTTGAAAAGCCAGAGTCGGTGGGCCCCATCATCCGTCTGGCAGAAGACTACGCACCAAAGATCATCAATAACATCTCCGTCGGCGGGGTCCAGCAGGTCATGCTCAAAGTAAGGGTCATGGAAGTCTCTCGAACCAAACTCCGCAATTTAGGAGTGGATTTTGCCAGCTTCAGTGATAGCGGCGGGTTTGTTTCCAGTATTTCAGATTTAATTACAAGCTCAAGTATTTCGGGCGGATCTGTCACAGCGACTAGTGATACTACAATTGATTTTGGAGTCTTGGGCAGTAACAGTGCCTTTTTTGGCTTCATCGAAGCCTTACAAGAGAATCGGCTTGCAAAAGTACTCGCTGATCCAACCATCACGACTGTTAGTGGCCGTCCGGCTCAGTTCAATGTAGGTGGTGAAATACCCGTTCCAATCCCTCAAGGGATCAATCAAGTTACCATTGAGTACAAGCCCTACGGCACACAGATCGACTTCGTGCCGATCGTCCTGGGGAATGGAAATATTCGGCTCGAAGTTCGCCCCCGTGTTAGCGATCTCGATTATGCAAATGCCATCGGAATCGTAGGAAGCACGACGCCCATTCCAGCTCTGAGAGTTCGTCAAGTGGATACCGGCGTTGAATTGAAGGCAGGCCAAACCTTGGCATTGGCTGGTTTAGTTCAGACGAAAGTATCAGCTCAGGAACAGGGGATACCGTATGTTAGCGATCTTCCCTACATTGGCGCCGCTTTCCGTTCCGTCCGTGAAGAAGTTGAAGAGATTGAACTCCTGATCATGGTGACTCCTGAGCTGGTTGACGGCATGGATCCTCATCAAGTCCCCCTCTGTGGACCGGGGATGGAGACAGTATCTCCGACCAATTGCCAGCTCTACTTTGGTGGCCACTTGGAAGTTCCCGCCTGTGGACCTTGTGCCCCGAATGGGTGTGGGTTGAATTGTGCAAACGCCTATAACAATCCACAGCAGTGTATTGCCACGGATGGTTATGGTCAGCCTATCGGCCAGCAATATGTTCCTACGGAAGCAGATTATGAGTATGGGGACCAGAATTATGACTCACTTTCTGTGCCAGCCGAAACGCTGCAACCGTCAACCCCGACAGAATCTGATGTGCAACCGACGGCTCCTGGGGGGGATAGGTATCCAGCAGGCAATCTGCCGACTGATCCCTCAGCCATGCAAATGAGGGCACCTTGGATGGAAACAGACCAATCAGCGTACTCCAACCTTCAAATTCCTCAAAATCGGCAACCGCAACCCGAGTCTCAGCCCCGACAGGCCAGCACATCAACCCCAGGATTGATGGGCCCGATCGGATACGACATGGAAAAATAAGCTACGTTAGCACAGGAAAGTGTGTAGCTCCTTGGCGACTGCACCCTTGATTATGCTCCGTTGAACTATCCATAAGCTGAACTCGAACCATGGCCAATGTACTCCGAATAGCGGTTGTTGATCCCGACGACGCCTCGCGAGAAGCGCTCAAGAACGTACTCCTCCAGTTGGACAGTGTCTGGCTTGAGGCGGAGAGTTCTCGCTACGATTTCTTTGCTGACGTTGTCGAGCAAACCAAAGCCGATATTGGTTTGATTGCAATGGACGCAGATCCTGCGCGAGCGATCCAGCTTATAGCGGAAGTATCTGCTCAATCGCCGCAATGCACTCTACTTGTAACAAGTAGTAGTACCGATGGCCGTCTGATCTTGGAATCCATGAGGGCGGGGGCGAAGGAGTTCCTCACCGAGCCTCTCAAAGAAGAAGATTTGATCACGGCACTGAACCGTGTGAAACGTCAACATGCTGGTGAAAGTACTAACGCTGCAGTCGGTTGCCGTGTGGTTGCAGTGGCGGGTGCCACAGGTGGTGTAGGCACTACGAGCGTTGCAGTCAACATGGCTTGTGCCATGGCGGCGGATGAGTCCAACTCTGTGGTGTTGGTTGATCTTGATGTTGCGTTGGGAGATGCCGACGTATTCCTTGATACGATTCCTGAATACACTTTGGCGGACGTGGCGCAAAACGTCTCGCGACTTGATCTAACACTGCTCAAGAAATCACTTACAAAACACTCGTCGGGTCTGCACCTTTTGCCTCGCCCGGTGCAACTCGAGGATGTGCAGCAAATCACTGCTGACAGTCTTCAACGAGTCATTGGGCTCTTAAAGACCTCCTTTACGCATATCGTGATCGATTTGTCGAAGTATTTCGGTGAGCTCGATATGCAGGCAATCTATATGGCGGACGACATCCTGATGGTTACGCAGCTGGATCTGCCTTGCCTGCGAAATGTGGTCCGCCTGATGATGACTTTTGATGGTGATGAGTCACTGCGTAGTAAGGTCAAGGTCGTTGTCAACCGAGTGGGCCAAGACTCGGGGCAAATAAGCCTCAAAAAGGCTCGGGAATCGATTGGCCGCGATATCTATTGGCAGATCCCCAATGACTACCGGACGATGATCGAAGTACGCAACAACGGTGTGCCATTGATTCAGCATGCTCCGAAGGCGGGTATCACCAATTCAATCTTACAGCTCTCCGACGCCGTCTGTGGCAAGATTCGCGAAGAAGGCGAACTAAGTGACAGGGACTCCAAGAGTCGTCGTTGGCTGAATCTTTGGCCAGCGAAGTAGTTCTAGCATGACTTCTCGCCTCTTTCTCATGTAGGGCTAAGGATATGCTAGCTCTCATGCGAGAACTGTAGGCTTCCTTCAGGACAATTTGTCGTCCCCTCGATCAGGTTATTGACGAGTTATTTTCGATTCGTCATGCTCTTGCGCTACTCTGATTTCCTCTCGACGGATTTATGTTGTGGTCATGTGGCACGAAGTAGGTTCGGCCATGCATTACCTTCAAGCTCTTCTAGTTGCTAGATACATCAGGGCACCGCCACCCAGCGATGACCTAGCACTATTCTTGACTTTATCGCCACGGCAGTTCTATTGGTTGCGAAAGTCCAACTACCTACGCGAAAGTTTTGTTAATCGTGGCAGAGAACTAGAGTGGCGATGGAGGCTTCTTTCAAATGCTTTCTCGTTTAGGAGGTGTCTCATGAGAACTCTCACCCTAAGTCTTATATCGTCGTTCGCGCTTATCCTTCTGTTGGTGAGCCAGTCCAACAGTCAAACTGTCAGTCACTTATCTAATCCCGGTACACTGCACACAATCACCGATATCTCGGGTTTTATGACAACTGGGGAAGATATGGGCGGTATGCGTGTGACGGCACACTTTACCCCCGATCTGACAACTACCAATCAGACTGTCTTCTGGACCCCTGGAGTTGCTGGTGCAGGGTCTGCTCTTGGAACAGGCTGGCGGCTTGATGAAGCCGGTGACACTTGGGACAACCTTTGGCGGTTGAGCGCTGACGCACCAACTGGCTCGAATTTGACCCTTTATGGTCTCACCCTCGAGGGATTTCTGCCAAGTTCTCAGCCGGTCTCTGTTAGAGCAACGGTCTTCGATCGCACCGATCCATTCTTTGGCACCGACGGCTCATATCGGGGAAATGACCTGGATGCCTTTGCATCCGCTGGGCTCTGGAGTCACGTGCGGGTCGTGTATTTTGACGAGGTTGATAACTTGGCTGACCCCAATTTGGGTCCACAGGGAGATGTCTATCGAGCGATGCAGATTCAATTCGGCCAGCTGATAGATACTGGCCAACTTCCCATCTTCGATCCAATACCGTTTTTGGCTGGGGATGAGCTTCTATTCTTTCAAGATACGGACACGGTGGGGCCTCGTATCCCCAATGGAGATCCAGGCGATGAAGGGTTACCAGAACCCACCAGCCAAATACTACTCCTTTTAGGTATGATCCTTTGCCAAGCTTCGCGCGGACGTGACCGATCGAAATAGTCTGAGAAAGAAAAGTTCTAAAGTGGCTGGCAGATCGCGATATCGGTTACGGCAACTATTGCGATCTTGCCAGCCGAGGGTTGAGATGCCCTATTGGTCGTTTTACTGATGCAAGGATTAGCCCCTAAAAAACGCCGTTGGGGTGGGGTTACTCGCATTATTCAACCCATTCTCTTGCTTAGCAAGCCAAGAACACTCGGTATCTTGCCGTCACAAACGGCTCAATCGTCATCTTATATCTCATGCCCAAATATGCTGGCATGAACCTGCTCCTCTTAGCTCAACCTTACCGGAAATGAGCTATCTTTGCTTGAAGCACTTTCGATCATCTGAGTGATCCGTACGGACGGACTCGATGCGAGATTGCGACCCGAGCCGACTTACCAATCGTGGAGCGACATACAATGACCAAACTCAATACCACCTTGCCTCCCGCTGGCGAGGACAAGAAACTGGAGTTTGAAAAGCTCAAGCAGAGCATTCACTCCAAGTTGGTGGATAAACTCGACTTGTCGCATGTCGGCGAATTGCAAGGAGACGTGCTCCGCCGCGAGATTCGCCTGGTCGTCGAGCACCTCTGTGACACGGAAGACACCTTTCTCAATCGCAACGAACGCGACAAGTTGATCGAAGAGGTCTTGGACGAAACGTTTGGCCTCGGACCGCTGGAAATGCTCCTTAAAGAACCGAAGATCAGCGAAATCATGATCAACGGTCCCAAGAATGTGTTCGTGGAATCGGGTGGCAAGTTGATGAAATCAGAGGTCACGTTCCGCGACGACAAGCATCTGATGCAAATCATCGATCGAATCGTGTCGAAAGTAGGTCGCCGTGTGGACGAAGTTTGTCCCATGTGCGATGCCCGCCTACCGGATGGTTCGCGTGTGAATGCGATCATTCCCCCATTGGCGTTGGACGGTCCCAGCTTGACGATTCGCCGTTTTGGTTCGAATCCGCTCAAGCTTGAAGACTTGTTGAACTATAAAAGCATGACGCCTGAAATGGTCATGCTGCTGGAAGGGGCCATGAAGGCTCGACTGAATATCATCATCTCCGGTGGTACGGGCTCTGGTAAAACGACTCTGCTCAATACACTGTCGAGTTTTATCTCGAATGAAGATCGCATTGTAACGATCGAAGACGCGGCAGAACTCCAGTTGCAGCAGAGCCATGTCGTGCGATTGGAAACCCGTCCTCCCAATATCGAAGGCAAGGGTAAGATATCGGCGACCGACTTGGTGCGGAACTGTTTGCGTATGCGACCCGATCGAATCATCATCGGCGAATGCCGTGGACCAGAAACGCTCGATATGCTGCAAGCGATGAACACGGGACACGATGGTTCGCTTACCACCTGCCATGCCAACACCCCGCGCGATGCCATCGCTCGGTTGGAAACAATGATCATGATGGCCGGCTTTGAAATGCCGATCCGAGCGATGCGTTCTCAAATCGCCAGTGCGGTGGATCTCATCGTGCAGGTGAACCGTCTCTCGGGGGGGCCTCGCAAGGTGACAGCCATTACCGAGATCATCGGCATGGAACAAGATACGATCGTGATGCAGGATGTTTTCCAGTACAACCAAGAAGGAGTCGACGGCAATGGCCGTGCGACCGGTTACTTCCAAGCTACGGGAATTCGTCCTACTTTTATTCCTCGTCTAGAATCTCACGGAGTACGACTCCCAGCCAGTGCCTTCCGCGAACGCATGATGCTTCGCGATTGATCCAAAATAATTGTGCTTGCCGGGGGGCGAGAGGGGGACCCCGGTGAGCTATTTTTCCTAGACAAACAAACTACCGTTGAACCACCATCAGAGCATTGAGAGTCCATCATGCTTCCAAGTGTCCTAATTATTGGCGCAGTATTCCTGGGTGTCGTCGCGTTGATCGTGGGAATCGCCGTCTTTTTTCGCGACCAGTCCGTGTCGCAGATGGAAGACCGCCTCTCCTCGATTACTGGTAAGGGAGATAAGAACGATCCTGCGGGTCTGACGGAACTGACCCAGTTGCTCTCCAGAGAGCGCGGCAAGAATGCTTTCGAGACTGCGTTTGGCAATTTGTTCAATTTGAACTTACTGTTCGAGCAAGCTGAAGTGACGATGTCGACAGCGGCATTCTTGTCGATTTGCTTGGGATTAGGCGTAGGTTCCGCCTCCATGGTAGGCCTGGCGGGACTCAATGTGATGTTGGCTCCCGTCGTGGGCATCTTCTTCGCATCCTTGCCGTTCTTTTGGCTAGTATTCCGCCGAAAACGGCGTTTTGCAAAATTTGCTGCACAACTTCCTGAAGCGCTGGAATTGGTTGCCCGAGCCTTGCGTGCAGGCCATAGTCTTGCCGCTGGGTTTCACCTGGTGTCGCAAGAAGGGTCGGATCCAATTGCTTCAGAATTCGGGCGAGTATTTGAGGAACAGAATTTGGGTCTTCCCTTTGAGGAAGCGCTCTCCAATTTGTGTGATCGGATTCCCAACCTCGATCTCAAGTTCTTTGTCACCGCAGTAATATTGCAGAGGCAAACGGGTGGTGATCTCGCTGAAATCCTCGACAAGATCGGTCGCCTGATTCGCGAACGATATGCAATCTGGGGACAAGTTCAGGCACTTACTGGCGAAGGTCGCCTGTCCGGCATCGTTCTCTTGGCGTTACCGCCGCTGTTGTTTATTACCGTGTATCGCATGAATCCCGACTATCTATCACTCCTGTTTACCGACGAGCTTGGTAAGAAAATGCTTGTTGGAGGCATCGTGATGCAGTTGTTGGGTGCATTGGCAATTCGCAAGATCGTTAACATCCGAGTCTGATATGAGTTTGCTCGCATCGAGTCTATTTGATTCTCCATTGGTCCTGCACCTCTCGATCATCGGCTGTACTGCCGCTGTGATTTGGTGGTTACTTGAAATCTTGGCGGGTGGAAAACCACGCGCTGAAGAGCGACTCAAGGAGATGCGCGATCCAAACAGCCGCAAGGCTGACTTGCTGCAAGATAAAAAGGAGAAGAACGGCGCGATGTCGCGGGTGTTGTCGATGGCATCCCCTGCGCTTTCCAAGCCACTTCAGCCGAAGTCGACTGAAGACATCAGTAAGACCCGCATGAAACTCAACCAAGCTGGTTTTCGCGGCCCTAAAGCCGCTGAAGGCTTTTGGGCTCTGAAAATGATCGGGCTAGTGGTTGGTTTTCTCGTAGGCGGTGGTGCGATGGTCTTCACGAGAGGCCTTAATATCGATTCGCTCACTTACTCCGCTGCCATCGGATTGGTGATGTTCTTCTTGCCCGAAATCGTTATCTGGTTCGTTACCAAGAGCCGACAAGATAACATCTTCTACGGTCTTCCGGATGCGCTCGACCTGATGGTCGTTTGCGTTGAGGCCGGTTTAGGACTCGATCAGGCCATGCGGAAAGTGGCTGAGGAAATGAAGAAAGCGTACCGGATCATTGCCGAGGAATTTGGTCTCTGTAATCTGCAACTCCAAATGGGGCGTGCCCGCAACGAGGTCCTCCATGACCTGGGGGCTCGTACCGGGGTCGATGATCTGAAGGCATTGGCAGCAATCTTGATCCAGGCCGATAAATTTGGCTCTAGTGTGGCTCAGGCTCTGCGCGTCCAAAGTGATTCGATGCGGACACGTCGTCGGCAGATGGCGGAGGAAAAGGCTGCAAAAACAGCGGTGAAACTCATTTTCCCGCTCGTCTTGTTCATCTTCCCAGCCATCTTCGTGGTGCTAGTAGGCCCAGCTGCTATCACCATGATCAACGAGCTGTTCCCGTCGATGAACCCGACCTAGGGCAGCCCAAAACACAATAGGCAAGCCTGGCAAAAAATCCGGGTTCCTACAGAAGTTCCGCAGCTTCTCTCTATTATGGGTCGATAGTGACGATGGGTGCCGCAAAGGCTGCGGTGCTGACTGCCTATTGGTTTACCACCCCGCAAGGTGACCACTAGGAGTAACAGGAAACTCCAAACCTCTAGTTTGCTACAAAACTGGTGGTAAACCCTCGCACAACACGTTGGACCCTGACGATGAAATTGCTAGGAATACTTTCGATTACTTGCTCACTGATCATTTCTGCGACGAGCTTACAAGCTCAATGTCAAGGTGGCCAAGCTCAATGCCACCCATGTCATGGGAGAACACTTTGTGAGTTGTACGTTGCCGGATACTGTGCCAATTCAAACTGGCCTCGCTACTACATTCCGCCCGCGCGATGCGCTGTGAACAATGCCTATTCGGCGATGATTGCCAACGGTTGGCGGAGACAGAATCTGCTTGGGGATTACCATTTTGATCCCGATACAAACGAGCTGACCAAAGCTGGCAAGTTGAAAGCCAAGTGGGTCCTCACTCAAGCACCGCAGGACTATCGTTCGATTTACGTGCAACGTGGCGAGGATGAGTCGACGACAGCGAGTCGAATTGCGGCAGTGCATAGCTGGGCTTCGAACCAGAGTTCTGTTTCTGAACCAGTCATGGTCAATGATACGCATATTGTGTCGGAAGGTCATCCTGCCGGCGCCGTTGATAATGTGTTTGTTGGATTTCAAACGAACCAACCTGCTCCAATTCTGCCTGCTGCGAGTGGGTCAGGAAGTTCGAGTTCGACTACTCAGTAACTGTTTGAATGCCGCGCCGTGGTTTGAGTATTTAGTTTTAGCTCGAACCACGGCCAACGATCTTATTGCGAATTCTTATCGAATTGGATCGAAACTTTCACCAAGGAGGGTGGAGTCATGCGATCGAGTTGGAAAATTAGTTGTACTCTCATTGCCTTGTCGATAGGCTGTTCTACTCCAGGATTTCCTGGATCAAAGAAAGCCTCGACTCCCAATCTGACGACGGCACCAGTTGCTCAGACAAGCTGGACTGACAAAGTCACAGCTCCTTTTAAATCAAAAAGCCCCAAAAAGTCATCGCTTGATGACCGCACCAAAAGCGATCCCATCTCATTCCAATTTGGCAGTGGACCTCCTTCGGCCGCTTTGTATCTTTCCATGGCCCAACTAAGCGACCAGGGGGGAAATGCGTCTCAAGCTAGAGCGCACTACCAAAAGGCGCTCTCGATGGAACCGAAGAACACCGAGTGTCTATTGGGCTTGGCGCGACTAGAAGATCGCGAAGGCAACTTGCAGGTTGCGATGCAAATCTATCAGCAGCTGGTAAAAGAGAATCCGCAAGATGCCAAACCGCTAAACGACCTGGCACTTTGTCACGCCCGCAATGGTCAATTGGACGCGAGTCTGCAACTCCTAGACCAGGCAGTAAGAATGCGACCTGACAAGGAACTCTATCGCAACAATATCGCCAAAGTATGGATTGAGAAGAATCGGCCCGATTTGGCATCTAAGCATATGATGGCCGTCTACAAACCTGCCGTGGCGAACTACAATATGGCCGTGTTGCTTCAGCAACGAGGACGGTCAGCCGAGGCTGTTTCCTATTTGAACTTAGCACTGGCAGAGAACCCTCAGTTCGAAGAGGCCAAAACTTTGCTGGCCGGACTAAACGTTCCGGTTCCCAACAGAGTGGAGCAAGTTTCTCAGCTGAGCAACGGAATTCAGGTTTCCATGCCCTCGACGACGGTGCGTGCTCCAGCGTCGAACGACCATATCCTTCCGACTCCGATGTATCCACCTTCGCAGTCAGCTGCTACCAACTATCCCTCGACGGGGGCTCAGTCGATGATTCCGCAGCCACAGAATTTCCCTGCGGAGACTGCTTCCAAGCCGGTAGGATATTCACCAAGTGATTTTCCGCCGGTGAGGTAACTCTCGAAGCGGTTTCGCAAAACATGTTTAGGAAAGCACTCGCTCCGCGACTCGCATCTTTGCACTTCGCGCGCGGGGATTGCTAGCAGCTTCTGCTTCGGTCGGGGCAATCGGTTTTCTGGTAAGGAC